>JAKSOH010000027.1 GCA_024405675.1 Victivallaceae bacterium
GCAGGGATCGTGGATACTCGACGCGGTCAACGAGATGATCCTGCCTCTGCCCGGATACGTGCCCGGCATGAACTACACCGCGGTGGAGAAGCTCCGTCGCGAAAAGCTGGGAATCTAGGCCATGCAGACCAAGGCGGTAAGACTCTACGGCAAGGACGACCTGCGCCTCGAGACTTTCGAACTCCCCCAGATGGGGGAGGGCGAGATCCTGGCCCGGATCGTTTCCGACAGCATCTGCATGTCGAGCTTCAAGGCGGCCGAGCAGGGCGCGGCGCACAAGCGCGTTCCCGACGACGTAGCGCAGAATCCGGTCATCATCGGCCATGAGTTCTGCGGCGAGATCGTCGACGTCGGCGCCCGCTGGCAGGGCCAGTTCAAGAAAGGCGACAGGTTCTCGATCCAGCCGGCGCTGAACTACAAGGGAAGCCTCGCCGCGCCCGGGTACTCTTACAGGTACATCGGCGGCGACGCGACCTACATCATCATCCCGAGCGAAGTCATGGAGATGGGATGCCTGCTGCCGTACAGCGGCGAGGCGTTCTTCCACGGCTCGCTCTCGGAACCGATGAGCTGCATCATCGGCGCTTTCCACGCCATGTACCATACCACCAACGGATGCTACGTCCACCAGATGGGCATCCGCGAAGGCGGTGCGATGGCCATCCTGGCCGGCGTCGGCCCGATGGGACTGGGCGCGATCGACTATGCGATCCACGGACCGCGCCGTCCGAGCTTCCTGGTCGTCACCGATATCGACGACGCCAGGCTCTCCAGGGCGGCCAGCATCTACACGGTCGAGGATGCCGAGAAAAACGGCGTCAAGCTCGTCTACCTCAATACCGGCAAGGGCGACGCGGTCTCCGAACTGCGTAAACTCGTCGACGGCAAGGGATATGACGACGTCTTCTGCTTCGCGCCGGTCCGTCCGGTGGTCGAGCAGGCCGACGCCATCCTCGGACGCGACGGCTGCCTGAACTTCTTCGCCGGTCCGCTCGATCCGAACTTCAAGGCCGAGTTCAACTTCTACAACGTCCACTACGCCTCCACCCACATCGTGGGCACCAGCGGCGGCAACACGGACGACATGAAGGAGAGCCTGACGCTCATGGCGGCCGGCAAGATCAATCCGGCGGCCATGATCACCCATATCGGCGGACTGGATGCCGTGGTCGAGACCACGCTGCACCTGCCGCAGATCAAGGGCGGCAAGAAGCTCATCTACACCGGAATCGAACTCCCGCTCACGGCGATCGCCGATTTCGCGGAGAAGGGCAAGAGCGATCCGCTCTTCGCGAAGCTCGCGGAAATCACCGCTCGCCACAACCAGTTGTGGAGCGCGGAGGCCGAGAAGGCGTTGCTCGAGCACTTCGGCATCTAGCCCGAATCGTCGATTCCCGCAGGGGCGTCCTTGACTTCGGTCACGGGCGCCCCTTTGCTGTGCCTTGCGAGCGCACGCTCCTTGTGGGTAAAACTCCCGAACCGGCCGATGGCGGCAAGAATGTTCGGACTCTCCCGGCTGAACTCACCGCCCAACTTCCAGGCCATTCCGATAATCATAGCCTTTCTTTACAACCAGCAATCAAATTGGCTGTCCGTTGATTTTGATTTTATGTCAGTGTATGCTAATACTGATGTGATATATCGAGAGCGTTGTAAGTCGGAGTGGAAATGACGAAAGAAGTGACAGGAGCGGGGATTGCCGATTTCGCCCACATCATAGAGTGGAAATTGTTTTACATAGACAAGACGGAATATTTGTGGAACCTGATCAATTCCGGCGGGATATGCTATTTCCTCTCCCGTCCCCGGCGTTTCGGGAAGTCGCTTACGGTGTCCACGCTTAAGGCGATATTCCAGGGGAAGAAGGAACTCTTCAAGGGGCTGGGAATCTATGACAAGCCCTATGACTGGAAAAGCTATTCGGTAATCCATTTGAGTTTGGGAAACTACAATGTGGTGAAGAACGCGCTGAGTGAATTTCCCGAATACCTGATGTCATGTTTGCGCCATGCGGCAGGGGAACATCAAGTTGTCTTGCACGAAAAGACTCCTGGAGCCTGTTTCAAGGAATTGATTTCTGCTTTGGGCAAGAAATCGGATGTCGTTATTTTGGTTGAGGAGTACGACAAGCCGATACTGAACAACATAACAAATCCGGATTTGCCCGAAATAATGAGCATATTGCGTGGGTTCTATTCGTCCATCAAGGACTGCGATCAGTATGAGCGTTTTGTGTTCATAACGGGAGTGAGCAAGTTTTCGCATGTTTCGATATTCTCCGATTTGAACAACCTCAAGGATATAAGCATGGATTGGAATTACGCCACCATGCTGGGGTTCACGCAAGAAGAGCTGGAGGATAATTTTGGTGAGTTGATTGGGAAATACGCCAGCGAACGTGGCATGACCAGAGATGAGATGGTTGCGGAGATCAGGTACTGGTACAACGGGTATCGCTTTGAAGAAAATGCTCCTACCGTTTACAATCCGGTATCGGCGACCAGCTTTTTCGAACACGGCAAATTCCTTAACTTCTGGATTAAGACAGGACTCTCCGGGTTCTTGATGGATCTGGCGAAGAGCAAACGATACAATTTCGCAAAATTGCCGACCACGCCAGTACGTGACACGTCCCTGTCGGTGTCCACGATTGACAACATCAAGATAGCTCCGCTGATGTTCCAGACCGGATATCTGACAATCAGCCACGCCGAAGTCATCAATGGCGCAATCGCCTATTACCTGGACTTTCCCAATCGCGAGGTGCGCGCCAGTTTCTCCGAGGGAATATTGGAGTGCTATGCCACGGCAGCCGATGAAAATACCATCATGATATCGGAACAGTTGACGTCCGCGGCCAAAGCCGGCAACACCGATGAAATGCATTCGGCGTTGCGGACGTTCTTCGCTGGAATCCCGTACAACATCACCAAGAAGAACGAACATGTGTTCCAGAGCATCTTCTTCAGCATCTTCCGATTGCTCGGGTTCCGCATTCTTGCGGAAGACTACACCAATTCCGGACGGGCGGACATCGTGATCGAAACGGAGCAGTACATCTACATCTTCGAATTCAAGCTCGATAACGACGACAGCGCACTCAAGCAGATCTATGAAAAGAAATACTACGAGAAATACCGGCTCAACGGAAAGCGCATCATCCTGATCGGCGTTAACTTCTCCAGCGAGTCCGGGCAGCTGTGCCGCTGGGAGGCGGAATCGCTGGAGTAGTACTTCACGGTTGACGCCATTTTCGCATTCATAAATTCTGAGACGTGGGAAAATGCAAGGGGAAACCTTTTTTGTTCAAGTTCCGGATAACGAAGCGGGGATTTTAGGATTTCTGAAAGGAGACATGACCCAGGTAGAGACCTTTGTCTTTACGGAGGCGGAGACTCGTTTCCTCATGGCGCTTTATGACCGTTTCAACGAGAGATTTGGCAAGGATATAGATTTCTATGAAACGGAACATCTTGGTCAGGAAGTCCTTGCTGACACCTTGGAGATGACACTGGAATTCGCGGCGGCTAACCAGACATCCCGATTCCTGCCTTCGATTCGAAAATTCCAGCGGGCGGTCGAGTTGGCCATCCGGAACAATGTATGGCTTGTATTCGATTTTTAGCGTTGATGCGAAGATAAAGAGTTTTATCGGGATTTCCCGCCACGATATTGCGTTACCCCTCACGTTGGAATGGTATCAGGAGACGCCCGGCAGACATGAAACCATCCGGCGGCCCGCAAGGACACGAGGCGTTGAAATAACCATAAAGTGGCAAGTCGTATGGAAAACGCACGGTGACGCGCTTATAGTACCTGCGTACTGGTGTCCAACGTCAACCATTGTCTAGGGAAGGAGCAGGTAAAATGTCACTTTCGGAAATCGTCGATCTGTCGCACTACTACGGGAGCAACCCCAACTTCGTCCTCGCCGGAGGAGGGAACAGCTCGTACAAGGACGACAGGTATCTCTACATCAAGCCGAGCGGCGTCAGCATGGCATCGGTCGCGGAGGAGGACTTCGTCCGTATCGACCGCGAGGCGGTGCGTAAGTGCCTTTCGCTGTTCGAACCGTCCAATCCGGACAGCCTCGCCGAGATAAAGCGCCTCATGAACTATTCGGTCTGCGGCGGTTCCGGACTGCGTCCGTCGATCGAGACGCCTCTCCATGAGCTCTTCGACCAGAAGTTCGTGATGCACACCCATCCGGCGCTGGTCAACGGCATGACCTGCGGCCGGAACGGACACGGGTTCTGCGCCAAGCTGTTCCCCGATGCGTTGTGGGTCGACTATTGCGCTCCCGGCATCGACCTCGCGGTCATGGTCGCCAAGGCGATCGACGGATATCGCGCGGAGAAGGGCCGCTGCCCGGACGTCATCTTCCTCGCCAACCACGGCGTGTTCGTCGCGTCGGACAGCACCGACGCCATCAAGGACACCTACAACCGCATAATCGACACGCTCGAACGTTTCTGCTCCGAGCAGGAAATCGACTTCCGGCCGGGTGCCGCCCCGGACGGCGATCCCGAAACCGTCGCGGCTCTCGGACCGAAGCTGCGCGCCTGGATGGGCGAGAAGGATAATCCGGCGGTCGTCACGTCGTTCGGATACATGATTCCTCCCTACGGCGGTCTTTCTCCTGACCACATCGTCTACATGGGAACCCAGATGGCCGTGGCCGAATCCGCCGACGACGCGCAGGGCGCGATCGAGCGTTTCCGCGCCACCTACGGCAAGTCCCCGAAGACACTGGTCGTCAAGGGCAAGGCGATATTCTGCGCCGGACGCAATCTGGTTAACGCCCTCAAGGTCAAGGCGATGCTGCTCGACGCGGCGGTCGTCGAACGCGTGGCAGAGGCCTTCGGCGGAGTGCGTTATCTCGATGACGAGCAGTGCGACAACATCGAGAAGTGGGAGGCCGAATCCTATCGTCTGGTGGTGAGCCGCGGCAAGGCCAGGCAGCTTACCGGCACCGTGGCAGTCGTCACCGGCGGGGCCCAGGGATTCGGATACGGCATCGCGGTCGAACTCGCGGCGCTCGGCGCCGAAATAGTCGTGGCCGACATGAACGAGCAGGGCGCGGTCGCCGCCGCCGCCAAGCTTGGCGCGGGATCCCGCGGATTCGCGGTCAACGTGGCCGACGAGGCCTCGGTGAAGGGCCTCGTCGACCGGATCGTCGCGACCTACGGCGGCGTCGATCTATTGGTCTCCAACGCCGGCGTCGCCAGGGCGGGGTCCGTGAAGACGTTCGCACTCAAGGACTGGGAGTTCGTCACTAACATCAACTACATCGGCTTCTTCCTGTGTTCCAAGTATTTTGCGTCGGTCATGGCCGTGCAGAACGCTGAGACGGGACTCTGGACCGATATCGTCCAGGTCAACTCCAAGAGCGGTCTCGTCGGTTCGAAGAACAACGGAGCCTACGCAGGGAGCAAGTTCGGCGGAATCGGACTAGTCCAGAGCTTCGCGCTGGAGCTGGTCACAGACAAGATCAAGGTTAATGCCGTCTGCCCGGGCAATTTCCTGGACGGACCGCTGTGGAGCGATCCGGTGCGCGGCCTCTTCGTCCAGTACCTGGCGGCCGGCAAGGTCCCGGGCGCCAAGACCGTGGAGGACGTGCGCCGTCACTACGAGTCGCTGGTTCCGATGAACCGCGGCTGCTTCCCGAAGGACGTGGCCAAGGCCATCGTCTATGCGAAGGAACAGCAGTACGAGACCGGACAGGCAATCGCCGTGACCGGCGGACAGGTTATGTTGAGTTAGTTAACGAGGAGTAGTGGATTATGACAAGGAACGGAATCATCGGAGCCGGCAACTGGCTCGTCGACAAGGTCAAGCTCATCGACCGCTGGCCGGGAGAGGGCAATCTCTGCAATATTTCGAAACAGATAGCCGCGACGGGCGGCGGACCGGCCAATGTGCTGTTCGATCTGGCCGCCATGGATCCGTCACTGCCGCTTTTCGCGGCCGGGCTGGTCGGCAAGGACAATGAAGGCGACTTCATTCTCAATGAAATCAAGAAGCGAAACATCGATTCCTCCGGAATGCTCCGGACCGACAAGGCCGACACCAGCTATACCGATGTAATGTCCGGCAACGGACGCAGGACGTTCTTTCATTGCCGCGGTGCCAACGCGTTGCTGGACTGCGACATGCTCTCCGGCATCGATGTCCCGGCCAAGTTCTTCTACCTCGCGTACCTGCTCCTTCTGGATTCTCTCGACGCCTCCGACCCGGAGTTCGGAACCCGCGCGGCCAGACTGCTCTCCATCCTCCAAAAGCACGGCTACAAGACGGTGGTGGACTTCGTCTCCGAGGCTCCGGAGAAGTTCCGCCGCATCGTGATGCCGTCGCTGCCATACACGGACATTCTCGTGGTCAACGAAGTCGAGGCCTCGGCCTGCAGCGGAATCGAGTTGCGCCGCGCCGACGGCTCCATCAACGGAGCCGGACTTCCAGGGGCGGTCAAGTTTCTGCTGGACAATGGAGTCAAGGAAACGGTGGTCATCCACTTCCCCGAAGGCGCCTGCGGAATGCAGCGCGGCGGCGAGTTCGTCTACGCACCAAGCTGCTACATCGCCCGCGCCGATATCGTCGGTAGCAACGGAGCCGGCGACGCATATTGCGCCGGCGTCATGTATGCGCTGCATCAGGATTGGAGTCTCGAGGATGCCCTCAAGCTTGGAAGCGCGTCCAGCCACTTCAATCTCAAGTCGGCGACAGCATCCGGCGGAGCGGTGTCGCTGGCCGAGATGAAGAAGTTCCTCGTGAACTGCAAGTACGAGCCGATGATCGAAGGCCTTCCGTAGTTCCGGCGAACAATCGTACAAAAGGCGTCTGGAGTTGCTTCCGGACGTCTTTTTTTTGGGGTCTTTTGCAGAATCTGTGAAAAATTCTTGCTTTGAAAGTGATGTTTTACCCAAGACGCAAAAAGCTGCAACACCACCATGATATAGTCTTACGCTTCTTCGTATATATGAACAATTACTGGTAACAAGATAAAATTATACTATGCGCAATAGACATCGTTCAATTATTTGAGTGTCAAAAAATCATGATCTTAAAAATGCATAAAGCAACGAAATCCTACTTGATTGCATTATTTAGACAACTTGAAACCGATTCAAAAGTTCATAAATTCTGCGAAAGAGGCAAATTCTTTATGTTTCTAGGATATTGGATAGGCCGTTTTGCCAACGAGGAATCAAGAGCTCATGTCCATGTCGTGAAGTTTGGTTCCCGGGACGAAATGAAGATATGGCTTGAACCGGACGTCGAAGTGGAATTCACACGCGGCATAAGTAGATCGGTTGCCAATAAGATAGTAGCTGAAATAAGGAGACGGAGAAATGAATGTCTCGACAAATGGAAAGAATGTGTACGCGGAAATCGTTGAACTCGCCAGGGATCACATGCTCGTGGACCATTGCGGCAAGGTTTATCATATCGATTTCAATCGCTATCCTTACTTCAGAAGTTGTTTTCTCGACGAGCTTTTCAATGTACAGGCCAGTTCTGCCGGACTGCATTGGCCGGACGCCGACATCGATCTGGAAATCGCGCATATCGACAGTCCGGATGCGGAAACCAATGCGGTGGACCTGGACTGGTGGAAGGAACAGCGCAGGAGAATACTGTCGCGACTTGGTTCCGCTGGAGGATCCGCGACTTCTCCCCGCAAAGCGGCCGCCAGCCGCAGGAACGGAGCCAAGGGAGGACGGCCGCGCAAGAAAACCGCATGACCTTCCGGCGCACGTCGATTCCGTAGTCAGTTTTTCATGATGTTGCCCTGGGAGTGGAACCGGTCGTTTTTTTCTTGATTCAAGCAACGTTGTGAATTTTTGCGGTGTTTTGTTGTGAATTTTTGCGCAAGCCGAGACGTGTCTGCCACCTTTTTCAATTCGGCTTGAACACCTCGGTCTCAAACCATATGTTTATCCCAATGCGGCCGGTTTCCGCCGCAATTCGCATGGTCGTAAGGAGAATTCCCGATGTTGAAAGCCTTGTTTCGCTCCATTGTCCGGCACAAGCGCCGGTGGTTGGTCGTCAGCTGCGTGTTTTTCCTCCTTGTGCCAATCGGCGACAACCTGACGAATCTGGCATTGGCCGCCTACGGGCCGTATCCCGACTGGAGGATAACCGCGGCGGACTCTGTCTTCATGGTCGGAATCTTCACGCTGGTCGTCTCCTTCTGCTGTCTCTGGGTCATGCTCCGGCGGCGGCTCTTCTCCGAAAAATGGCTGATACACATTCTCTGTTGCGCGGTGCTGGGCGTCGTGCAGGAATTCTCCTTTGAAAATCCGTACTGCGACCCGCCGTTCTACGACAGTCCGCTCCTTCAATATATCCATGCACTTTCCTGCAACGTCATTCTCTCGGTATTCCTGATTGCTCCGTGGCTGGTTCTCATCCACTTCGCGTTGCGCAACAAAAGACGCCGGATCGCATTGTGGCGGAGAATGGTCATGCCGGTGCTCGCCATGCTGCTGACGGTGGCGGCATTCGTCGTATTCGCGGAATTGCAAAGTCTGCTGTGCTAGCGGGCGCCGTGCGGCCGCATGGTTCCACCGGGTGAATCAGACGCAGTCCGGAGGTATATTACCGACATATCGCCGATTGGAAAACGGGGACAATCCCCCGTGCCGAGAAACGAAGAATATTCGTCATGACGGGCCTCGCGGAGCGTCGGCAAGACGTCCGCAGGGAATCGATGGCGGTCGGCCGGGATATGAAAGGAAGTCGGAATCATCCGGCGACTGATCGAAAAACATATTGGGGTGGCGACAATGTTCTACAGGAAAGTGAAAACGTCCTTCCCGCGCGTGCTGGGAACGCTGCTGGCGCTGACGGTCGTCCTTTGTGGCTGCGGCAAGGGGAAGGAATCCGCCGGGAAGAAGATTTCCGGACTCGGCGACTTGAATCGTCCCGACTGCGTTATCGCCTGCGAAAGCGAGATTTTCGCCACGAGGGCGGCAAGGGAACGTTTCCCGCAGGCGAAGTTCATGGAATTCTCGAACTGCTCCGATTGCGTTCTCGCACTCGAATCCGGCAAGGTGGCCGCCGTCGTCTACGATCGCGCGAGACTGGACCACGTCGTGACGGAGCATCCGAATCTGACGGTTCTGCCGGAGGATGTCGCGACCGAGCATATCGCCGTCGCCGCCCGCCGTGATTTCGGCGACGTGATGGGGAAAATCAACGAGTTCATCCGCATGTACATGGCCGACGGCACCTACGACCAGATGTACAGGCGCTGGATATCGACCCCGTCCCCCGTCATGCCCGACATATCGGCGCCGGCGCATCCGGTTGGAAAACTGGTTGTCGGCGTCACCGGGGACAATTTCCCGATGAGCGGCGTCAGCTATGGAAAATACGTCGGGTTCGACATCGAATTCGCTAGGCGGCTGGCGCTTTTCCTCAACATGGATTTCGAACTGCACGTCTACGAATACAACGGACTGCTGGCCGCGCTGGAGGGGAAGAAGATCGACATCGCGATTGCCCAGATGGACGCGACGCCGGAACGCTCGGAAAGCGTATTGTTTTCAGACAGTTACATCAATTCCGCAGTGGCGATGCTTGTCCGCGCGGAGGATTCGCCGTCTTCGGAAATCCGTTCCTTCGATGACCTGGCAGGGAAAAAGGTGGGAGTGCTCACCGGAAGCATTTTCGACGCCCTGGCGGAACAATACCTCCCCAAATCTGAAGTGATGAGTTTTTCGCAGGTCAATCAGGAAATCATCGCGTTGCGCAACGGCAAGATATCGGCGTTCCTCTGCGACGGGCCGCAGGCCGGCATGCTTTTCCACGAGTGTCCCGATCTTGCCGGATTGCCGCGGGAAATCCCCTGTGGAGACTATGCCTTCGCGTTCCCGAAGCAGGGCGACGGCCTGTGCCGGCAGTTCGCCAAGGAAATCCGGAAGATGAAGCAGGACGGCACCATCGACTCACTGCAGGAAAAATGGTTTTCCAACGACGAGAGGCTTTACACGATGTCCAAGGCGGATGGAACGGGCAGGGCGCTGCGTTTCGCCACCGTTCCGGAACTGCCGCCATTTTCCTTCATGAAAGACGGGGCCGTGGTGGGATACGATGTTGAAATCGCGAGCCTGGCCGCCGCGAAACTCGGATTCACGCTGGTTCCGGTTCCGATCGACGCAGCGTCCTTCATCGAAAACATCGTTTCGGGTAAATGCGATTTCGGCGGCGGATGCGTCATCGTCACGAGGGAACGCATGGAACGGGTCCTGTTCTGCGAACCCACGTACAAGGGCAAGGTGATCGTGGTGGTAAGGAACGATTCCGGTGAAAAGCCGGAAATCTCGCTCGGCCGGAAAATCGCCGATGCCGGGAAGTCGCTGATGGCAAGCTGGAACAGGACGTTCGTCCGGGAATCGCGCTGGCGCCTGATATTGAGGGGGCTTGAAGTCACGCTCTGCATCACCGTCTTTTCCGTGGTGTTGGGAACATTGCTCGCCTTTCCGGTCTGCATGATGTGCCGTTCGAAAAACCGGACCGTCTCGCGCATCGGCAACTCCTATGTTTCGCTGATCATGGGAACGCCGATCCTGGTGACGCTGATGATTCTCTACTACGTCGTCTTCCGAAAGGTGGATATCCGCGGCGAGGTCGTGGCGATAATCGCCTTCGCGATGGATTTCGCGGCCTACACGAGCGTGACGCTCCGGTCGGGCATCGACGGCGTACCGCGCGGCCAGACGGAGGCGGCGCTGGCGCTCGGGTTCCCGCCGCGATCGGCCTTCCTTCGCTTCGTGCTGCCGCAGGCGGTCCGCGCGACCATCGGCGTCTACACCGGCGAAGTCATCAGCACTCTAAAGACGACGTCCATCGTCGGTTACATCGCAATCATGGACCTCACCAAGATGGGCGACATCATCCGCAGCCGTACCTACGAGGCCTTTTTCCCGCTGATCGCCATCGCGGCGATCTACTTCGCGTCGGCGAAGCTCCTGGCCTGGCTGCTCGGTTTCGTCGAAAAGGGCGTCGATCCACTCCGGCGGCGGGATGTCCTGCGGAAAAGAGGTGTGAAATGATAGAGATCCGGCATTTGAGGAAAAGTTTCGGCGGCGTTTCCGTGCTGAAGGACGTGAACGCCGTCATCGGGAAAGGTGAAATCGTCTCGGTCATCGGCCCGTCGGGAACGGGAAAAAGCACCTTGCTGCGCTGTCTCAATCTCCTGGAGCGTCCGGACGGCGGGGAGATACTGTTCCAGGGGGTTCCGCTGCTCGACCGCCATGCCGACGTCCCGGCGATCCGCCGGAAGATGGGAATGGTATTCCAGCATTTCAATCTGTTTCCGCATCTCACGGTGCTGGAGAACGTGACGATCGGACCGCGAAAACTCCTGAATCGTCCACCCGCGAAGGCGACGGAAAAAGCGCTCGAACTGCTGGAGATGGTGGGGTTGGAGAACAAGGCCTACGCGCTTCCGGGCGAGCTTTCCGGCGGGCAGCAGCAGCGCATCGCCATCGCCCGGGCGCTGGCGATGGAGCCGGAGGTGATCCTTTTCGACGAACCGACTTCGGCGCTGGATCCCACGATGGTGGACGAGGTCCTGTCGGTCATTTCGGAACTGGCGAAAACGGGAATGACCATGATCATCGTGACGCACGAAATGCGGTTCGCCCGCAACGTTTCCAGCCGTATCTTCTTCATGGAGGAGGGACGCATATACGAGGAGGGGACGCCGGAGGAGATCTTCGAATCCCCGAAACGTCCCAGGACCATCGCCTTCATCAAGCGCGTCGACATGGAATACTTCCGGCTTCCAAGGGAGGATTTCGACGAACCGCACATCCGCGCGAGGGCGAGAGCGCTCGCCGACCGCCACCATTTGAGCGAGGAACAGCGGGCGTGCTTCCGCGACGTATTCACCTGCACGCTGCGGGACGTGGTTTTCCCCGTGACGGAGAAGATAGACCTCTACATCGGCGTATCGCAGACGGACGGCAGATTCGGATTCGCCGTGCTATGGGACGGGCCGTTCCTGGATCCGTTCGAGCGCGTGCCGGAAACGGCGGGGCGCATCCGGGCGAATTGCCGGAGCGCGGTCTTTTCGAAAACGGACGACGGCCGCCTGGAGGTGAGGGTGGTCTTCGACCGTTGAAAACAAAGGGGGAAGCATGTTCGACTACCTGGGGTTCCTTTCCTCGCTGGGCAGACGGAGGAAACTGCTCGTCGGCTTCCTCGCGGCGGTAATCTGCGAGGGAGTGTACGGATTCAGCTTCTATTTCACCAAGACGGCGCTCGACACGGTCTCGACAATAGACCTGCTGGCATGGCGTTTCACCGTCGCGTTTCTCCTGCTGCTCGGACTTTGGAAGGGTGGGATCGCGAATGTCCGGATACCGAGGGAGAACCGTCTGCCCGTCCTGCTCCTGGGATTGTTCTATCCCTGCGGGTACTTCATCTGCGAGACGGCCGGACTGCAGCGGACGACCACCTCGGAGGCGGCGATGATGCTCGCCGGGGTGCCGGTCGTCGCGATACTGCTCAGTTCGGTGTTGTCCAGGAAGCTTCCGGCCGCCGCCCAGGTCGCGGGGGTCGTCATCTCCCTCGCCGGCATGGCGGTCTGCATCCTTGAAAACGGCTGGGCGATGTCGTTCAACGGCACCGGCAGGAGGCTGATCCTCGGCGCGGTTGTCATGTCGTCGCTGTATCTCGTATTCGCCCAGACGCAGCATGTCACCCCGGCCTCGAAGACGTTTCTGCCGCTGTTCATCGGCGCGTTATGCTTCGATTCGATCGCGCTGGTCGCGCATCTCCTCCACGGAGACGTCGCGGAACTGCTGCTGCTGCCGTTTCGCAATCCCGTCCTCATCGGCCCGATCCTGTATCTCGGCGCGGCATGTTCCGTCGTCGCGATGGCGGCGTCCAACGTCGCCGTCGACATGATCGGCGCGGGCGCGTTCACTTCCTTCAGCGGGGTGGAGACGATCGTCACGCTCTGCGCCGGACGCTTCCTGCTGGGCGAAAAACTTTCCGCGGCCCAGCTGCTGGGCGCCGCGCTGATCCTTGCCGGCGTCGCCATCGCCAACCGGATCGGCAAGACGCTTTTCAGCCTGAGAAGCTGAAGGCATCCGTCATTGCCATCGGCTCCCTGGTGGACGGCTTGAATAAAACGGCCCCGGCCCTTATTTTCATTCCATGGCGAAGGACGCTTTCGGTCACATCGATCGCGTTCCGGGCCGACTTCCCGAACTTGAGGAGGAGCGTGTGATGAAAAAACTGCTCGCGGCCGCGTTCGCGGCGTTGCTGGTTTCGCCGCTCGCCGCGGCCGGAATCCTGGACGAATCCGAACTTTTCCGTACCCCGGAGGTCCGCTCCGCCGAACGCTACAAGGAATATCATGTCGACGGACTGGATTCGCTGCTTCTCGAGGCGCTGCCCGCGCCGGACGGAAGCAAATGCTTCGTGTTCGCCTACTTCGGACTTCCGGATTCTCCGAAGCCGGAGAATGGATATCCCGCCGTCGTCCTCCAGCACGGCAATAGCGACACCTGCTTCCCGATGATCGCAAAGCGCTGGCGCGACCGCGGATACGCCGTGATTTCCTACGACCACTACGGCAATCTGCCGGTGGCGTCCTGCAACTACCTGAAGCGTCCCGTCGTCGAGGAGTCGCTCCAGGCGAAGATGAAGACGAAGGGCCACAGCAACGACGCCGCCTTGCGCGAAACCTGGGCCCCGAACATCAGGAGCTGCGCCTGCCACGCCAACACATATATGCGGAGCCGCCCGGAAATCGACAGGGACAGGATATTCCTCGTCGGCGTCTCGCACGGGGCGCTCAACGGGCTCATCGTCGCCGGGGCGGACCACCGTTTCGCGGGATACGCCTGCTGCTACGGCTGCGGCCACCTCGCGCTCGGAAGCGAGAAGACCCCGTATCACGCCAGGGTCAAGGCAGACCCCCGGTTCAACCCCGAGAATTTCCTCTCCAGTATCTCCTGTCCGGTGCTGTGGGTGGTCGGAAGCAACGACTTCGCCTTCGAGCAGGTCTGCTGGCAGAAGAGCATCGACGATACCGCCACGACCGACAACCAGGCGGCGATCGTGGGACTCGACCACGGCGCCCGGGCCGCCAACTACGGAATCGTCTACCGCTGGATCGACTCGAAATGCGGACGCGACATCCCGCTGCCGAAGCTCGGGAAGAACACCAGGAACGGGAACTTCGTCGAATGTTCCGTGCTCGATCCCGGAGCCGGCATCGCGGAGGCGAAACTCTGCTTCTCCCGCGACGCCGTCGTCACCCGCGACTCGAAATGGGAGACCGTCGACGCGAAGGTCGACGGAAACCGGATTTCGGCGACGCTCCCCGACGGGGCGACGGCGTTTTTCTTCAGCGCCGGCGACAGGGACTACAACGGCGAGAAGATGCCGGTGAGCTCCCCGTTCACCATGGTCCGCTGAGCGGGTGGAACCTTTCCTTCCGGCGCGTAAATCTAATTCAATCTGCACTGCGGTGGGGTGGCTAAGTTGCAATTGTGTTCCGTAACATCTATACTACGAAAAATATCGCTGCCAAGAAGTCAAAGTGAATAGCATCTCTGCGACTTTTTTCAGGGATGGTGATGTCAGAAAAGTAGAGAAAATCGCTAAATTTCGACAACAACTAAAAAATCACATTGAAAGATAGAAATCATGAAAAAAATCCTTTTTGCGGCAATGTTTTCTTTTGCGTTGTCCTGTTTCGCTGACCCGGTGTATAATTGCCCTGTTTGCGATGGGAGAAGGGTTACTGATGACGTGTACTGGGTGGACTGCAGTGTTTGCCATGGACAGCCGTATCGTTGCTCTCATTGCAACGGAACCGGAAATGAACCTAATTCCGGAAATATGTTCGGATTGCCGTGTTCTTTTTGTGGTGGATTCCCTTACAATTGTCCTGCATGTTTTGGTTCGAAAAAAAACCTCAAACACCGAACGATTACTTGCCATGCTTGCAATGGAGCAGGAAAACTTGACTATGACAGGCTAGTGGCAACTCGGCGCGCCCTTGCGGAATCGCAGCGACGGGCGTTGATGGGCATGCTGGATGCGGAAATCAGCAAGGAGAATCAGAAACAGCGGGATTTTGAAAGGCGCGCCAAGCAGAATGCCAGAATGGAATATCAGAACAATACCCATCGCAGTTTTGACGAAAACAATCCGCCGCAAAGTGGAACCTATGAGCGAAATGAATGGGATTATTGCAAACGGGTTTATGATATTTTTGATTGAAAAAGGGGGGACTATTCAGAACCTCTGCCGTAATTTCCACAAAACAACAGCATTACGGTAGGCGCTCGTTTAGGCGCATTCTTGCGCGAATGCGTGGAAAAATGGTTTTTGGGATATTGCGCCCTCACAGGTGCATGCCACGCGTATGCGCATGCGCTTGAAAACGCCGGGGAAAACATCCATCTTAGTATTGATTAATAACCGGATGGGGATGTTATGCATTACGACTACGAATACCGGGTGCCGTACGCCGACACCGACCGCATGGGCGTCGTCTACCACGCCAACTACCTGGTGCTCTTCGAACGAGCCAGGACCGAGATGCTCCGGAGTGCCGGAGTCTCCTGCTCGGAGCTGGAGCGGACGGAAAACCTGCTGCTTCCCGTGCTCGACGCCGGCTGCCGCTACATCCGTCCGGCCCGTTACGACGACCTCGTGACCGTCCGCGTCTGGGTTTCCGAGATGTCGCGCGTCAGGATGCGCATCGAGTCGCAGGTGCTGCGCGACGGCGAGCTCCTGGTCGAGGGATATGTGCGGCTGGGATGTGTCAACCTGGACTTCCGTCCCATCCGCATGCCGGAGGTGCTGCGCCTGGCCTGCGAGAAGTTCATGGAGGGGGCGCGATCCGATGACTGACGCTCCATTGGTCCCGTTCAAGCTGGTTCCGGAATACCGCCGCCATCGCTGGGCGGGGGGGATGTTCCGCACCATCCTGAAGCGGGACACGGATTCGCTTCCCGGGGGCGAAAGCCTCGAGGTATTCGACCTGCCTGAATGCTCCGGCGTCATCGGTGACGGACCGTTTTCCGGTTGTTCGCTCCACGAGCTCGTGGAGTCCCGCGGCGAGGAGCTGCTCGGACGCCGGCTGGCCGGTTCGAAACGCTTTCCCGTGACGCTGCGGCTCATCGACGCCGGAAGCCGGCTGGGACTGCGCGTGCATCCGGCCTGCGAATCGGGATCCCGCAACGACCTGCTGTATGTCATGGCCTGCTCCCCCGGCGCGAAGATGCAGGCGGGACTCGCCCGCCACGCCGCGAAGTCGGCGATCGGGATGTCGCCGTCGGACAACGACCTGGACCGGATGATGCTGTCGTATCTTTCGTATCCCGGAGACTCCTACTTCATCCCGTGCGGGACGCCGTACTCCATCGGCGCGGGCAACCTGGTGCTATCGATCGGCGACAACCTCGGCGAGACCTTCGTGCTCAACGACTGGGGGGCCGGCGGCGAGGAATCCACGGACCTCTTTTCGGGGATCGACGCGGTCAACTTCACGATGAAGGTGCCGCTGCGGAGCGCCGGATCGGTGGACCGCAGCCCCTTCAACCGGAAATTCGAGATCGTACGCGACTGCCCGCGCTTCGGGGTCTGGGACATGCGCCTGGTCAGCAGATGGCTCGACTGCACCGGCGGCCGCTGCCACCTGGTGACGGCGACCAACGGCGCGGCGTCGATCGGCGGACCGGACGGGGAGGAGATCGTCCGCCTTGCCACCGGCGACACCGCCGTGGTGCCGGCCGGATTCGGAAACTACACGGTGACGCCGGAACGCGAGGGCATCACCTGCGTGCTCGAATGCATAATCACCTAGGCCGCGGGGCGGCCGGAAAGGACAAATATGAACGTCGGTTTTCTCGATGACCTGGCGAAGCATCTCGCCTCGCTGCACGCCGGATGTCCGGCGCCCGAACTCGCGCCGTGCCCGCAGGAGCAGAACGGCGACTTCACCATCAACTGCTTCAAGCTGGCCAGATGGTGCGGCAATCCCGTCGCCGCGGCCAAGGAGGTGGAATCGTTCCTCTCGCGGCATCCGGACGTCGAGCGCGTCGAGACGGTGAAGGCCTTCGTCAACATCACGCTGAAGCCCGGCGCCCTGATGGCGACCGGAGCCGCGGACGCCGCGGCGCTGCTGGCCGCGGCCCGGGTGCCGGAATCCGAACGACGCCGCTATCTGGTGGAGTTCTCCGCCCCCAACACCAACAAGCCGCAGCATCTCGGCCACGTCCGCAACAACGTCATCGGCATGTCGCTGGTGTCGCTGCTGCGCCGCGCCGGCCACGACGTCGTGGCCGTCAACCTGGTCAACGACCGCGGCATCCACATCTGCAAGTCGATGCTGGCCTACATGCGCTTCGGCGGCGGCGAGACGCCGGAATCCTGCGGCAAGAAGGGCGACCACCTGGTCGGCGACTACTACGTGAAATTCAACGTCGAGCTCTCGAAGGAGCTCAAGGCGCTCCGCGAGGCCCATCCGGAATGGGCGGACCGCGAGGACGACGACCTCTTCGACGAGACGGTCCTGGGCAAGGAGGCCCGCGGGATGCTCCGCGACTGGGAGGCCGGGAAACCCGCGGTACGCGAGCTCTGGAACCTGATGAACGGCTGGGTGTTCAAGGGATTCGACGAGACCTACCGCCGGCTCGGTGTCAAATTCGACCACACCTATCTCGAGAGCCAGACCTATCTGCTCGGCAAGGATCTCGTCGCCGCCGGACTGGAGAAGGGGGTGTTCACCAGACGGGAGGACGGTGCCACGATCTGCGATCTCGGCAAGCTGGGCACCAAGGTGGTGCTGCGCGGCGACGGGACCAGCGTCTACATCACCCAGGACATGGGCACGACGCTCCTCAAGCACGACGACTATTCCCCCGACACGATGATTTGGGTGGTCGGCGACGAGCAGAACCTGCATTTCCAGATGCTGTTTTCCATCATCAAGCGGCTCGGCTACGACTGGGCCGACCGGCTCTTCCGTCGCTCCTACGGCATGGGCAACCTGGCGAACGGGAGGATGAAGAGCCGCGAGGGAACGGTGGTCGACGCGGACGATCTCTTCGACGAGATGTCGGACCTGGCGACCGACGCCTGCCGCAGCCGGGCCGAGGAGGGGGCGGACGAGAAGACGCTGCGCGACCGCGGCATTGAC
>JAKSOH010000028.1 GCA_024405675.1 Victivallaceae bacterium
TTGCGAACATCTGCACGGATTCCGCCCATGCGATTGACGCGAAGAAGGCCGGTGTGCCGTACCAGGGCGAGTTCCCCACGGGGGAGGACGGTCTCCGCGGAGTCCGTTTTATCCACAAGGTAGTGGAGAGCTCGAAGTCCGATTCCAAGTGGCTCGACCTGTAGGAGGGCGATATGGCTAGACCGCTTACCCTGTTTACTGCGCAGTTCAGCCACATGAAGTTCGACGACCTGTGCCGTTTGGCCGCGGACTGCGGATATGACGGACTCGAACTGGCGACTTTCGGAGGATTTCTTGACATCGAGAAGGCGGCCGAGGACTTGAAGTACTGCGCTTCGCTCAAGCGTAAGCTTGCGAAGTACGGACTCCGTCTCTGGGCGTTCAGCGCACACTTCGCCGGCCAGCTGGTTTGCGATCCGGACGACGATTGCCGGACGGACTGCTTTGCACCTGCGAAATGCGCCGGCAGCGCCAAGGCGAAACGGGCGTGGGGAGTGAAGTGCATGAAGGCGAGCGCCAAGGCCGCCAGGAACCTGGAGGTCGAGGTGGTCACCGGTTTCACCGGATCGTCCATATGGCACCTGCTCTACGGCTTTCCGCCGACGCCGCCCGAGATGATCGAGGCCGGATTCAAGTATTTCGCGGATCAGTTCAATCCGATTTTCGACGAGTACGAGAAGTACGGCATCAAGTTCGCATTGGAGGTCCACCCGACCGAAATTGCCTTCGATTTGTGGAGCGCGAAGCGCGCCCTGGAGGCGGTGGGCAATCGTCCGGAGTTCGGATTTAATTTCGATCCGAGCCATTTCTTCTGGCAGGGAGTAGATCCTGTTAAGGTCATAGAGACTTTCCCAGACAGGATATACCATTGCCACGTGAAGGACGCTGCCACGCAGCTTGACGGTAAGAACGGAATCCTGGGCAGCTATCTCGATTTCGGCGATCCGCGCCGCGGTTGGGATTTCCGCAGCCCCGGACATGGAGACATCGACTTCGAAAGCATAATCCGCGCTTTGAACAGGATTGGCTATTCCGGTCCGCTCTCCGTGGAGTGGGAGGACAGCGGAATGCAATGCGAATACGGCGCCAGGGAGGCTGCTGAATTCGTGCGCGGACTGGATTTCCCCGGTTCCGGCATTAAATTCGACGCTGCCTTCAAGCAGTAGGTTCGGGATTTGTTCCACGGCCCGCGAATCCTCGGTCCATCGGATTCGCGGGCCGTTTTTTTTGCGGTGAATCGAAAGATTCGCCGGTGCAAAGCGCATGTGTCTTGCCGGACCTCCTCTTGCGTATGCAGAAACAGATTGCTTTTTATGCACAAATGCACTATATTTTCTGATTATGGATAATAAGACAAAGCTGAAAATCGTGATATTCGCCGTCGCATGTCTCATTCTGTGCGGGTGTTCGTCTACGCCGGAGAACAACTATCTGAATCCGGCCGACTTCGCGACATATCTCGGTCGCGCCGGTGTCAAGGTCGACGGCGTGCGTGAACTGCCGCCGGATCCGTTCCGCGCCAACAGCGGGGTCGGCATCATGATTTCCGGCAGTGAAATCGGCGTTTACAAATACGATACCAGCATCCGGGTTCAGGCAGAACGCATCGCCAGATTGCGCGAAACCAAGCGAACCTATGTTTGCGGCATTCCGTATCCGATTGAGGTGTACGGATCTTTCATGGTGCTGGGATTGGATAAGAACCCGAGCAAGCATAAGATAATCAAGGCGTTGCATAGTTTTGAGTGACGCCTTTTTGTTTTTGAAGATCACCACAGGGAAATAAGGAAGGGAAAAGAAAATGAAGAAAGCCCCCGCGAAAAAGTGCGCGTGCAAGTGCTGCGCCAAGAAACCGGTCGCAAAGAAGTACGTCTATAGCTTCGGCTGTGACAAGACGGAAGGCGATGCGTCGATGAAGAACCTCCTCGGAGGAAAGGGTGCCAATTTGGCCGAGATGGCCAATCTCGGTCTGCCGGTTCCTCCTGGATTTACCATTACCACGGAATGCTGCATCGACTATCTCGTCGACAACAAGCTTCCTGCCGGCGTCGACGAGGCCGTCAAGGCCGCGCTGGCCAAGGTCGAGAAGAAGATGGGCGCAAAATTCGGCGATGCGAAGAACCCGCTGCTGGTTTCCTGCCGTTCCGGCGCCCGCAGTTCCATGCCGGGCATGATGGAAACGGTGCTCAACGTCGGACTTTCGACCAAGACGATTCCCGGACTTGTGGCCAAGACAAAGAATGAGCGTTTCGTCTATGACGCGTATCGCCGTCTCATCATGATGTACAGCGATGTCGTCATGGAAAAGGCCGAGGGCATTGAGCCGGCCGAAGGACAAGCCATCCGCCGTAAACTCGACGATATCATGGATGACTACAAGGCAAAGAAGGGCTACAAGCTTGACACCGAGCTCAAAGTAGCTGATTTGAAGTATCTTTGCGACGCATTCAAGGAACAGGTCAAGAAAACTCTCAAGCGCGAGTTCCCCGATGACGCATGGGACCAGCTGGCCGGCGGCATCGGTGCGGTGTTCAAGAGCTGGAATGGCAAGAAGGCCGTTTCGTATCGTCGCATCGAGGGCATTCCGGACGATTGGGGTACCGCCGTCAACGTCCAGACCATGGTGTTCGGAAACATGGGCGAGACCAGCGCTACGGGAGTGGCGTTCACCCGCGACCCGGCGACCGGGGACAACAAGTTCTACGGCGAATGGCTGATCAACGCGCAGGGCGAGGATGTCGTTGCAGGAACCCGTACGCCGAATCCGCTCAACAAGGCCACAAAGAACGAGCAGAACAAGAAGCTCAAGTCCATGGAGGAGCTCTATCCGGCCACCTATAAGGAACTGGTCAAGATTCGCGAGACGCTTGAAAATCATTACCATGACATGCTTGATATTGAGTTCACCATTCAGGAAAAGAAGTTGTTCATGCTGCAATGCCGCGTTGGCAAGCGCACCGGCACCGCCGCCCTTAACATGGCGATGGACATGCTGGCCGAGAAGCTGATCGACGAGAAGACCGCCGTTATGCGCGTTGCTCCGACACAGCTCGACGAGCTCCTGCATCCCATTCTCGATCCGAAGGAGGAGAAGGCCAGCAAGGTCATCACCAAGGGGCTTCCGGCCGGACCGGGAGGAGCGGTCGGGCGCATCGTTTTCAACAGCGAGGACGCTGTGGCCGCGGCCAAGAAGCATGAAAAGGTGATTTTGGTCCGCGAGGAAACCAATCCCGAGGATGTCGAGGGAATGCGCGCCGCAACCGGAATTCTTACCGCCCGCGGCGGAATGACCAGCCATGCTGCTTTGGTTTGCCGCGGCTGGGGCAAGTGTTGTATTGTCGGCGCCGGCGAAATCAAGGTCGACGAGGTCAAGAGATTTGTTGTGATCGACGGGAAGAAATACACGGACAAGGACTACCTGTCCATCAACGGTTTCCGGGGCTACGTCTATGCCGGCAAGGTCGGCACGATGGATTCCAGCGAGAACGTTAAACTGCAGAAATTCATGAAACTCGCCGACCAGTACCGCAAGCTCGGCGTCCGCGCCAATGCCGACAACCCCGATGATGCGAAGATTGCAGCCGATTTCGGCGCCGAAGGAATCGGACTTTTCCGCACCGAACATATGTTCTACGGTAAGAATTGCGAGAAGCCGCTCTTTTGCCTGCGCAAGATGATTCTTTCTGGAAGCGTCGAGGAGCGCATCAAGGCCCTTGACGAGCTGTTCCCCTACGTCAAGAAGGACGTCCTCGCGACATTGAAGGCGATGAACGGCAAGCCGGTCACCTTCCGTCTGCTCGATCCGCCGTTGCACGAGTTCGTGCCCAGCGATGCCGCCGAGCGCAAGGTGCTGGCCGCGGCCATCGGCATTTCCATGGCCGAGCTTGATCGTCGCGGCGAGGCGATTCACGAGGTCAACCCGATGCTTGGCCACCGCGGTGTCCGTCTCGGCGTGACCTACCCGGAAATCTCCAGAATGCAGATGAAGGCCATTCTCGAGGCTTCGCTCGAGGTCAAGGGATGCGTTCCGGAAATCATGGTCCCCGTGACCTGCGACATGCGCGAACTCCGCTTCCAGAAGCGGATACTCGAAGAGGTCGCGGCGGAAGTGGCCAAAAAAGCCGGCAAGAAGAAGATAGAATACCATCTCGGTACGATGATCGAGATCCCCCGCGCCGCGCTTCTGGCCGGCGAGATGGCGGAAGAAGCCGATTTCTTCAGCTTCGGAACCAACGATCTCACCCAGATGACCTTCGGATTCAGCCGCGATGATATCGGAAGCTTCGTCCCTGCGTACATCGAGAACAAGATCATCGAGGCCGATCCCTTCCAGACGATCGATGTCTACGGTGTCGGCAAGCTCATCGAAATATCGGTCCGCGACGGCCGTGCCACGAAGCCCGGACTCAAGATCGGCATCTGCGGAGAGCAGGGAGGAGAGGCGAAGAGCGTCGCGTTCTGCCATGCGTCCGGATTGAACTACGTTTCTTGCAGCCCGTTCCGGGTGCCGATTGCGCGCCTGGCAGCCGCCCAGGCGGCTATCGCTGCTGAGAAGTAGCGTGCGCTGCGGCGAAAGCCGCAAGCATGGTTTGTACAGTTGGCGCACCGGTCTTGAAGGCCGATGCGCCAACAACTTGTAGGGGTAGTCGTCTTGTCCATTAGACTGAAGATCGAAAAGTTCGCCTTTGGCGGCGAGGCCATGGGGCATCTGGAGGATGGCCGCGTGTGTTTCGTGCGACATGCCATTCCCGGTGAGACGGTCGACGTCGAGATAATCCGGGAGCAGTCGCGCTGGTGCCGTGCCAGGTTGATCGACGTTGCAGACCCCTCTCCGCTTCGCGTCGATCCGGTCTGCGAGCGGTTCGGGGTTTGCCCCGGATGCAGCTACATGCACGTCTCATATGACGAGGAACTTCGCACCAAACAAGCTTTGCTTGACGAACAGATTAATCGCCGCCGTGAAACACCGGTGATGTTGTCGGAGCCGTTCGCCGCACCGGAGCGAATCGGTTGGCGCGACCGGATTTCACTGCATGCCGATTCCGGAAAATACGGCTACCGCGGTTTCGACAATGTTTCGCTCGTGGAGGTGCGCGACTGCGCCATCGCCCATCAGGCAATCCGCTCGGCGCTCGCCTGTTTCCAGCTGCCGGATGGCTTTTCGGGGGATTTCGGATGGAACGTGTCCGCCGGTGTGGCGGCCGCGAGACCAGGGAACGAGAATGTCTTAAAGGGAAACCTCGGGCAATATGGCGAATTCCTATATCCTGCCGATGGTTTCTTCCAGACCAATCCCTGCGTCGCCGAGGAATTGGTGCGCCGTGTTGCCGAAGCCGTGGCCGTTTCTGGCGCGGAGCGCATGCTAGAACTTTATTGCGGGGTTGGCGTTTTTTCCATCGTCTCTGCATTGAAATGTGACTATTTGAAATGCAGTGGCGTCGAGATATCCCGCTCGGCGATAGCGCTGGCTAGGAGAAACGCCGAATCGCGTCATCTTGGAAATCGGTGTGAATTCATGGCGTCGGATGTCTCGCGTATCGCTCCGTCGTACTGGCGGAGGTTTCGGAACGCACGGCTGGTCGTGGTCGTCGATCCGCCACGTGGCGGACTGGATGTAAAGACCAGGGAACGTCTACTCTCCTTGCGTCCGGAGACGCTGATTTATGTTTCCTGCGCAGCCGACACGCTTGTCCGTGACCTGAAAGAACTGGAGAAGGATTACGACATTGCACAGGCCGGGCTTCTCGACATGTTTCCATGTACTGCGCATTTCGAAGTGCTTGTCGTCATGAATCGGAGGCGAAATTGATTGATTTTCAGAACATAACCAAAAGTTTTTCCGGCAAGGACATTCTCAAGGACATCTCTTTTCGCGTAAATCCGGGGGAAAGAGTCGGAGTGGTCGGTCCCAACGGCTCCGGAAAGAGTACCATTTTCAACATGATAACCGGAACCATGAGTCCGGATAGCGGTCATATCGCGATACCGAACGACCACCGCATCGGAATCATGAAACAGAAACTGGATACTGCTGATCTGCACCGGACACTACTGGAATATACCTCGGACGCCATGCCGGAGCTGCCTGGATATGTAGAGGAGCTGCGTGAAATGGAGGAACGCATGGCATCCGGTGATGTCGATGACAAGCTATTGCGCCGACACGGGATTCTGCAGGACAAGATAGAACATCTTGGGGCCTATCATCTCGAGCAGGAGGCCAAGGAAGTCCTCTCCAGCCTCGGATTCGCCGTATCGTCGTTCGATAAGCCGATGTCGGAACTGTCCGGTGGATGGCAGATGCGCGCGTCCCTGGCGCGCGTGCTAATCAGCCATCCCGACACTTTGCTGCTCGACGAACCTTCCAACTATCTGGACGTTCCCGCCGTCGAGTGGCTATGCCATTTCCTCGATGGTTTTTCCGGAACGTTGATTCTGATTTCCCATGACCGCTTCCTGCTTCGGAAACTGGCGCGTGTGATACTTGAGGTCAATCAGGGGCATGTCACCCGGTACGCCGGAGGATATGACTACTATCGTACCGAACGGGAGAACCGGTGTCGGCTGATGACCAACGCCAAACTCAATCAGGACCGCGAACGCGAGCGCATGGAACGGGTGATAGATCGATTTCGCGCCAAAAGCACCAAGGCGGCGCAGGCCAAGAGCTGGCAGAAGAAACTGGACAAGATGGAGATACTTGAAGCTCCGGATGATTTACGTTACCACGGCGCGATAAGGTTTCCGGAACCTCCGCCGGCCGGTACCGAGGCGGCGAGATTCGAGGACGTCTCGTTCGGGTATTCCGCGGACAAGATGCTTTTCGAGCACGTTAGCATAGACATCGCATCAGGGGACAAGCTAGCCTTTATTGGATATAACGGACTAGGCAAGACCACGCTGCTCAAGCTGCTCGCCGGCAAGCTGGTTCCAAGTTCCGGTCGCGTTGTGCTCGGTCACCACTGCGTGATCGGTTACCAGGCTCAGGAGTTTTCCGAGCTGCTGAGCGATGAACAGACGGTGTATGACGCGGTGCGGGGGGCGCTTCCGCCGGCCGCGTCGACGGCGAATTTGATGAACGTGCTCGGTTCTTTTGGATTTCCGGGAGATGAGTCCAAGAAGCCTGTCGGAGTGCTGTCAGGCGGAGAACGGATAAGAGTGCAGTTCGCCAGGATTTTCGTGAATCCTCCAAACTTGCTCATTCTCGACGAGCCTACGACGCACCTCGATCTCGCGATGCGCGAGCTTTTGCAGGAGGCTATCTGCTCGTTCAAGGGAACTGTTTGCTTGGTGAGCCATGACATCGAATTCGTCAGGGCCACCGCCACGGGAATAGTTTCCGTGACTCCTGGCAAGGTTAGAAAATTCTGCGGAGACTTCGATTACTTCGAGGAAAAGAACGTATCGGCAGGAACTCCGGTATCCACCAATATGCGGGAACCGGCGCGCGACGGAGCGCTGCAAACAGCAAAGGAAAGGCGGCAGCAGCGCGCCCATGCGAGACAGGCCATAGCCGCAGATTACAAGCGGGCGAAGGACGAGGTGGCGAGGCTGGAAAAGGACTTGGATGAACGCACCGATCGCAAGCGGGCGATTGAATTTTGCCTGGCCGGAGGCGGCAAGGTGGATTTCGCCAAGCTCAGGAAGGAGTTGGCGCAAATCAACGATACAATCGTCTCTATTGAGGAACGATGGGAGAAAGCGACGGCCGATCTTGAGGCGTTGCGGATTGAAAACGACCGAATCAACTCGCAGTAGGGAAACCGGCGTCGTAGCCAATTGTCATTTTGCGGAATCCAGGAGCCGGTCCCGTATTTCCCTGACCAGCCCGTGATCGGCCGGTAGCCAACTGAGCGTCTCTATTTCGTTAGCGTCTACCCAGCGGGCGTCCTCGTGTTCCGCAAGTACCGGAGTCCCCTGCTCGATGCGGCAGATGAAACATTGCATGGATAAGTGGAATGCCGGATACTCGAATTCCACCGTCCGGAATAACTCTCCGACCGATATCAAGATGCCAAGTTCCTCGGAGATTTCACGTTTCAGCGCCTCTTGAGGTGTTTCGCCGGACTCGATTTTCCCTCCGGGGAATTCCCATCCGTCCTTGAAGTCACCATATCCACGTTGGGTCGCGAACACCCTTCCGCCGTCGACGATTATCGCAGCAACGACCTTTACAGTCTTTTTTTTGTTATTGTTTTCACTTGCCATTATGTAGCTCCTTTCCAATTGCATAATATACACGCGGAACACTTTCGATGTTCGTTTATAGTTCATGATGGTTTTTCTATTGATTATTCCATGTCGTTAAGATAGATTTATCATGCAAAGTTAGAATTGCTTGGAGTTGAGAGTGAAACAGTCGCAAACAATGACACAAGTGCAGGGTCAGCAGCAGAAACAGCAGCAGGTGCACAAACTTTCGCAGCAGCAATTGCAGCAGCAGACAATGCTTGGTTTGTCGGCGGCGGATTTGATGCGCGCAATTAATGATGCTCGCGATGGCAACTGCTTGCTAGATGTGGATAGTCCGGAACCGGGAGATGTGGATTTCGCGGATGATCAGGAACATGCGGGTGACACAGATGGCGGTGAAGGCGGGAGCGATGAAGACGGCAATGGCGAAGGTGAAGACGATGATGGCGATGACGAAACCGGAGGGGAGGAGAAGTGGCCTACCGATGAGCAATTTTTAGCCGATTGGAAAGCGGACGACGATGACTACTCCGATGACGAATTATCTGCAAGCGAACGAATTGTCGACAATTATGGAACACTGATAGAGGAATGGCATTCTGAAGTATTGAGCACTCCGTACCTCAATGACCAGGAGCGTTTCGTCGCCACGGCGATCGTGAACGACTTGTCGCTGAACGGAATGATGGAAACTCATTTGGCCGATATCGCTATGGTGTGTCAAGTTGACATGCCAGTGGCCGAGCGTGCTCTGGCCTTTGTTCAGTCTTTGAGTCCGGCCGGCGTTGGAGCGAGGGATGTCATAGAGTACTTTTCCCTTCAATTGGATAGACTTTCCGACCCGGATGCGGATAAGACGAGAACGATATTGGCTACGTGGCGTACTCTGAGCGAGGAATCGATGTCCGAGCTCGAGTTGGCGAAGGACGGAGCGGATGATTCCAACAAGTCTAATAAGGATGGTTCCGCCAATGAGATTGATCGCATTCGGGCCGCGGCAATTAAGTTGTCCCCTGCGATAATGATGCGCATACGTAAAGCCACGGGGCTTTCCGATGATGATTTTCACAAGGGCGCCAGGTTGCTGTCAAGGTTGAGACGTCCAGGCGCCGGGGAATTGGAGGAATCGGATAAACTCGTTCCGGAAGTGGAGATACTCCCGGATCCCAACCAGAAGCACAAGGGCAGGTTTGTCGCCGACTATATTCCAGGTCCATGGAGTCGCCTGAAGGTCATAGAACCGAATATGATAAATCCGAAACTGGATATGGCGTCAGACAAAGTAAAACAATACTATAAGAAAAAGCAGGAAAGCGCAAATGGGTTCAAGGAATCCATCAACTTCCGCATGGATACGGTGACCGCCCTGGCTCAGTTGATTGCGGATATGCAGGCTGAGTATCTAAGAACCAAGGACAAGAGTAAGATCGTTCCGATTTCGATGAAGGATGCGGCGGCAAAGCTCGGACTGGATGCCAGCACGATAAGCCGGGCTGCGAATGACAAGCTGGTGAGGACTCCAATCGGCACCATGACTATTCGGGAATTGTTCACATTGTCGGCTCCGTCTCGGCTTTCCGGCAATCCAAAAGAGACACCGGTCACCAGTGATGCCATTATGGAGAAAGTTCGCGAAGTAATCGAATCGGAACCGGAAGGGAAACCCTATTCCGATCAAAAGATTGCCGATATATTGAACGAACGCGGAATCAATATAGCCTTGCGGACGGTCACGAAATATCGGAATAACCTGGGCATCGGAAACACATCCCAGCGGCGTATGGCCCCGCACCGTTAGTCGGACGATGCGGGAATGAACTCCCGTTGCCCTTCGCCGTCGACTACCATGATGTGATGGCGGTCGCCGAACATTCCTTTTTCTTTGTTTCTAAGTATTCGGTATTCGCGCCCGTTTACGGAATCACCGGGACGGAATACCGGCAAGTTTCTTTCCAAATAGTAGTTCGCAGCACCTCTGGTTCTTTCCATTTTCGAAACGCGGACCGTCTCGCCGGATTCAAGCAGACGCGACGTTTCGCGGAAAAGACCGCTGAGATCTTCCTCCGCTTTTGTTTTCGAGACAATGGTGGCATCCGTGGCGATGACGCAGAGCACCACGCAGAACATGAGCCCGATCCATTTTTGTTTTTTGGGCGCAACGAGCGTCGCCAGACAGGCCAATGCCGCGAGCATCGGATAAACGAAAGTCATGCCTTCGTTCCGGAATACAAGGACCAGTACAACGGCGTAGAGCATAATAAGTGTCGCCGCCGTTGGCATAGCAAACCGGAGGCAATAGGAAATACGTTCGGCCGAGACGTGTTTTTTCACGACGTCCGCCAGGTACCATATCCCGTTCGTTGCGAGCAATATCACCGCTGGATACATCGGCAGCGTGTATACTAGTCGTTTCGCCGCCGAAACCGACAGGGCCACACCTGGAACAAGACAAAAGCAGATGAGGAACAAGTCCGCCGGCAGATGCCTTTTTACGGCGGTTGTCACGGCCAGTGCGAATCCAAGCACGGCCGGAACCAGCCATGGCTGGAAGAGTTCCCCCAATTTAGTCAGGTAGTAATAGGCTTTTTCCACGTGATCGCCTTGGCTTCCCGCAAACCGTCCAATGGTATTGGTGATTGCCACCACATGCAACGCGTCGGTGCCGCAGTCGCGATAGAGCCATGTTCCCCACGCCGCCACGGGAATTGTCGCAATCAGCATGGCTAACGCCAGCTGCATCCATCTGGCCCAATGCCATTTGCGATCGGCAATGCAGGAAAGAAACGTGAACGCCCCTGACACGGCGCACGGCATTAGAAACCCGAAAACGCCCTTCGTCATGGTTCCGCCTGCCACGGCGGCGGAGAACAGGAGAAACCACATCGATTTTCGCACGGCCGCACCGCGTTCGGTCGCGAGGAAGTAGAATGCGCTGCATGCCGTCAGGGCGAAGAAACTCAGCATGATGTCGGTCATGCAGGTCCGCCCGTATTTGAAGAATGCCGGCGACACGGAGAGCGCCCATGCCGCGAAAAGTGCCTTGTTTCTTGAGAAATCCAGCCGTCTCGCCAATGCATATGTCGCCATCACCGATCCAACGAAACATATCGCCGATGAGAGTTTTACGGCGATGCGTCCGGTTCCCAGCCACTTAAGGAACGCGGCTACCGACCAATAGTAGAGGGGCGGATACTCGAGAAACGGTTCTCCGTTCAGTTGCGGACATACCAAAGTTTCGTTGTACAGCATTCCCATGGATATGCCGGCCACCCGGGTCTCGTCACCGCTGCATATCTCCCTGCACTCCAGGGCCATGAATGCCAGCGGTATCGTCAGCACCAGAAGCAACGCCAGGGCGGATGTGCGGGAAAGACCGTTCCCCATAGCCGCTCCTCAGAAGACGTATATTGCCAGACGATCGTTCTTGTCCGATAACTCCGGTTTGAGTCCGAATCCTTCCATCGGGCAGGGTTCGTCTCCCCACCAGATGATGACGACCTTATGGTTGCGCTTGGATTTGATCAGATCGGAGATTTCATTTTCCGTCGCGATGCGGGTCCGCCCGCCTTCATTCTGCTCCATCGCATCCCCGTAATCGAGTTCCCCTGCCCCGCACATGAACCTGATGTCCGGACGTTCAAACACCCACGCCGCACTCATCATTTGGGATGGAAGCACGAACATATGCGGACTGTCCTTTTCGAACTTCGAAATCAAGGACCTGAATTTTCGCAGTGTTGACTCCGGCATCTTGTTGTTGTTCAGATTATCCGGCAAGCAGGCGTTAATCGTCGCCGCGACGGCGGCGAAGCACAACAGGAACGTAAATATGGCGGAAGTCTTCTTCAATTTTCTTCCGGCCACAAGCAACAGGCCAGCCAACATGCAGACCACGCCCACTGTTCCAACGAGCATCTTCAACGCCAACAGTTCTTCAATGAAATCTTTGCCAATCAGCTCGCCTTGCAATTCGCCGGCAACAATTGGCAGGGAGACGGCGAATATCACGGCCAGCGCACCTCCGAATAGCTGCAGGTTGGCCCAAATTTGCATTGAGATGTCGAACACCCGGTGTTCCAGGCTTTCACGAAGATTCTTCATCGTCGCACCGGCCAACAGCACGGCGATCGGCGGGAAGCAGCAAAGTATATATGTCGGAAGCTTGCCGCTGGCGCAACTCAACACGACAAGTGGAACAATGATGGAGCAAAGAGCGAAGCAATAGAGCGGACGTGAAAAGAGGGTTCTCCATCCGGTTTTCCCGATGGCGCAGGCGCATGGAAGAAACACCAGTCCCGGAAACGCCCCGAGAACCAGTATGGGAATGTAGAAATACCATGGCTTGGCATGCTGGGCCACACCGGCATGGAGGAATCGCCTTAGATGTTCTTCCTGGATGAAGTAGCTCCAAAAATCGGGATCGCTCTTGTGAATCATGTAGGCGGGCACTGTCATGCATGCCGCATAAAACACCAGGATCGGAATCCCGGTCCTCCAAATCTCGTTCCATTTTTTCGATACAACAATCCAGACGAGAACGGAAAGACAGGGAAGCGCAATCGCAAGAAACCCCTTCGTCAATGTGCCGCAGGCCAAGGCGATTCCGCACATAACACAAAGGAACCACTTGCGCTTTGTAAAACTTTCCTCGCAAGCCGCTAAAAACGCCGCCACCATCGCGACGGTTATGAAGAATGTCAGCTGCGCGTCCAGAATGCATGTCGTTCCCACAGCATACACCATCACGAACGAGAGATGCAGCCCTCCGGCTAGCGCGGCTAGTTTGTGGTCGCGGCGTCGTTCGTAAACCGTGCAATATATCAATAGGCTGGTCAGGAAGGTGAACAACATGGGCATGAATCTCAACGCGAAGGCGTTTTCTCCGAACATGGCGATGGACACGGCGTTGAAGACAAGCGCCGGCCCCGGCCTTCCCCAGTATTTCAATCCAAGCAGCCTGGGCGACCAGATGTTCCACGACGATGTGGTTTCCTTGGCTAGCAAGCCATACCGGAATTCGTCCGGATTCAGCAATGGCCGCATGGAGATGGTGGAAAGATATCCGATAGCGAATATCGCGAGGCCGTAGATAGCGAATTTTACATGTTTGCTCATTTTGATTTCGTTCCCGTTTTGCCATAGAACAAAGCATTGGTTTTGCGGCCAGTCGCCCTGCGTCTGGCCGGACTTAAACTGGAAACAGCGCCCTTGCTCGTCGTCAGGGCCACGGCGCCTTCCTGCGATTTCTCGCCCAGCGGACCGACTTCCTCGGCCCTGACCGGCTTGATTTTGGAACGCTCCATTCCGAACGAGAGCTCCTGAGGTTTTCTAAAGATGACAACCGGCCGTTTCGCCGTCCAGCAGGCGGCGGCCGCGGTCGTTCCATCAGCGAAGATTACCGTTTTATCGGAAATGTCCGGCAACACCGCTAGACGGATGAATTCGGCAGGAGTGTGGCTTCGCACCACCGCTGACGGCATGAAACCATGTATTGGAAGCAAGGCGCATCCCATGCCAACGGAAAGCGTGGCAATTTGCCGGACCTTGTTTCTTTCTGTCGAGGCGATGTGACACCACAATGCGCAGAGCGCGAGTCCGAGCACCATCGGCAGGAAATGCTCGCCGCGACCATAAATCCGTAATTCCGGGTCGAAATTCGGAAATAGCCGCATGGCTGCGTACTGCCATATCGGCAAGGCCAACGCTGCGCATAGCATCACAAGCGAAATAATCCGCAAAATCTTCTCTGAGCAGCCTTCGCGCACAAGTCCGCTGGCTCCGGCAATCGCTAGAAACGGGCAAGCCACGAGTATGTAAGTCACGAGCTTGGCTCTCATGAACGAGAAGAAGATTGTCCACACCACTACGGCGATCACCGATAGCCACAAGAGGGCGTCTTCTCGCTTCCCGGCGGTTGGCCGCCCTGCAAGTCCGCGCACCATGGGCACGGCGAACGGTGTCCAGGGCATCGATCCTAGAAAAAGTACCGCGACGTAGAAGAGAAATGGCATCGCCCGGCTGTCGGAGGCGCCGCGTCCGCTGATGGCCCGCTGCCAATGTTCTATGTAGAAGAATCTGCCCCAGAAATCCGGGGCGCCACGATGGATGTGGATAGCCACAGGTAACGCCAACACCGCGAATCCAACCGAGCATGCGAGAGCTATGCGCAGCAATGATTTCCAACTTCGATCCCTTGCTATCCAGTACACTCCGATTGCCGAGACGGCCAGCACCGGAGCCAGCAGTCCCTTGACCAGAAATCCGGCACCGGTCGCTGCACCGCAGAGCAGCAACCAGAGAAATTTCCTTCCTTCAGTCGTCGCGTCTTCGGACATTGCGAAGGCGAGCAATGAAGCCGTCGTGAATAACATGAACTGCGAATCCAGCACGCCGTATGTTCCCACGCCGAACACAAGAACGGACGACAGGAACATGCATGGCGCCGCCACCCCCTCGTCTGTCATGCGGAAACGCCTGCAGGCGGCGGCGATGGCCAGGGCCGTCAGTAATGTCGCCAATGCGGGAAAGAATCGTACGGCGCCGGGGATTTCTCCGAACATCAGCAAGGACAACGCGTTGAGATAATGGGCGCTGGCAGGTTTTTCGAAGTAGGGAAAATAGGCGAGTGTCGAAATCGCGGTGTTCCCGCTGGAAATCATTTCCCTTGCGATTTCCGCATAGCGGACTTCGTCCGGAGAGAAAAGCGGCCTCTGCCAGATGGTTCCAAGATAAAGCACTCCGGCCATCGCGACGGCGATCGTCGCGCGTACAACACCGGAGGTCTTTTCGTTCATAATCAGTTCTTTTTTTCAGCCAGCAGTTTCTCCACGCCGGCCAGCTTCGCGCAGATTACAAAGAGATCCATTGCCTGATCAAGTTCGGCAACCGGCGGGTATGTCGGCGCGATGCGGATGTTGCGGTCGCGGGGATCGTGTTTGAGCGGGAAGGTGGCTCCGGCCCCGGTCATCTTCACTCCCGCATCGGCGGCAAGTGCCACGGTCCGTTTCGCGCAACCGTCCAATGTATCCACCGCATAGAAGTATCCGCCTTCCGGAACCTGCCACGAAAGCAGTCCGGTTCCTTCGAATGCCTCCGACAGCTTTTTTCTCACGAGGTCGAACTTCGGGGCTATTTCCCCGGCCAGTTTCTTCATGTGATTGCGCAGATCAGCCGGCGTCGGCAGGAACTGCAGCAACCGCAGCTGGTTCAGCTTGTCATGGCCGATGGTCTGGATGGTCATGCGTTTGAGCGCCCAGGTTCGCTCCTCCGGAGTCATGGCCATGATGGAGACGCCGGCTCCAGGGAAGGTGATCTTGCTGGTGGAGAAGAAATAGTACGGGCGGTTTGCGTTCCCGCCGGCCTTGCAGGCTGCGAAGATGTCGGCGAGATGCTTTTCGCCGACGATATGATGAACACCGTAGGCGTTGTCCCAGAATATGCGGAAATCGGGCGCGGCAGTCTTCATGGCACCAAGGCGACGGACCGTTTCGTCGCTATAGCAGATTCCCTGTGGATTGGAATAGAGCGGCACGCACCATATGCCTTTTATCTCCGGATCGTCCTTGGCCAGGCTCTCGACTATGTTCATATCCGGCCCCGTCGGTGTCATCGGAACGATTATCATCTCGAATCCGAATTTCTCCGTTATTGCGAAGTGCCGGTCGTATCCAGGGGCCGGGCACAACCATTTCAATCTGCCCTGCCGTCCCCACGGCTCGTATCCCGCCGGCCCGAAGAGCATCAGTTGCGCCATCATGTCGAACATCAGGTTCAGACTGGAGTTGCCTCCCACGACAATGGTTTCGGGATCCAGTCCGAGCAGTTCTCCGAAGTATGCGCGCATTTCCGGAAGTCCGTCCAGGATGCCGTAGTTCCTTGCATCCGTTCCGGAAACGGAACGCGTCGTTCGCAGCGTCTCGAGGGATCCGTTGCTGAGGTCTAGCTGGCTGGATGCCGGCTTGCCGCGCGACATGTCGAGCTTTAGCCCCATCGCCTTGTATTTCGCGTACAGTTTTTCAAGATTGCTCTTTTCCGCTTCGAGTTCCCCGATTCCAAGTTCAAGGTAATTCATGATGACCGAATCTCCGGTTTTTGGTTTGACGTGGCCACCAGCTGCGACGGCCCGTCCTAGGTTGTTTTCTATCGGTTAAGATATCTTGTAGCGGCCGTTTTTTCAATTTGCGCACCCGTCCGCGGGACTTGTCCGGATGACGGCTTCGCTTTGTCGACGGCTGAATTCGGACATTAAAGCGTCGACCTACATTGTAAAGGGCGCCCGTCAATGCTAACTTAACTAAAAGAAAATCTCACGTGTAGACAGCTGTTGTTGTTTTGGGAGCAGCTCTTTATGGATACGAAACTGGGTGCCGGCGTGTTTTCCGCCCCCGACTATCTTGATTCGGCGGCTTTGCGCGCCGTTCAAACGCGTCGCCTTGTCAGGATTGTTCGGCATGCCTATGACAACGTTGAACTCTTCAGAACTAGAATGAACGCGGCCGGACTTTCCCCGGATTCAGTCACTTCTCTCGAGGATCTTGCGAAACTTCCGTTCACGGTCAAGACCGATTTGCGCGACACCTATCCGTTTGGTCTTTTTGCCGTTCCCATGAAGGACGTGGTGAGGCTCCATACGTCCAGCGGAACCACGGGCAAGCCGATTGTCGTGGCCTACACAAAGGATGATCTCGACGTTTGGATTTCCGCCGTGGCGAGAGCGCTCTCCTGCTGCGGGTTATCCGGACGGGATATCATTCAGATCACCTACGGATACGGACTCTTCACCGGAGGTCTCGGCGTGCACTACGGGGCCGAGGCCATAGGCGCCACGGTGGTGCCGGCCGGAACCGGCAACACGGAGCGCCAGGCGATGTTGCTCCGCGATTTCGGCGTTACAGCTATTTGCAGTACGCCCAATTTCTTCATTCACCTAGTCGAGAAGGCCGCCGCCTGCGGAATCGACGTGAAGTCATTGCCTTTGCGCATTGGAATCTTCGGGGCGGAGCCATGGACAGACGGTCTTCGCCAGCATATCCAGGAGCGCGCCGGCATCGAGGCGTTCGACATCTACGGGTTGTCCGAGATAACCGGCCCCGGAGTGGCAGTGGAATGTCCATGTCATCGCGGGCTCCACATCATGGAGGATTTGTTCTACCCGGAAATCATCGATCCCGAGACCGGCAAGGTGTTGCCGGACGGCGAGGAGGGCGAGCTGGTGCTCACCACGCTATGCAAGTACGCCATGCCGATGATTAGATACCGGACCAGGGACATAACCCGGCTGATTCCGGAGCGCTGTGCCTGCGGGAGGACGCTGCGTCGGATGGAACGGGTGGAGCGGCGTAGCGACGACATGATTATCGTCGGCGGTGTGAACGTTTTCCCGAGCCAGATCGAATCGGCGTTGCTGCGCGTGGTACAGAGCCCGCAGTATATGATACGCGTCTATCGGGCTGGACATCTTGATCGGCTGGAATTACAGGTCGAG
>JAKSOH010000029.1 GCA_024405675.1 Victivallaceae bacterium
AAACATATCGGAGAAACCGACATCCAGCATTCCCTTGCTGATGAGAATGGTGCCGGATGGAAATGTGAATTATTTCTCCAAGCAAAGCAAGTTCGACGTGGATGTCTGGTGTATGTTTGCCGCATGCGACAATGTCATACATGTCGAAGGCGAAGGAGGCAAGGCCTATGACATTGATACGATCAAGCCGCTGGCTCGGTCTTTGCACGCTGACGGTGTGAACTTGAATATTTTGCATTTCATCGGCAGTCATTTTCCCGCTTTCAGAAACTTTCCAGGGGAATACTCCCAGTGGGGGATAGCTGAAAACAGTTCGCTGAATTCCGCGGGTTCTTTCCTGGGAAACATAAAGCGCCGAACAACCAATGCCGACAAACTCGATCAATACGACAATTCCCTGTACTACACCGATTTCGTCATCGAATCCGTTGTCCGTCTATGCGAAACCAAGGAATATCCCATTTGGATCATGTATGTTTCCGACCACGGGGAAAGCCCCGGTGGAACCATCAGGAATCCTCATGAAAAAAGTACATGGGAGATTCCACTTTGCTTTTGGTTCAACAAGAGTTTCCGCGAAAAATATCCTGATGTTGTCCAGGCGGTAATGGCCAACGTCGACCGGCCGGTGCAGACGGACTGCGTTTATGAAATCATCTGCTGGCTAATGGGCGTTTCCTACGACGGATTTCCCCGTCATCGCGTTCCGTTCGATCCGTCATACCGGTCGCCGGTACGCATGATGGGGGACAAGGTATACGTCAAATAGCCTCGGATTCATTCTCCGGACTCCCACGATTGGATTTGCTTGCAAGACCGCGTTTTTGCAAGATTGCCCGTTTTCTCCTATATTATCGTAGTTTTCTACAACAACTATTCGGGTTATAAAATGAGCGACAGCGCCTTTCTTGTAATATTCATCGCCGTCACCGCGCTTATGGCCATCGTTCCATTCGCGCTCAGGAGACTGCAGATTCCTACCGTCATCTCGCTACTTCTCGTCGGTATCGCCATCGGCCCGTCCGGATTCGACCTCATCGGTCATCTCTCCGACTGGCTGTCGTTTCTCGGCGAACCGGGTTGCGAGACGGCGACATCGCTTTCCACCTACTCCTACTTCAACGATCTCGTCACCCAGCTCGGGCAGCTGGGACTGATGTTCCTCATGGCCCTGGCCGGCATGGAGGCCGACTTCAAGCTGATCCGGACCGTGAAGCGGCCCGTCATCACCTTGTCGGTCATGACCTTCCTGGTCCCCGCCGTCGCCGGGTACCTGATATACCGCCATTTCGTTCCCGACGACCTGCCTGGCAAGCTCCTCTATGCGTCGCTGTTCGCCTCGCATTCCGTCGGCATCGTGTTCCCCGTGATCCGCGACCTCAAGATGTCCAAGACCCGCTTCGGTTCTTCCGTCCTCATCTCCACCGTGATCACAGATATCGGCAGCATCGTATTGCTGGCGGTCAGCATCCAGCTCTTCCGGCAGAACGCCAACATCAGCCACATGATCGAGAACAGCACGCTTTCCGTATTCGACCACATGCCGAGCAGCCTGCTCGGCAACCACTTCATCTACGTGTTCCTGGCCATCGTGCTGCTCTACATGGTTGCCGTCATCAAGTCGGTCGGCGCGATCGGCAGATGGCTCGTCCGGCATTTCCAGCCCGGCGAGGACGTCCTGATGACCATCATGCTGCTGGTGATCCTCGCCTCGGTGGTCGCCGGCGAACTCATCGGCGTCAACCTCGTGGTCGGCGCCTTCATCGCCGGACTCGGACTGTCCAAGTTCGTCGAGGGCAGGAACCGTCTGGCGGTAGAGGTATATCGTTGGAGCGACGGCACGGATCTTTCCGTGTTCGCCGGATCGTAGAATTTCTCCATCGTGTTTCTCACAGTCGCCGGACTTGTCGTCAGCAAGTTCCTGTCCGGTTTCGTCTCGCTGTTCTGTTCCGGATTCGACGCCCGGCACTCCGCCGCCGCCGGACTGATGACGATTCCCCAGCTCTCCGCCACGCTCGCGGCCGCCAGCATCGGGCGCAGCGTCGGCATGCTGAGTCCGGTGTTCTTCAACGCCATCGTCGTGCTCTCCATCGTGACCACCCTGCCCGTGCCGACCCTTGTCAAACTGACATTGTCGGGCGGCGAGAAAATGAAGGAAATTGAAGGATATTCACTGCCCGGCGCCGCCAGCGACGACAACCTGCTGTAGCCGGCTCTAACAAAAGGATTTTGCAGAATGGAAACCAGACAAGCTGTGATTCTGATCAAGGCCGAGGACCGCAAGGGACTCGTCTCCCAGATTACGGGATTCTTCTTCTCCCGCGATCTCAACATCGTCAAATGCCAGCAGTACACCGATCCGCGCGGCAACACCTACTACATGCGGCTCGTCGTGGAACTGGGTCCGGAGACGACCTGGCGGTCGCTCGACACCGATTTCGCCAAATTCGCCCAGGACCGCGGACTCACCTACCGGATGTTCGACCGGTCCGAGATCAGCCGGATCGCCGTGCTGGTCACCAAGGCCAGCCACTGTCTCTACGACATCCTGGCGAGAGCCGAGGAAAACACCCTCGGTGGCAAGGTCGTGCTGGTGGTCGGCAACCATCCCGACCTCGAGGACGTAGCCGACCGTTTCCGCATTCCGTTCTACTGCCTCCCCGTGGCCAAGGGCCATGAGAAGGAACAGGAGTCGGCGCTCGCCGATCTCCTGGAACGCGAGCGCATCGATCTCGTCGTGCTGGCGAGATACATGCGCATCCTCTCCGACGATTTCATCGCGAAATACCCGCAGCGCATCATCAACATCCACCACGCCTTCCTGCCGGCCTTCCAGGGCGGCAATCCCTACGAGCGCGCATGGGAGCGCGGCGTCAAGATGATCGGCGCCACCGCGCACTACGCCACGGCGGAGCTCGACGAGGGACCCATCATCGAACAGGACGTCGAGCGCATATCGCACGAGGACGGTCCGGACGACCTTCGCGAAATCGGACGTGACATCGAGCGGCGCGTGCTTTCTCGCGCCGTCGAGGCGCACCTCTCGCATCGCGTCATCGTCGACGGACGACGTACCATCGTATTCGGAAGATAGCATGGAACCGGCGAAGCGGCAGACCGTCGGCTCGGCGATTCTGGAGACGCTGGTTTTCGTCTCCTGCATGCTGCTTCCATTGAAATTCGGTTCCATCGCCGCCATGCCGGAGATTCCGGCGTTCTATCCGGACTGCTGGACCGGATATCTCCAGGTGACGTTCCCCGCCCATTCGTTCGGCATCCTGTCGGGAACGTTGTTGCTGGTCGCCGCGGTCCGGATGCTGTTCTGCGGCAAACCGGTTCCGTCGGGACGGTTCATGGCGGTTTCCCTGCTCTTCGGCGTTGGATTGCCCGTTCTGACTTCGATCGGATGTGTTTCGACGCAGATTCCCTACATCGCCAGATACTACCTGAACCACTTCTGCGGAGCCGGATGCCTGGCTCTCGCGCTCTGGCTGGCCGCCGGCGACATCGACGACTTCGGTTCGACCGTGTGCGGCGGACTGGGCACCGGGGCGCTGGCCGTATCGTTGCTCGGACTGCAGCAGTATTTCGTCGGTTTCGCCGCCACCCGCGCCTTCGTGGCCAGACAAATGCAGTCCGGCGCGGTGATTTCCGAGGCCGTCCTTGCGAAACTGGCGGACGGACGGGTGTTCGCCACCATGACCTCGGCCAATGTCCTCGCCGGATTCCTGCTGCTGGCCGGCCCCGCTGCCGTGGCCTGGGCCTATGGTCGCGGCAGGAACAAAAGGGAAAGAATCGCCATCTGCACAGCGGTGGTGATTCCAATTGTCGCCACATTTCTTCTTACGAGAACCCGCGGTGCGTTTTTGGCCGCCGTCGTCGCCGCCGCCATTTGGGCCGTTTGTTCGCTCAAAAGCAAAATCGCCCGCGTTTCGGTTGTGGCGACGGCAATCGCCGTCGTCATTGCCGGCGGCGTTTGGATCCATCTGCGCGGTCGCGGATTCAGTTCCGCGGCCGAACGCGTCGACTACTGGCGGACCGTCGCCGTCATGGTTTCGGAAAAACCGGTTTCCGGCCACGGCTGGGGCGGTTTCTTCACGCGTCACATGATGCTCAAGACAACTTCGAGCGACGAGGCCGCCCGCGATCCGCACAACCTCGTACTGTCGTTCGCCGGCCAATGCGGCATTCCGGCTGGAATCGCCGTCCTGGCCGGTCTCGTCTGGATGCTGGCGATGGTCTGGAAAAACCGCCGGACCTCTCACGTACATGCGGCGGCGGCCGTCGGCTTGCTGGCGTTCGTACTCCACGGCATGACCGAAGTCGACCACATGACCTCGGCCGGCCTTGCCGGGGCCATGGCGCTGGCATTGTCTGCCATGCCGCGGGACGGGAAATCGAAGTTGAACCGGCCCGTCCTTGCTGCGCTTGCGATTTGCGGCGTATCTGTCGCCATTTGGTCCATCGGCATGGTACGCGCCGACATGGCGTTCTATGACTTCTGCGAGGCGGTTTCCCCGCAATCCTCGGAACGTCCGGTTCAGGCAAGACCGGAATACGTGGCGACTAAATTCATGGAATGCTCTGCGCTGAAGGATGACGAGCCGTTCGCCGACGAGACATATGGCAGCTATCTGCTGTCGCGCGGAGACATCGACAATGCGGAACGGCATTTCCTGAAAGCGCTGGCTCTTGATCCGACAAGGCCAGGTTCATACTATTCCATGGCGCTCGTGGAGAAAAGGAGAAACCATCCGGACACGGCCGAAGGCTATCGCCAGGAGGCCGTCCGACGGTTTCCGGCGAATGCCAAGGAGTACAAGTTCATCCCCGGCCGGCGGTGACGACGGCCGAAATCTCGCCCTTCGCCACGCGTATCTCGACCCGCTGACCGGAAGAGACCGCCCCGCCGTCCCTGATGATGTTTCCTGCCTCGTCCCGGACGAGTGCGTATCCACGTTCCAGTTGACGCTGCGGATTCAACGCATCCAGCGTCGCAGTCAGGCGTTCCAGATGCCTTGCGAACCTTCCCGCCGCGTTCTTCGCGGCATCGGCAAGGCCGAACGATAGCATGTCGAGATGCTGGTGCTCCTGCTGGATCTGCCGCACGCACGCCGTGCGCATGTCGCCTTCCAGCCGGTCCAGTCGGGAACGCAGATTCGATATCCCTCCCGTCGGCGCGCCGGACAGTGCGCCGATGGCCCGTTCGAACCTGGTGGCCAGCGCATTGTGACGAAGCTGCAGGGAATTGGAAAGCCGGTTGGTCAGGGAATCCAGTCTGTCCACCAGCGTCGAGCGTTCTATGCATATGAGCTCGGCCGCCTGGGTGGGCGTCGACGCCCGCAAATCCGCCACCATGTCGCTTATGCTGGTGTCGCGTTCGTGTCCGACCGCTGAAATCACCGGTATCGGCGAAGCCGCTATGGTTCTGGCAAGACGTTCGTCATTGAACGCCCAGAGGTCCTCCAGACTTCCGCCTCCCCTGGTGACGACAATGACATCCACCGGATATGATTTTGCGAAGAACTCCACTCCTGCCACCAGTTGCTCGGCCGCGTTTTCGCCCTGGACTTGGGACGGATAGACACGCACCTCGACCAGGGGATTGCGCGACATCAGCGTCCTGATGAAATCCCGTATCGCGGCCCCGGTCGGACTGGTGACCACTCCGACGGTCCTCGGAAACATCGGTATCGGACGCTTCCTCGCGTCGCTGAACAATCCCTCGCGGTCCAGGCGGTTCCGTATTTCCTCGAACTCCCGCTGCTTGTCGCCCTTTCCCGCCAGACGGGCCTGGCTTATGTTGAACTGGTACTGCCCGCCGGCCTCGTACACCGATATGTTGCCGAACGCCTCGATCTGGGATCCCTGCCTGATGCCCAGATCATGCACGCGCCGCACGGCGTTCCACCACGTGGCCCGTATTTGGCAATGGGTGTCTTTCAGCGTCAGATAGACATGCTGGCCGGATGAACGGCAGTCGCCGACCTCCCCGCTCAGCCAGAACGGCATCCACGCATGTTCGAGAATATCCCTGACGCACCGGTTGAGATCGCTCACGGAGAGCATCGGTGGCGGAGCGTCCGGCACCCTTATCTCTGCTATATCCATCATCTCTCCCTGCGGATTTTTATTCCAATGGTATTGGGCAATGGTTCATCCGAAACAAGTATTAGGTATCCACCGCCGCCGGCGCCGGAAAGTTTCCAGCCGAATACGCTGTCCCCCCACGATTTGGCCACCTCTTCGATTTCATGGACCATGGAGTTCGGAAACATCTCCACTTGCGCATCGAAGCAACGCTTGGTAGCCTCCCCCCATGCGCTGGTGTCGCGGCGCATGATGGCGCTCCAGGCATCCCTTGTCGCGGCGGCGAGTTTTTCAACGAGCTCCTTCGTGATATTGGCATTGGTGAACGCGTCGTAGTCCGCCGGCCGTTGAGAAAGCTGGCAGAGATGCACGCATTTCTCCACGTAATTAAGCGTGTCGTCGTCGAGAACGGATTCGATGTGAACCGGCCAGTAGCCGTTGTCATAGTCCAGGCGGTTGAGACCGGGCATCAGTATGCCAAGCTGGTCCTGCGAACCGCTTATGCGTTTGGTTCCGGGAGGATTGTCCACGCAGAACAGCGTCCTCGCCAGTTGTTCCGGATCACCGGGCGGCAAGGCCGCTTGCCATAAGTCGATGGCGTTCTTCCGGCTGCTGGTAGCCATGCCGCTGCGGTCGTTGAAATCGTAGTCCGGCTCTATCGATGCCGTGATGACGGATCCGGGATGCAGTTCGTTGACGAACGGCTGGTCCATCCAACCGCCGCAGAGTTCGACGCGGTATGGTATCCGGCAAACCTGTCTGATGGTCGTGGTGCTCCTGGCCGGAAGTCCATTGGATGGTTTCCTTGTGCTTACGACCAGCTTGATGCCGTGCTTTTTACAGAATCTTTCCTTCTCCGGAGTGTATCCGTCGGTGTTTACGAAGAAGATATCAGGCTTGAGTTCGAGAACTTCCTTCTCGAAATCCATGATTCCCGATCCGGAGTTGATCCAGGCGTCCTTGACGTAGCGCACGGACTTGACCATGTAGAGCCGCTCGGCGTCGCTATTGACCGGACGCCGGGCCTTGAGCTCGTAGATGGTGCGGTCGGAACCGAGTCCCACGTACAGGTCCCCATACGAGGCGGCCTCTTCGAAGAACGCCACATGCCCGCTATGGAGCATGTCGTAGCACCCGGACACGAAAACCTTTTTCATTTACGGGATTCCTGCTGCGGATTCTCCTTCTTCACCTCGTACACCGTCTCCCCCTCGCGGGCCATGTGGAAACGCTCTCGCGCGACGCGTTCCACTCCACGTGGAGTCTTCAGTTCCTCCACCTCGGACATGCTGCGGTCGCGTTCGCGGAGCTTCTCGTCCAGTTCGTGTTCCGTCTTCACGAGATTCCGATTGCTGTTCTTCAGCCGGATGAATGACGGAATCAATGCGATCAAGCTGCCGATGACAAGCACCAGAAGCAGGTACCACGGCCAGCGCTGCGTTCTCCGAATTTCATGATTCATCAGCATGGTGCTAGTCGTCCAGCTTTTCTTCGCGGAAGTTCACGAGAAACTCCACGTTGCTCTTGTACTCCTTGAGTTTCTTAAGCAACATTTCCATCTCTCCCATCGCGCCCTTTTTAACCTCCGCCACGGCCAGCGCCTTGCGCACGATCCATACCTTTGCCAGTTCGTCGGGGTGGACCAGGAGATCCTCGCGGCGCGTGCCGCTCTTGCCGATGTTGATGGCCGGATAAATCCTGCGGTCCGCCAGCTCTCGGTCGAGATGCAGCTCCATGTTTCCGGTGCCTTTGAACTCCTCGAATATTACATCGTCCATGCGGCTTCCCGTATCGATGAGCGCGGTTGCGATGATGGTGAGACTGCCCTTGGCGAAGTTCCTCGCGGCGCCGAAGAACCGTTTGGGCTTGTGGAGCGCCGCCGCGTCCACGCCGCCGGTGAGTATCTTGCCGCTATGCGGCTGCAGCGTGTTGTCGGCGCGGGCGAGACGCGTGATGGAATCGAGCAAAATCACCACGTCCTTGCCATTCTCGACCATGCGCTTGGCCTTTTCGACCACCATCTCCGCCACCTGGGTGTGGCGTTCCGGCGGTTCGTCGAACGTCGAGCTCACGACCTCGCAGTCGATGACGCGCTTCATGTCGGTGACCTCCTCGGGACGCTCGTCGATGAGAAGTATGATGAGCGTAACCTCGGGATTGTTCTTCCTTATGCTCTTGGCCACTTTCTGCAGCAGCACCGTCTTTCCGGTGCGCGGCGGAGCCACTATGAGTCCGCGCTGCCCCTTGCCGATCGGGGCGACGATGTCGACCACGCGTGTGGACAGCTCGTCGGGTTCCGTCTCCAGAATCAGCCTCCGCGTGGCGAAATACGGCTCAAGGCTGTTGAAGGGAATCACGTTGCGTTTCTTCTCTGGAACGTCGTTGTTTATCGATTCCACTTTGACCATCGCGAAATAACGCTCGCGTTCGCGGGGGGCCCGAATCTGTCCGGCGACGAAATCGCCGGTCTTGAGCGAATAGCGCTTGATCTGGGGAGGACCGAGGTAAATGTCCTCGGAGCTTGGCAGATAGCTGTAGCTCGGTGAACGGAGGAATCCGAATCCATCGGGCAGGACCTCGAGATATCCGCTGCCGAACATATGCCCGCTCTTCTCGGCATTCGCACGGAGTATCTCGCCGACCAGAGCCGGTTTCTCCAATGCTCCGATCCCCTCGATTCCAAGCTCCACCGCCATCGCGGTGAGTTCGTCCATCCCCTTGCTCTGGAGTTCCGCGATATTGAGACGCGGCGCATTGGGATCCTCCGGCTCGTTGACTTCCTCAGGCTCCGGTTCCCTTTGCTCCCTGTATCCGCGACCGCGGTTGGTGTTGCGATTGTTGCCGCGGCCGCGGTTGTTGGTGTTGCGCTCGCGGTAATTGCCGCGATTGTTGCCGCGTTCACGTCTCGGCTCGTCAAGACGTCCGGCCTCGTCATCCTTGACGGCGGGGGCCGTTTGCTCCGTGGTCCCCTGCTGCGTCTGGGGCGGTGGCGGCAGTTGTCCGCCATCCGGAGTCTGCTGTTCTCCGGCCGGCGCGGATGGTTGGGCCGAAGCCGCTTCCGGTTCCTTCTTGGTATCCTCGGGAACCACCACGATGTCCTCGTCGAAGTACGGCAGCTCGTCGTCCGGGCAGTTGTCTATGTTTGCCATTGTCTATTCCCTTTCCATTGGTGAATATGATTTTCTTTTATTTTCGCGCAGTTTCGCGTCAAGACGCTCGACCTGCATTTCCAAAAGTCCAAGACTTCCGATGTTCACTATTCCATAGTCCCCGCGCGACAGCTTCTCTTCGGGAAGAAGCTGCATGGCGTCCCTGCGCATCTTTTCCGAGGAAACTATCGCCCGCCCCTCGCCCAATCGGTTTCCACGGATCCGGTCCGGAGCCCACACCGATATCACGCAGTCGAATCGTTTCTCCATCCCCGCCTCGTAGAGCATCGGCAGTTCGAAGATGGCATCGCGTCCCGATTCGCGGCATTCCGCCGTAAGCCGGTCCATCTCCATGTCGAGCCGGGGATAGACTATTCCAAGCCACTCCCTCATCCGTTCGGGGTTTCCAAAGACGACATCCGAAACGGCCTTCGCGTCGATCTTCCCGTCCTTGACGCAGCATCCGTTCCACAACGAGGCGGCCGCGGCCAGGAATCCGGCGTCCGGCGTGGTGCGCATCGTCCTGCAGAATTCATCGGAATCGAAGACAAACCACCCGAGCTTTGCGAACAACGCTCCCGCGGTACTCTTGCCGCTGCCGAATGAACCGGTCAGGCCTGCGATCATGAAAAACAGAATACTCCGAAGGGTTTCAATGGAAATTCCGTGGATATTAAGGAACTGTAATAATAAAAAAATGGAATCGATACGTTCCGGTTGGTTGGTTACATCCATTAACCTAACACCATTGAACGCTCAATTCAAACGCCATGGGTGGCACGTTGATTTCAAACTGCAACCGGTATATTCTAAAAGCACATGAAACGCACTGGATTGGAAAATGAAGATTACTCGCTCTAATATTTTCGAAATCGGCAAATACACGCTTGGCTGCGGTCTTGGCGCCTTGCTGAAAATCGCTTTGAACTGCGTATTGACGTTTCTCGGCGTCTCGCTTGCCGCAAGCTACCTGGTCGTGCAGGTGGTGATTCTCTTCGCGAGCTTCCTGTACCATTTCAAGATCACCTTCGGAAGACAGTTCGATTCACTGCGGACCGTGTTCAACGCGTTCCGGCTCTACGTGCCGAGCGTCATCCTTTTCAAATTGACCGACTATCTCCTGGTGGTGTGCAGCGCCGGGGCGTTGAAGGAGTACCTCTCCTCGCAAACGACGTTGTCGCTCTGCACCCGGCAGATCGTCAACACGGGATGCATCCTTCTCGCGAGCGCCATTATCTTCGCCTTGCGCTATTTCATCTACCGCTGCATCTTCGTGAAACGTTCCGCCGAAGACCTGGACTACTACACTGGAAAGGTAAAGTCGGTGTTCACCGGATACGCTTCCAATCTCGACATCGCGAAAAACGCCGCGAGCGGCGGATTCGTCTCCCGACTCCTGGTCGAGCTCCTGAACAAAAAGCAGATCGACGGCGCCGTGGTGGCCCGCTTCCGGATTGCCGGCGGAAAGCCGGAGGCCGGTGCCGTCATCGCCACCAGCGCCGAGGAGATTTTGAAATCCCAGGGCAGCATCTACATCAATTTCCCGCTCCTATCGGCGCAGACGATTTCCGACATCCGGAGTTTCCCCGGAAAACTCGCGGTGGTCGCCCTGCCCTGCCAATGCGCCGCCTTGCGAAAACTCATGGATCGCGATCCCGAACTCGCTGCGCGCGTCGCCCTGGTTGTCGGATTGTTCTGCGGACACACTTCGCGCCCCGAACTCCTGAACCGGGTTCTGGAGAAAAAGGGCGTCGACATCGCCGACGTGGCCGACTACCGGTTCCGCCGCGGCCTCGGACGCGGCACCGCCGTCGTCACGATGAAGGACGGTTCGCAGCGCTCCTGGCCGACGGCTTTCTACACCCTCTACCAGAACCTCTTCATAGAATCCGCTCCGCAGTGCCTGCACTGCTTCGACCATTTCGCCGAACAGGCCGACGTCTCCTGCGGCGACATCTGGACCTGGGCCCATCGGAAGGACAGGATAAAGCATTCCATTTTCTGCCCCCGCACCGCCATCGGCGAAAAGGCCGTACGCGACGCCATTGCCGGCGGAACGTTGATTGCCCAAGAAGTCGACCAGAACGCATTGCTGAAGTCCAACATCCGGGCCGCCGTCTACCACAAGGCGATCCGGGCCAGATCGGAAGTCGCGAAGAAATATGGATTGGAAATCTCCGTTCCCGATACCGCCCGTCCGTCCCGCTGGAACGAGCGGCTGGCAGCGAAAATTGTATTCAAACTATCGCGCGTACCGGCGGCCAGGATTTTCTCCATGAGCCGGCGCCGGCTCAAGGTGCTTTTGTACGCGTTCAAGGGTCTGACGAACTTTTAACCGGGGGTATTCATGAAATACATCATCAGCCAGGTCGCGTTCTCCGGCAACAAGGGTGCCGCGGGAATGGCGGAATCCCTGATCCAGAACATCTCGTCGGCGGATTCGGCCGCCGAGTTCGGGGTGCTCTCTTACTACGTGAAGGAGGATTCCAGGCTCCCCGTTCCAGAAAACGTCCGGCTTCTGAACGGCGAGCCGCCGGTCGTCCTGCTGCATGCAATCGTCTCGGTCTGGATATGGCTTGCCGTCTGGCTGCATCTGCCGGAATTCTTCTGGAGACATGGATTCTTCAAGGATATTTCCGAATACGACCTCTGGCTGGACGCGGCCGGCATTTCCTTTGTCGACGGCCGGGAGAAGTTCACGATATTCAACATCCTCAGCCTGATGCCGGCCTTCGCCGTCCGCGTACCCGTGGTGAAGGTGTCGCAGGCCATGGGCCCTTTCAGGCATTTTCTCAACCGGATGATGGCCAGGTTGTATTTGCCCAAGTTTGAACTGATAGTGGCGCGGGGCGATGTCTCCAGGGAATATGTCGAAACGCTCCGGCCCGCCAACCTCGACCGTCATTCCGACGTGGCGTTGTTCTTGAAATTCACCGACGACGACCGGATGGCGATATCGAAATACATTCCCGGGCAAACCGGAAGGGGATTGGTCGGTATTTCACCGAGCCAGGTCGTCTTCGCATTCTGCAAAAAGTCGAACATTCCATATCTCGATATACTGAAGGGCATGATCGTCCGCCTGACGAAACAGGGATACCATTGCGTGCTCTTCCCGCATTCCGCGAGGCAGGGGAAGGAGGCGACGCATAACAACGACCTGCCCGTCCTGGACAAGCTCGCGACATTGCTGGGACCGGATGCGCAGGATTGCACGATTGTCCGCGACGAACTCTCGCCCGGACAGCTGCGCGCCCTCATCGAGCGTTTCGACATCCTCGTCGCCTCGAGGTTCCACGCCATCATTTCCGCCATGGCCACGGCGACCCCGACCGTCGTTATCGGCTGGAGCCACAAGTACGGCGAAGTCCTGGAGCAGTTCCATGTCCCGGAATACGCCATCGCCTATGCCGATCTCTCGCCGGAACTGCTTTGCGAGAAATTCGACAAGGTGTTCGCCAATCGCGAAGCCGTGGCGAAGGAAATAAAGCGTTCCTATGACGGGATAATCGCAAGGGACAGGGGATTCTTCGCCAAGGCGGTGTCCCTGGCGCAGACCGGGAAGCGCTGACGGATTATTTCAGCGTCAGGTTCTCGAACGAGCTTTCAGACTCGTCGAACACAAGGCACCGCTCCGGCTTGCCGCTAGGCGCGCGTCCTCCGACGTGGAAGTAGAATCTCCCCGACTCGTCGGTCAGCCTCTCCCGTTTTGCCATTTCCTCGATTCCCGGGATCTGCTCCGTCCTGCCGTAGAAGGCATGCCAGCTCAACGCGAGCTTTCGCGTTCTCCTGGCATCCTCGCCGATTCGCTTCTCGCGCTTGTAGTACCGCACCAGCATCGGCGTGTTTTCACGTCTCTGTTCCTTGAGATTGGCGACATTCCTCATTACGCTGAAGATGTTGTCGTTCCAGTCGAAGACGGCGACACCGATGCCGATGAGGGAATCGACCACCATCACGACCAGCAACGCCAGCGCGGCGAATGAAAGCCACCGACAGCGGCCGTTCAGCCAGCGCCATGCGGCCGGCCCCCATACGGCCAGTCCGACAAAGCCGATCTGCATCGACAGGAGGTAGTAGCGAAGCAGCGGCCGTTCCGGATACTTGATCGGGAACGCACCCACCACCACGTAGCAATGCATGAACAGCGAGACCAGGAATATGAACGGCAGGAACTTTTCCGCCGGTTTCCCGTTCCCCGTCTGCAACAGGCACCTGACGAAAAGCGGTATCGTCAATGCGAAGAAGCATATGCGCGGTATGTAGTAGTAGTGCTTCTGCATTATCCTGAACGGAATCAGCACGAACGAGAACAGATAGGCCGCCAATCCGCACTGGCACTCGACGTTCACGAGTTCCGCTCCGGAATGCTGGTGGAGCATGCTTATCCTTCCAAGCCCGACGTCGAAGAACCTGTTCAGTCCGATTGTTTCCAACACGAGCACGGCGAGAAACGCAATTGAGAAGAGGACCACGTCGAATCCAAGCCGGAACTTCCCCGCCTTGAAGATGTTCCTGCCGTTCACCGGATAAAAGCAGAGGAAGAACCCGATTCCTACGCACCAGTATGCGATCGTCACCTTGCACCCCCAGGCGATCCCCATGCAAAGTCCGGACAAGAGCGGAAGATACCATTTCGACGCGTCTCCGATGTATCGCAGCATGGCGTCGATTCCGAACAGCGCCCACATCGCGGCCGGCAGCAGCGGCATGAACTGGGCGCTTTCGTCATAGAACACTATCCATGACATCGTGAGAAGAACCGCGCAAAGCGCCTGGAACCTGCCGGAGAAGAATCTGACGATCCTCCAGGTTCCCAGCACCACTCCGAGCCCGGTCAGGACCGGAATCAGGTAGTAGCTGAAGAGATTCGCGCCGAACACCTTCATCGCGGCCAGCACCGGGACGTTCTGCGCCCATCTCCCCATGTGGTGGTCCCTGATCGGCGTGAACCATATCCCTGTCTCGTGGTAGTATTTCAGGAAACGCCATTTCCACACGGCGTCCCCGCCGTATTCCGGCCACGGCAGCGCCAGCAGCCGCAGCAGGAGGTACAAGCACACCACGAGCAATGCCAGCAGCCAGCGCGGACAGAAGTCCAGCCAGCGCGCGAATCCGTCGAGCTTGCGGTTAGCCATGTCGAACGTCTTGTCCAGGATGTCCTTCATTTCACAACTCCTACCTGAAGTCGAATCCGGCCCTGACTATCTGTATCTTGCCGTCCAGATGAACCACGCGGACGCTGTACGGCACGTCGTTTACCGACTTGGTTCCGTCCGGAGATTCCTTGCAGAACGTCAGCTTCCAGTAGAAATCGCTCGACGCCCCCTGGCGGAACTCGTCGAGATACTTGCAGTCCTCGAGCTTTCCCAGCTTGTCATCTATCCACGACATCATCTCCTTGAACTTCGCCCGGTTGTCGCGTTTTGCCATGTTCTTCGGCAGCACCTCCTGCAGAGAATCTATCTTCCCGGTCCGGATGGACTCCGCCAGCCGGTCGATGTAGTCCTGGGCTATTCTCCGCGCCTCTCCGCGGCTAGCGGTGGTGAAGTCGCTCATCACGGGTTGCGGCGTCTCGGCGTCCTTGGACTTGCAGCCGGCGACAGCCAGGACGCAGGCCAGGAGCAAGACCGCCAACTTCATTTCTGGCACCTCGGACAGAAAAACGAACTGCGCCCGCCCAGCCGCATGGTTTCGATTGTGCTTTTGCAGACTGGACATGGCTCGCCCGTCTTGCCGTATATGCGCAGCTTGAGTACGTACTTCCCCTCCGTGCCGTCCACGTTGAGGAAATCGGAGATTGTGGTGCCGCCTGAAGCTATCGATTCCTTAAGGATGCGGCGCGCCGCGGACACGAAGAGTTTCCATTCCCCGGTAGTCACGTCGCATGCCGGCCGGTCCGGCCGGATGCCGGCCTCGAACAGGCTTTCGTTGGAATAGATGTTACCGATGCCGACGACGACCGTGTTGTCCATGACGAAGTTCTTGACGTTCCCGCCGCGCCGTTTGGCCATGTCCGCCATGTATTCCGCGGTGAAGTCCTTTTCCAAAGGCTCCACTCCGAGTTTCGAAAGCTGCTCGGGCCACTCGCCTGGCGCGGGAATGTCGCAGACCTCGAGCAGACTGAATCGACGGGTACATTCGAATCTGAACACCTTTCCGTCGGAAAGGTATATGAACACATGCTCGTGCTTGCGCTTGGGAACATCGGGCGGCTCCACGCGTACCACTCCGGACATTCCGAAGTGCATGAGCAATCCCCGTCCGTCGTCCAGATCGGCTACGAGATAGCGGCCGCGACGTCTGACTTCGAGTATGGCATGTCCGGGAAGTCCGGCGTCCAGCAACGGCAACAGCGAAGTGCGCATCGCCGGAGTGAACACCTCCACCTTGGTTATCGTCCTTTTGGACAACGCCCGGTCGAGCGCGCGGCCGATGCATTCGGCCTCTGGAAGTTCAGGCATTTTTCTTTCCTCCTTCCGCCCGCGAAGCGGCGAGCTCCACCGCGGCGAAGAAACTGCCGGTGTCGGCGGTTCCCTTCCAGGCTATGTCGAACGCCGTTCCGTGATCCGGACTGGTTCTTATTATCGGCAGTCCCAGCGTCGAATTGACGCAGCGGTCGAATGCGAGCATCTTGACCGGGATGTGCCCCTGGTCGTGGTACATGGCGACGATGCCGTCGAAACGGCCGCGGATGCGTTCCGTGAATACCACGTCCGGCGGGAACGGCCCCTCGACGTCGATGCCCGATTCGCGCAAACGCGCGACTGCCGGCTTCACCACGAGCTCGTCCTCCTTGCCCATGCATCCGTTCTCCCCAGCATGCGGGTTGATCGCCGCGATTCCGATTTTCGGATTTTCGATTCCCTCCGATCGCGCGGCATCGCGCAACAGCCTCGTCGTGACTTCTATCCGTTCCCCGGTGATCGCCGCGGGAACTTCAGCGAGCGCTATGTGCGTGGTGACGAACACCACGCGCAGCGACCCCGACGACTGCATCATCACGTAGTCCTTGACACCGCAGCGCTCGGCCAGACGTTCGGTGTGCCCAGTAAAGGGGATTCCGGCGAGATTCACCGCGTACTTGTTCATTGGCGCGGTGACCAATGCGTCCATCGCCTTGGAAATGACCAGCTCCATCGCCACGTCGAGCGAATCGCAGGCACACCGCCCGGATTCGGCCGTTGCCGTTCCGATCTCGACTTCATTGAAAGACATCGCGGACGCCGGTATGATTTCCGGCATTCTGCCTTCGGTGAAACGCTTCGCCGCCTCTCTGATCACCGACGGCGATCCGCAGATGGAAAACGCAATCCGACCGCGGAACTTTTCGGAATCCGCGGCCTTGACGCAAAGCTCCGGCCCGACTCCGGCCGGATCGCCCATGGACAGGACGAGTCTTACCATTGGTCGCCCTTGGTCTCGAAATAGGCGGCCACGTTGGGAACGATCGGTTTGATCAGCTTCTTGATTGCCTTGGCGTATTCGCGTATCTCGGACTGGGCGTGGTCGCTGTCACGCAGCTGCAGGAAATGCAGCAGATTGGAAAGATCGACCGTCCCCCAAAAGGTAACCATCATGTTCTGCGGAAGGACTCCCCTGGCCTGCTCGCGGCAGACTCCGGAGGCGAGCAGTTTCTCGTAGAGCTCGTTCGACTTGCGGTTGTGCTCGTCGATCAGCTTGCGCAACTCGGCGTCCTCGAAATCCGGATCCTCGAACGAGGCCTGCCGGTTGTTCTCCGACTGGCGGCGCAGCTGCGGCGGAACATAGTATTCCATGTCGATTTCCGTGTAGCGGCGGGATATCTCGTTGTAGCTCCACGTGCGATGTCGGTGCCACTGTCCGCGGATGAAGAGCGGGCAATGGACGCTGAACGTGAATACGAGATGCTCCAGCGGACTCGTGTGGTGGTTGTCGATCAGGTAGGCGAGCAATTTCACGTCGCGCTCGTCCATCGCACTCTTGATCTTGCCGAAGGAGACCCTGGCGGCGTTTACGATCGTGCTCTCGCTTCCGAGATGGTCTATGAGTCCGACCCATCCCTGGCCGTCCAGGACCTTGACGTGGTTTGCTGGAGGAATGTTCAGGTGTTCCATGTTTGTCTCTCCCAGATTTGTTGTGATTCGCGTATTCCTATTTTGACACTACGTTAGCACGATGTCGCGCTTTTTAAAAGTGACGCGCGCGGCGGCTTGCATTGGAAGCATCATAGGGTGATATTACCGCATACGACATCGAAATCGAAATGGGGATAATATGAAAATCTATAAACAGAGAACAAGCACCAACAAGGAAGCCACCC
>JAKSOH010000003.1 GCA_024405675.1 Victivallaceae bacterium
ATGACTTCGAGCGTCCGGCCTTCCTGCGTCCGTCGGAAGTTTTCGGCGCATTCGTCCGCCACGGCGGTCAGCCGCGCGAACCGCTCCTTCGCGATTTCCGGCGGAATCCTGCCGGGCAGTCCGGCCGCCCGCGTTCCCTCCCGCGGCGAGTAGATGAACCTGTGGACGTTCGCGAATCCGATTTTCCGCACGAATTCCAGCGTCCTCTGGAAATCCTCCTCCGTCTCCCCGGGGAAACCGACTATGACATCGGTTCCGACGTGGATGCCGTCAACCTTTTCCATGGCTTTTTCCGCCAGTTCGAAGAATTGGGCCGTGTCGTATCTTCTTCCCATCGCCTTCAGCACGCGGTCGCTTCCGCTCTGGAGCGAAAGATGCAGGAACCGGCACAACTTCGGGTTCCCTGCCATCTCCTCCAGCACGTTGTCGATGTCGAATCCGGGTTCGGTCGAGCCGAGCCGGATCCTGAAGTCGCCGGGTATCCCGGCCACCGCCTTCACCAGGTCCGCCAGCCGCCTGCCGCCGTCGTCGTAGGCGCAGGAGTTGACTCCGGTCAGCACGATCTCGGGGAAACCGGATTCCGCCGCCCGGCGGCATTCGTCGACCGTCTCGTCGAACGACCGCGATCTGGACCGCCCCCGGACGAACGGGACGATGCAGTAGCTGCAGAAGTTGTCGCAGCCCTCCTGTATCTTGACGAACGCCCTGGTGCGGAACGGAAAGGCGCCGCACACTCCTTCCGTGAACGTGCCGTGCCTCCCGTACGCCGGATCGGCCTGACCGAGACAGCTCCGCTTGAAGGCGTTGCCCTTGACTTCGTTTGCCTTGCCGAACTGGTCCGGCGCGGCGTCGGCTCCGCATCCCGTCGCCACGATTCTCGCGTCCGGATGTTCCCTGCGCATCCTCGCCACGAGCCGCCGCGACTTCGCCACCGCCTCCGCGGTGACTGCGCAGGTGTTGACCACGATGACGTCCGGATGTCCGCCGTCAGGCAGGTTCTCATCCACCAGCTCGTCTCCGGCGGCCTCGAATCTCGCCGCCAGCAAGGCGCTGTCCGCCGAGTTCAGCCGGCAGCCCAGCGTCGAAATCAGAACTTTCCGCATCGCCTTGCCACGATGACGTATTCCTGCGGAACGGCCAGCTTCCACATCTCGGCATATATTTCGTTGCTTTTCTTCACGTATTTCGCGAAGTCCGGAGACCATTCCCTGTATTCGTCGAACATCCGAAGATGCGCCTCGTAGCTTTCCTGCGAGGCCGTTCTGCGGAATCCTCCCAGCCAGGTTTTGATGACCTTTTCGGCCGCATCATCGTCCTCCGGTTTGGCCCCGAGCTGCTGCACTATCGAGTACACCTGGACGCAGCGGCGGATCTTCTGTGCCACCCGGTGCTGCTCTATCGCCAGCTCCAGGACCTGCATCGCCCTGCGGGCGTTCGGGGTGTCGAGCAACGCCAGATTGACTCCTGCCTCAAGCTGCCTGGACGTGAATTTGCCGAGCAGGGTGTTGCCGGCCAGGAGCTCGTATTCCCCTTCCTCGAGTCCGAGGATATGCAGTTTCTCGAGGTTGAGGCTGTCGGTCATGGGGACGATCTTGTCCAGCACCTTGTAGGAGTTGGTGACCGGGAACGGCAGCGATTCAGGACGATAGCTGAAGCTCACCCCGTCCTCGGTCTTTTGCATCCCTGCCACGCTGGCACCGGAACCAGTGACTTCGCCGCTCAGTGTGTCCACCGTGACATCGGCGATTTCCGGACTTTCTCCGCATTGCACGACAATTTCCCGCATCACCGCGAGCGAGCCCTTGACTCCTGGATGGATCCGGTCGTCCATGAAAAGCCCGAGATTCGGGTTGCCGGCCAGGAGTTTCGAAATCGGGCCGTGGATGTCGATGAACATCAGTTTCTCCTCCTTGGCCACTTTTTCCGCGACCTCGGCACAGCCGGCGAGCGCGATGGCGTTTCGTCCCTCCTGGCGGTTGTCGCCGGGGGCGTATTCGTCGAACGGCACCGGCGACATCAGCGCGACTTCCGCGCCGCGTTTCTTCGCCTCCGCCACGATCTTCCTTAGCGACTGCTCGTATTCGGCCAGGTCGCGTTCCACCAAGCGCTTGCCGGCGTCCTTGAGCGGGAACAGCGATCCCTCGACTTCGTTTATGCCGAACGCGACGAGCACTCGGTGGCACGGAACGAGATCCAGTTCCTTGGTGATCCTGACGATGCTGGACGAAGCGCTGGAACCATTGACACCCATATTGACGATCGCCGAACGTTCGCCTGGGTGGCGGAGCACCACGAACGCCCTCAGGAACGGCAGGTGCATCCCGGCGTGCGTGCCATCGTCCCCGACTCCGCCGATGTATTCTCCGGCGCGTATCTCGAACTTCCCGATCTTGGCCGTGACTTCGGCCGGCTCCGCCGGTTCGTCGCCGAGAAGCGACAATGCCGTCAGCGCGGCCGCGAACATCGCGAGTATTTTCATTTCCCTGACTCCTTCTTCCATGCCAGTGCTCCGGTCGGGCAGGCCTCCACGCACGCCCCGCATTCGGAGCAGCTGTCGGGCAGCCGTTCCCCGAACGCCGTTCCTATGAACGTCGAGAAACCGCGCTTCTTGAAGCCGAGCAAATTGCGGTTCACCACTTCCGAACATGTCTTCACACAGATTCCGCATTTAAGGCACTTGCCGCGGTCACGGATGATGACCGGATGCCGGTCGTCGCATCCCGCCTCCGGCTTCTCCCCGGATATGGCGTCGGGGTCGCATCCGTAGAGCGAGGCGTGCTTGCGCAGCTTGCACTCGTGCTTGTCCGAGCAGCTGCAGCCGATGCAGCGCTTCCCTTCGGCGGCCAGCTGTCGCGCCGTCATGGTCCTGGTGGTTTCCGCGAACGAGCGTTTCCTGAGTTCGGCGGGAAGCGTGTCGAGCGTCTCGCGGTCGGCGTCGGACGTCTCCGTCCTGGCGAAGACGATGTCGTCCTTTGATAGATGCTGCCATTCGCCGCGCGACACGCATATCGGTTTCACCGGATCGATGTCGACGCCCAGTATGTCGCGGGCTATCTCGTCGGCTGCCTCGTGCCCCGAGGCGATTCCCTCGACCACGGTGGCCGGGCCGCCGACGCAGTCGCCGGCGGCGTATACCCTTTCCATGACTTTTGCGCCGGATTCCACGGCGATTCCGCCGCGCCGGTCGACCGGGATGCCAGCGGGGGCCATGGTGCGCTGGCCGATGGCCGCGATCACCGTGTCCGCCTCCAGCTCGAAGTCGCTTTCGGCGATCTCCACCGGTTTGCGCCGTCCGGAGGCATCCGGTTCGCCCAGCTGCATCCTGCGGCAGGCGAGCACCAGGTGTCCGTCGCGTTCGGACAGTCCGACGGGGGCGACCAGGAACGAGAACTCGACGCCTTCCTCGCGCGCTTCGGCCACCTCCTGCTTCTCGGCCGGCATCTCCGTCTCGGAACGGCGGTAGACGCAAGTTACAGATGGCGCGCCGAGACGTATCGCGGTTCTCGCGCAGTCCATGGCGGTGTTGCCGCCGCCGACGACTATCGTCCTGCCGGGATTCGGCGCCTTGCAGTCCGACTGCACGACGTTTCTCAAGAACTCGATCCCGACCGTCGCCAGATCCTCGCCGGGACAGCGCATTCCGGAGCCTCCCCAGCATCCCAGGGCCAGCACCGTAGCGTCGAAGTCCTTACCGAGTTTCCCGAAATCCAGGTTCTCGCCGAGTTTCATTCCGAACTCGAAGCGGATGCCCATGCGTCGGAAATGCGCGATTTCGCGGTCCAGCACTCCGCTTTTCGGAAGCCGGTATTCAGGTATCCCGTAGCGGAGCATGCCGCCGGCCTCGTCCATCGCGTCGAAGACGACCGGTTCGGCTCCGTGCAGCCTCAGGTAGTAGGCGGCGGAAAGTCCGGCCGGACCGGCGCCGACCACCGCGACGCGCTTTCCCGAAAGTGGTGGCAGCGTCTCCATGTAGCTGTCGTAGCACATGTCGGCGGCGAGCCGCTTGAATTCATTGATCGCCACCGGCTTGCCGTAGATGTTGCGGCGGCATTGCTTCTCGCAGAAGCGCGGGCAGACCCGGCCGACCGACATCGGCAGCGGGATGCGTCGCTTGATGATCTCGAGCGCACCGGCGAAATCACCGTCGCACCCCGCCTTGACGTATTCCTCCACGTCGGCGTGCGCCGGGCACGCCATGGTGCAGGGCGCCTCGCAGTCGCCGGTGTGCTCGCTGAGCAGCAGGTTGAGCGCGGTGCGGCGCATGTCGCGTACTTCCTCTCCCGACGCGTCGACATCCTGCCCCTGGGTCGGGCAGGACGAGCATGACGGAAGATATCGTCCGGTTCCGCGGTCGCGGACCACGCATACGAAACAGCTGGTGGTGCGGCTGACCTTCTCGTCGCGGCAGAGCGTCGGAATCTCGATTCCGTTTCTCTTCGCCACTTCCAGAATGGTCTCTCCTGGTTCGGCCGTGACGGTTCTGCCGTCGAGTTTGAATTCAATGCCCATCGGCTAGTTCTCCTTTCTCGCGATGCGCCGGATCGCCTTCTTCGGACAGGCGTCCAGACAGCTGTTGCAGCGGGTGCAAGCTGCGGGATCGATGACGAAGTCTGGTCCGATCGCCTGGACCGGGCAGTTGCGCCGGCAGAGTCCGCATTTGACGCAGACATCCGGATCAATCGACATGTCCACCATCGAGTTGCACTGCATCGCCCGGCAGAGATGCCGGTTTATATGCTCCTCGTATTCGTTTCGGAAGAACCGCAGCGTGGCCAGCACCGGATTCGGCGCCGTCTGGCCGAGGCCGCACAACGCGCCGGCCTTGATCTTCGGCGCGATGTCGGTGAGGAAGTCGATGTCCTCGGGACGTCCCCTGCCGTCGACGATGCGGCACAACGTCTCGTACATCCGGGTCGTGCCGACCCGGCAGAAGGTGCACTTGCCGCAGCTCTCCCGATGCGTGAAGTCCAGAAAATACCTGGCCGTCTCGACCATGCAGCGGTCGTTGCCGACGACGATCATGCCGCCGGATCCCATGATGGCGCCCAGCTGCTTGAGCGAATCGTAGTCGACCGGCGTGTCGAAGAGTTCGGCCGGAATGCAACCGCCGGACGGGCCTCCCGTCTGCACCGCCTTCACGCATCCGCGTTCGGCGCCGCCGATCTCGAAGACAATTTCTCCGAGCGTGATGCCCATCGGCACCTCGACGAGTCCGGGGTACTTGAGGTCGCCGGCCAGGGCGAACAGCTTCGTCCCCTTGCTACCTGCGGTTCCGGTCTCGGCGTATTTCGCCCCGCCTTCGCGCATGATGACCGGCACGTTGCCGAAGGTCTCCACGTTGTTTATCATCGTCGGGAAGCCGCGGTATCCGCTGTCGGTGGGGAAGGGCGGCCTGAACCGCGGGGTGCCGCGCTTTCCCTCAAGCGAGGCGATCAGCGCCGTCTCCTCGCCGCAGACGAACGCCCCGGCGCCCTCCTTGATGGCGATGGTCACCCGGCGTCCGTTCAGGACGTCGAGATGGTGTTCCGATATCTGGGAAATGGCGGTGCGCAAATGATCGATGGCCATCGGATATTCGGCCCGGCAGTAGATGACCAGGTCGGTGGCTCCGGTGGCATAGGCCGCCGTCAACATTCCCTCCAGGACCTGGTGCGGAACGCTTTCCATCAGCGAACGGTCCATGAACGCCCCTGGATCGCCCTCGTCGGCGTTGCAGACCAGTATTTTGCGATCGGTCTTCTTGGCGGCGAGAAAACTCCATTTCCTGCCAGTCGGGAAGCCGCCGCCGCCGCGGCCGCGCAATCCGGAGACGAGCACTTCGTTCACCACTTCCCCGGGGGTCATGGAGAGGGCGCGGCGCAGTCCGTCGTATCCTCCGTTCGCGACGTAGTCATCGAAGTCAATCGGGTTGACGCGGCCGGCCAGGGCCAGGACCTTGACCAGTTCGCGGCCGGCGCGTTCCGGGGGGATCGTGAACCTCCCGTTTTCGCCGAGCGAAAGTATGTTGTCCATGTCGGCCTTGTCGGGCTTCACGTTGCGGTAGATTACGGACGATCCGTCGTTCAGCACCGCCTCTACCATCGGCTCGGCGTAGCAGTGACCGAGGCAGCCCACGGCCACCACCGGAATGCCGCCGGAACTCGCCTTGAGCATTTCCATCACCGGCTCCGCGCCGGAGGCGATGCCGCAGCTGGCCATGCCGACCCTGAGCTTGGCTATCTTGCTCATAGCGCGGCCTCCTTCCGGTATTTTGCCAATATCGAGGCCAGGGATTTCCTGGTGAGCCTTGCGTGGACGCGCCCGTTGATGCTGATTACGGGGGCCAGGCTGCAGCAGCCGAGACAGGCCACGGTCTCCAGCGAGAACATGCCGTCCTCCGTGGTCTCCCCGGAATCTATGCCGAGTTCCTGACGAAGCCATTCGCGCACGAGCGGGGAGCCCTTGATGTGGCAGGCGGTTCCGTCGCACATCGATATCCGGTATTTGCCCGGTTTGACTCGTTTGAACTGCGCGTAGAATCCAAGCACCCCCTCCACCTCGACCACCGGAGTGGAGAAATGCTCGGACACGGCCTTGACCGCGTCGTCGGAGACATACCCCTCGCGGGACTGGACCATCTGCAACCCCTTGATGAGATTGCCTGGATCCCCGTCGACAGCGGACAGATATTCGAACTTTCCGTCTTCCATTCCCGTTCCTCAACTTGAAATCACCGCTTGCCGCGGTACTTGAAATTCCCCCTTGCTACTTAGTTTGGTTACTATATCGCGCGCGAGATGGGTTTTCAATTTCGCGAACGGGCCGTAGGCTTCGGGGATTCCCTATTCGATGTTCGAGTACGGCGAGCTCGCCGGCCACAGCCAGCCGCCATCGTAGGTGGTGTCGTATTGCGTGAGATGCGCTTTCGAATCCTCGGGCCACTTCCATTCCTTTGGATCGGTCCTGTCGTACGCGTTCAGGAAGAACGCCCTGGTTCCCAGGGGAAGTCGCGCCCTGACGCAGCCGTCGGCGACCTCGGCCGGCGCCGTCATCCACCGGCGTGCGCGCGAAGATTTGGCTTCCAGCGTGTAGCGGAGCTCCACCCGCCTTATGCCGTCTCCCGGATCGAGTATCTTCGCCTGGACCATGTCTCCGTTCCGGACGTTTCCACCGAGTTTCGGCGGCTTCGAGTCGCATCCTGTCATGCTGTCGGCAAAACGGAAGGTCATGTCGTACAGCCATCCGGTGTGCGCGTGGTCGATGTCGGTGGCGATGGTACGTCCCCTGGTCCCCGGGGCGCTGTCAGCGCTCTTCTGCCAGCACGGCAGTTCGAACGCCATGTCGTTGGTCCCGATGATCCAGTGGCACGGAGTTTCCAGGTTTCCGAGGTAGTTCTTGGGTTCCCACGGTTCGTCCTCGAACTTCAGAAAGCTCCCCGCGTCCTCGCCCCGGTCGAAGCAGCCGCATCCGTAGCAGAACACAGCGAAGGCGAAACGCTTGTCCAACGAGCACAGGATGCTTCCCATCACGCTGCCCCAGGATATGCCGAGTAGTCCGGTCTTCGTCTTGTCGACGTACGGGAGGCCGAGCAAATAGGTGTGGACGTGCGCCAGGAGCCCCACGGCGTTTCTGACCCACAGCCGGCGCATCTCCGTGTCATTGTTCTCGCTCTGTTCGGTGACGAACGGCCTCGGTGCCATGCCTTGCCAGGAGCAGGGCAGGACCGGCCGTCCCGGACGGCGGACGGAGGTGTCCGGAAGCTGGCCGTAGTGGTCGACGGTTATCGCGACATAGCCCCTGCGGCTCCAGGCCTTCGCATATTCGGCGAACGCCGTTCCGCCGCCGCCGTGGAAGAGTACCACCGCCGGCCAACCGCCAGCGGGAGGGGTTCCTTCCGGCCTGGCGAGATATCCGTAGGCGAACGACTTGCGCCCGTCGGATGTCGGCAGCCCCTCGATGAGAAAGGATTCGGTCCCGTGGACGCGGTATCGCTCGAAGCCGGCGTCGCTTCTTACCTCCGGCGTCGCGAAAAGTTCCGCTTCCGTCCAGTCGTTCCAAGTCGCGCCGGCGGCCGCGATCGATATCCCCGCCGCCGCGATTATTCCGGTGTTCACGATGCCATTCATTGCCTTGTTCTCCGTGCGGTTGTGTTTTCTTCACAATAGCCCATGTCGTCGCGCGACTCAACTGAATCGGTCGGTGTCCTCCATGCGAAACGACTGGGCCGGGTGTTGATTTTTCGGTTTGATATGGTCTATTAAACAGTATGGTTGCGGCCGTGGCGGCCGGCGGCCTTGGAATTCGTTCGACGGATTGTTTCATTCAATATTCTCATATGACGCAACAGGGAGGATTTTTACTGTGAAAAGGTTGATTGCTTCGGTCGTCTATCTGTGCTGCATGGCGGCGTTTTCCGCCAACTATTTGCTTGACGTCGAGAAGATGAACGGCACCTGGCAGGTCGGTCAGGGACGCGACGCCGAGGGCGGGGCGATGCTGATGTCGACCGCGAAGGGTACCGATGCGTGGATCAAGGTCGTCTTCCCCGAGGAGGGAAAGTACTACGTGTCCCTGCGCAGCATGAGTTTCGGTGGCGAATGGCGTCGGGCGTCGGTCTATGTCGACGGCAAGCTCATCGGCGCGGCCGGCGACGAGAAATTCAAGAGCGATCACTCTTATGAATTCGTCTGGGCCAAGGTTCGCCGCAATCCGGTCAAACTGGCCGCCGGCGTCCACGAGGTGAAGCTGGTTTCCGCCTGCCCGAACGCCAGGATCGACGCCATATTGTTCTCGACCGACCGCGACTTCAAGCTTCCGGGGCTGAGCGAGAAACTGCCGGAGAATTCCTACAGCATCCTGGAGCTCGGTGAGAAACGCGAGTTCGAAGGCGAGCTTTCCGTCAATGTCTCGACCGACCGCAATCCCGTCTCATACCATTGCGGCGAACCGATTTCGTTCATCATGACGCCGACCTGCGACGGAAAGGCGATGGACAAGGGATTCGTTTCCTGGTCGTGGACGGCCGACGACGGCGGCAAGGCGTCCGGACTCGAGCCGATCACCGGCAAGCAGCTGGCCGTCAAGGTCGTGCTCAAGAATCCGGGGTTCGTCCGTTTCAAGGCGCGTCTGCTCAATTCAGAGAAGAATCCGCTTGGAAGCACCCGCGGCAACCCGATGCTGGCTTCCTTCGACGGCGGAGCCGGTGCCGACATCGCCGACATCAAGGCGGTTCCGGAGCCGGACGACTTCGACGCGTTCTGGACCAAGGCGAAATCGGAGCTGGCTCAGGTACCGCTGCGCGCCGATTCCGAGAAAGTCGGCACCACCGAGGACGGCGAGTATGACATCTACAAGGTCAGCATCGACTGCGCCGGACCGCGTCCGGCAACCGGATACATGACGATACCGGTTGGCGCGGAAGCGGGGTCGCTTCCGATCGAGGTGACATTGGCCGGATACGGCGTTTCCGTGCAGAAGCGCCCGACCAAGGCGGTTTCACGCAACGCCATCGGCTTCGCGCTCAACGCCCACGGCATGAAGCTCGAACAGAATAAGGAATACTACGACAAATTGTTCAAGGAAATCGGCCCGTATGCGCTGCACGAGAAGAGCGACAACCCCGCCGACAGCTATTTCTACGGCATGGCGATGCGCGTCATGAGGACGCTACAGTTCGTCAAGAGCCTTCCGGAATGGAACAAGCGCGACCTCGCCGCCACCGGCGGCAGCCAGGGCGGTCTCCAGGCCATCTGGGCTGCGTCGCTCGACCAGGACGTCACGAAGTGCACGAGCTCGATTACGTGGGGAAGCAACATCGGCAGCTGGAAGCTCTTCGGCTACCAGGGACGCGACAACGTCTCGTTGAATCCCAACGGCGGCCGCGGATACTTCGACAGCGTCAACCACGCCAAGCGGGTGAAGTGCCAGACGGTCGTTCCGAGGATCGGACTCGGCGACTACACCTGCCCGCCGTCCGGCGTCTGCCGCATGTACTTCAACCTGAAGTGTCCGAAGCACGCCACGTTCTACCAGAATTCCAGCCATTCAGTCATAATTCCGGGGTGCGAGACGTTCGAGATCGACAACGACGAGATTCCGCGCGACTAGGGGGGGTATTTCCAAGATGATCAGGGTATCCGTCGCGCTGCTGGACAAGCAGCCGGTCGAGCTCGACGACGAGGAGCCGGTCGAGTTCCTCGATGAGGAGTTCAACGGGCAGTACGAGTTCGTGTCGCCCGTCCGCTACAAGCTGCTGGCGCGGAAGGTGTCGGGCAGCGTCCTGGTCACGGGGAGTTGCTCAACCGAGATATGCGGCGTCTGCGGACGTTGTCTCGACGAGGTCACGATGCCGGTGGAATCGGAGTTCTCGCAACTATATCCGATCGAGGGAACAGGGGATTTCCTCGACCTCTCCGAGGACGTGAGAAGCGAGGTGCTGCTGGCGGCCCCGCTCAATCTGCTGTGTTCTCCGGACTGCCCCGGTCTTTGTCCGCATTGCGGAGCGAATCTCAAGAGGGAAAAGTGCTCGTGCACCAAGAAACATGATGCCGTCGGCAGTTCCGTGTGGGACGTGATGGCCGGCGGTGGGAAGAAGGACTGACGGGAGGGTATGCGATGTTCGAAGTCGAGGTGACCAGGACGATTTCCGCCGCGCACGCGTTGCGCGGATACGACGGCAAGTGCCAGAACCTGCACGGCCACAACTACGTGGTCTCCGTCGTCGTTGGCGCCGACAAGGTCGACGACATCGGGCTTTCCGTGGACTTCACCCGATTGAAGGCCGAGCTAGACGAGATACTCAAGGCATACGATCATCACAACCTCTCCGAGCTGCCGGAGTTCCAGGAGGTCAACCCGAGCAGCGAGATGCTCGCCGTCCATATCTACAGGGCCATCGCCTCGCGGATGAACGGAGACGGCGTGCGGGTGCTGCGAACCAAGGTTTGCGAGTCGGACCATTCGTCCGTGACATACAGCGAATAGGTCGACGGCCATGGACGCAGGGGATTTCGACAAGGAGCTTCCAAAGGAGGAATACGCCGGCAAGCTGTTCCTTGTTTCCACGCCGATCGGCAATCTCGAGGACATCACGCTTCGCGCGCTCAGGGTGTTGCGCAACGTCGATTTGATTGCAGCGGAGGACACCAGGCATACCCGCCAGCTGCTCAGCCATTTCGACATCCACGTTCCGCTCGAGAGCTTTCATATCTTCAACGAGCACGGCAAAGTCGCCTCGCTGGTGGCGAAACTGCAGGCGGGAACGTCCATCGCCCTGGTTTCCGATGCAGGGACTCCGTCGGTCGCCGATCCCGGCTACCTGATGGCGAGATCGGCGGTGGACGCCGGAATCGAGCCGGTCGTGATACCGGGCGTCTCCGCCGTGACTTTCGCCGTCACTGCGTCGGCGCTTCCCGTGGACAAGTTTTCGTTCCTTGGTTTCGTTCCAGTGAAGTCGGGGCGCAAGCATTCGTTCCTGGAATCGGTCAGGGACGGCGACGGGACGGTGTTTTTTTTCGAGTCCCCGTTCCGCATAGAGCGTACCTTGGCCGAACTGGCCGAGGTGGTCGGTCCGGACCGTCCGGTTGCCGTCATCCGCGAGGCCACCAAGATCCACGAGGAGATAATCCGCGGCACCGCCGGGGAACTGGCCGCCTTGCGCCGCCAGTGGAAAGGGGAGTTCGTCGTCGCCGTCGGACCGATGAAGCGCGGACGGCAGGAGGATGCGGAGGAGAACTAGCCCCGTCTTCCCGGCGGCGTCTTCCCGAACTTCGCCATTACCATCTGGAGATCTGACCACACCAGCCGCTTGTCGGACGGGCAACGTAGCAAATAGGCCGGATGGTAGGTCGGCATGACGTCGATGCCTCTGAATTTCATCCAGCGGCCGCGCATTTTGGTGATTCCGGTTTCCGGGTCGATCAGTATCTTCGTCGCCACCCCGCCCAGCAGCACTATAACCTTGGGCGAGACCAGCTCGATCTGACGAAGCAGGAACGGCAGGCAGGCCTCCGCCTCGCTCGACGTCGGCACCCGGTTGAGCGGCGGCCGGCATTTCACGATGTTGGCGATGAACACGTCTTCACGCCGGAACTGCATCGCGAGTATCATCTTGGTCAGGAGTTCGCCGGCGTCGCCGACGAACGGACGCCCCTGTTCGTCCTCGTTGCGGCCTGGACCTTCCCCGATGAACATGAGTTCCGCATGCGGATTGCCCTCACCGAACACCGGATTGAGCCGCTTTTCGCAAAGACCGCAGGATTTGCAGCCGGCCACCGCCGACCGGAGTTCCTCCATCGTCGCCGCCGCGAACGGTGCGATCGACCGCACCGGGGATATCGCCTGGGGGGGAGGGGATATCTGCCGTTCCGCCGGCTGACAGGGGGCGGTGGCGGGAACAACGCTCCTTGGATACATCTGGCGCATAGGTTCCCGCGGTTGCGTTTGGCGCACCGCCGCAGGCCGCGCCGGCTCACGCTGCGGAGTTTGGCGTCGTCGTCCGACTGCGCTTGCCATCAGTTCCATCACAGCGGCATCGTTTTCTCCCGGCATGTCGCCCGGCTTCTGTTCCTGGAGAACCGCTATCAGTTGCTCGAAGAATTCCATCATCCCATTCCCCCTTTTGTCCCGTCCGCTAATATAGACGGGGCGTACCGGCATTTCAAAATCGGCTTCCGGTCTTGAAAACGCCGGATGTCTCCCATATAATAAAAGGAACGATATTGGAGATTGTACTGTGGAGGTCGCATGGGAATCATAGGCGGAATCATAGGCGCCGTCATCGGCGGTATGTTCGCGGGCCACTGGGGTGCTGTGATCGGCGGCGGAATCGGTTACACGATCGGCAATCTTGGCGATTCGCCGAAACAGCAACCGCAACCGGAGCAGCCCGGCAACAGCTACGACCGGGTCGAATGCGAGGAGGATCTGTTCTCTGCCATGGGCGCACTTGCCAAGGCCGACGGGCGCGTTTCCCCGGAGGAGGCGGAGTTCGTCTCCCAGATTATCCGGTCATGGGGACAGGACCAGGAAGAGCGGACCAGGTTCAAGGAGGCGTTCGACCGCGGCAAGCGCGACGTCTCCCTGTTCGGCGTTTTCTTTTCCAAGTATTTCATAGACCTGAGCGAGAACTACAAGCGGGGAACCGCGGTTCTCGAGGTGCTGTGTTCGCTGGCCCGCGCCGACGGCAAGATATCCCAGCGCGAACGCGACATGCTCTACCAGGCGGAGATGGAAATCAATCGGGTTGGATTCGTCGACAGTTTTTTCGATTCGTCCGATGACGATTGCGATTCCGGACCGGATGAAGGCGATTATGATTCCGGAGACAGCGGTTCGCCCGGCCTCGACGAATGCTACAAAATCCTCGACGTCAGCTCCTCGGCCGGTGAAAAGGAGGTCACGGATGCCTGGCGCAGGAAGAGCAAGGAGTTCCATCCGGATAAGGTGCAGGCGACCGGACTGTCAGAGTCGTTTATCGTGTTCGCCGAGAACCAGATGAAGAAAATCAACCAGGCCTACGAGACGATAAAGGCGGCTCGCGGCTGGAAATAGGAAAAACAGACAATCAGGAGGAAATGGAAATGGCGTTCGACATTCCGAAGACATCGAAGGCTGCCGTGCTGGTGCAGCCCGGAAAATTCGAGATCAGGGAGTTCCCGATTCCGCCGATCGGCGATGACGAGATGCTCGTCAAGGTCGAGGGCTGCGGAGTCTGCGGAACCGATGGACACGAGTACAAGCGAGATCCATTCGGACTTTGCCCGGTGGTCCTCGGCCACGAGGGATCCGGAATCATCGTCAAGAAGGGTTCGTCCATAACCGTCGATTCGGCCGGCATTCCCGTCAAGGAAGGCGACCGCATCGTCACCTGCGTTATTCCGTGTGGCAGCTGCAGCGCATGCCTCAACACGCCGGACCGCACAAATCTCTGCGAGCACTGCGGAGTCTACGGATTGTATCCGGATGACGACACCCATTTGAATGGCTACTACGCCGAATACCTGAAGATTCGTCCAAACTCCACGTTTTTCAACGTTAACGGACTCTCGCTCGACCAGCGCATGCTAATCGAGCCTGCTGCGGTCGCCGTGCACGCGGTGGAGCGTGCCAAGACCACCGGACTTCTCAACTTCAACACCAAGGTTGTCGTCCAGGGCTGCGGTCCGATCGGACTCATGGTCATGGCCGTCATCCGCACCCTCGGCATCGACAACATCATCGCGGTCGATGGCAATGACAACCGCCTGGCTCTGGCGAAGGAAATGGGAGCGTCGAAGACCTTCAATTTCACCAAGTACGCCGATTTCCAGAGTATGCTCAAGGAAATCCAGGAGGCAACGGACGGTCTTGGCGCTGGATTCGCCTTCCAGTGCACCGGAGTTCCTGCCGCGGCCGCGAACGTCTGGAAGATGGTGCGCCGCGGTGGCGGCCTTTGCGAGGTCGGATTCTTCCTGCCTATGGGAACTTGCACGATTGATCCGCACTACGATATCTGCAACAAGGAGATCACCGCGGTCGGATCCTGGGTTTATTCGCCGCAGGACTACCCGATTGCCTTCGCGTTCCTGCGTCGCGCGGCCGGCATCGGACTGCCGATGGAGAAGCTCGTTACCCACCACTTCCCGCTGGAGAAAATCGGAGAGGCGCTCGAGACCAACGTCCAGATGAAGGGAATCAAGGTCGCCGTCGTCGTGGAATAGAAGCGGATTTCCAGGAAAGAAAACGGCCTCCGTCGACAATTCCGGCGGAGGCCATTTCTATTGCGCGCAAGACTAGAGGTTGTCCTTGACTTGGAAATCCAACTTCTTGCCGATATCGATGATTCCCTCGTCCGCTGGCGGGGTCTGTACCTGTGTCTGGCGTTGTAGATGGCCTGTCTCGTCCACAATTCTGCTGGCGGTGAGCTTGCCCTCGTTTGGATCGCGGAAGTCTGTTCCTGGTCGAGCCGGGGAGCCGCCGATGCGCGTGACTTTGCCGGTGGCCGGATCCCTCCATAGCATGGGGATCGTCTCCTCCGTCTTCCAGTAGCTGTTGTTGATGTTGATCCCGTCAACGCTGAATGACAGATAGTGGAATACCCGCGGCGACATCGGCATCAACAGATGTATGCGGCTGAGCATGTCGGTCTCCATCTTCGGCACCTCGCGTCCGACCACCTGGCCGATGCGCATCACCCCATAGACCTTCTTTTCGTCCTCCACTACCAGATAGTAGTAACTGCTTGTGGCCTCGCGCAGTGTGCGCACCGAGTAGGTGCGTTGTTTTACCGTGTCCGAGCTTTTCTCGTCCAGGTTCGGAACGCCGACTGTCCTGCTCCAATACTCGACGCCGGTCTCCACGCTGATGTATTTGAACTCGCTCTGGTATTCCTCGTTCACGAGATTGTGCGATATGAACGCCGCCACCTTGTAGTTGCCAGGGGTGTCCATGTCGTAGTATCTGCTGATCGGAATCACCATGTTCTTGATTTCACCGGACTGCAGCAGGAGTCCGGTCACGGAAATCTCCCGGCCCGGACGTTTCTTGACCGGCTTGCCGTTCGGTCCCCTGATGTCGAAGAGGATGAAGCCCTGCAGCCTCGGGTCCTCGCCGAACAGGATGGCGCGACCGGTGTCGTTGCGCACGGTCACGCATGCGTATATCGGTTCGTATTGCATGTAGACCCTGCGGCTCAACGTCACGTCAATGTTGAACCTGGCCTCCAGTGAAAAGGCCGAAAGCAGTGCGACGAATGCTATCGCCGCAATTCGTATGTTTCTCATATCGGGTCCTCCTGTTTGTTCAGGTCGTTTCCAGTTCAAGCGCCGCCGAAATGTCGGCGGCCACGATCGCCGCACCTATCCGATGGCAGGCGTTGGTTCCCCCCGGACAGGTCCGCTTGAGACAGCAAAGACAGGGCAGAGCATCCACGGTGTAGACTTTCGCCTCCGGATACCACGGACCCGTGCGGAGCGGATCGGTCGGTCCGTAGAAGGAGAATGTCGGCGTTTTCAGGTATGCTGCGAGGTGCAGCGGGCCGGAGTCGTTGCTCAGCACCGCGGCGCTGTGCGCCAGTAGCGAGGCCAGCTGCGGTATGTCGGTTCTTCCGGTGGCATCCACTAGCGGAAAATTCTGGGGCAGGGCGGTGCGTATGGCCGCCGCCGCCGCACCGTCGCCGGACGTTCCGGCGATGACGAATCCGACGTCGCCGTGTGAGCAGAGTACCAGACGCATTACCTCCGAGAAAAGTTCCGGCGGGAATGTCTTGCTGGCCCATCTTGCGCCGGGCAGCACCGTTATATATCTCTTTCGGGGAATCGCAAACGGCAAATCGCGTTCTGCAATCGTTGGAACTGATCGCGGAGCCGCCGAAGTTTCGCCGAATATCTGGTTCACTATTTCGATGTTTCTTTCGATGGCCTGGATCGCCACGGTTTTTACGGGCAGGTTGTAGAATATTCTCGCCGTCTTCTCGCGTGGGGCTGCCGGACCTGCGATGATCTTCGCACCGGACGCCCAGGCGCAAAACGCGCTGCGCATCAGTCCCTGGAAGTCGATGGCGATGTCGTATTTCTCGCGGCGCAGTTCCCCGCAAAGTTTCCATAGCTCGCTCGGCAGCGACGCCAGTTTGCCCAGTTTCCTCCTTTGGAAAAGAATGCGGTGCGAGACGGGGAACGGCGAAAGATCGAGCAACGGCTCTAACTCAGGGTTCACGACGAAGTCAAGTTGCGACTCAGGGCATTTCCCGCGAAGCAGGGAGAGCGCGGGAAATACATGGAGTATGTCGCCGAGACTGCTCGGTTTGATGACGAGAATACGCCTGAACGACGCAGCATCGCACGGTGGTTTCGCTGTCTGTTCCATTGCGTTCGCCCTAGATTCCGGTGGCGAGCCGGTAGGCCAGGTTCTCCGGCAGTCCGGCGTCGATCACCTTCTGCTGTGCCCAGCCGATGTCATATGGTATGCGGTAGCGTGTCACGGTTTTCGCGACCGTGTCGATCATGGCGAAACTGGCCCTCGGATCGCCGTTTCTCGGCTGACCTATGCTTCCGATGTTGAAGAGATACTTGCGTCCCGGCCGATAGACGACCGTCAGTTCGTCCTCGAGCTCGAAGTTCGTGTCGTATTCCTCGGACTCCGCGCTGTGCACCCAGTCCCTGAGTTCAACAACACCATTGTTTCCGTCCAGGCTCATCGGTTGTTTTTCAAAAGCTATCGGTATGTGCGAATGCCCGCAGAAGCAGACCGGAGTGAGCTGGTAGCTGAAATGGGCCTCTGCGTGATGTCTCGCGGTGATGTATCCCCAGTTTCTCGGAGTGTCCATCGTGGCATGCACAATGCTGCATCCGGTTCCTGAAACCATGCTGCTGTCCGGACGGCGCAGGTATTCAGCTTCCTCGGGGGAGAGCTGGTCGCGCGTCCATTCGACCGCTGTCCGCGCCAGTTCGTTGAAACCGGACAGTTCCGTATTTCCCATGATGGCGTAGTAGTCGTGGTTGCCGATGGCGAACGCCTTCGGCTCGAGTTCGCGGACCATGGCAATGCATCGCGACGGTTCGGCGTTGTAGCCGACTATGTCGCCGAGGCATACGAAGTAGTCGATCGAAAGGTCGCCGCATTTCTCCAACACCGCTTCGAACGCATCCGCGTTCGAGTGTATGTCGCTGAGAACCGCAATTCTAGCCATAAGGCCACCTCCTGCCAGTCACCGCATGTCAAGCCCGTCGAAGGCAACGCATCGTCCGCTGTAAGCCGGATTCTGTATCGGCCGAGGCGGCCGGCGATCACCTCTCTATGCCAGCGTAACCCGGGGCTTCACGCGTTGCGAGCAACAACTCGTCCCCTATTTGGTCTTGCTGCAGGAGGAGCTTGCCATGCGACGCGGCTCTCGCCGGCGCCCGGTGGGCTCTTGCCCCACCTTTTCACCCTTACCGGAAAACCGGCGGTTTGTTTTCTGTTGCGCTTGTCTTGCCGCGGAATATGGTCCGCGGCATCCTTCTTTTCAAAAGGACTCCCCGCTCTGCGCAGTCCGGACTTTCCTCATGCCGGTCAAGGCACGCGAACGCCCGCGGACAGGTGCGTTACCAAAGAACAAATATACCGCGAAAACGCGCAACTTACAAAAACATCGCCACATACGAATCGTTGGGAATCGAGCATCTCGGATTGCCCTCAGTGTATTCGCGATGGAATTGCGGAAAACTCCGCGTGACAAACAGAAAACATGCAGTGGGAAACATGCGCAAATCCCTATTTTTGAGAAGAGAAACAACTTTTTTGAGAAAAATTGCAAAAAATCCCTTGAATTCGCTTGAAATACTGAAATGTCGGTTTATTATATTCTCAGAGCCTAGTGAAAAGCCGCATAAGGTGTGCGGTAAAACAAAAAAGGAGATGGACCATGAATCACGATTTCTACGACGTCAAGACCAAAGGACATGTCAAGGCCGCAATCATCGAAGTCAAGACCTACGGCGACAAGAAGAATCCGCGCTATCAGGTCATCGGAAAGACCAAGGACGGCCGCAAGGTCTTCAGTTTCGTCGGAGCCGAGCTCGCCAAGAAGGCCAAGGAAGCCCTCAAGAAGTAGTTCAGCTTTCCAATTGACGGAAGACCCGGGTTCGCCCGGGTTTTTTTTTATTGCCGGGAACCGGCTAGATTTCGTCGGTCGGAAGACTCTCCATCTCGGAGGCTATCTTTTCCAGTACCGCCGAATAGCCCGGGATGAGCGATTCCTGGCGTTCCACCTGCACCAGCGGCGCGGCCGTCGCTGGACTGGTCGGCGCGAACACGGTGCAGCTGTCCGGGACCTGCGGGGCGGAGAGCTCCATGGTTCCAATCTTCTCCGCGGTGGCGATGGTGTCGAGCTTGTCCTCGCCGATGATCGGCCTGAGAATAAGCATGTCGACCGAACGGTTGATCACATCCAGATTGATCAGCGTCTGGCTGGCCACCTGTCCAAGCGCCTCTCCGGTCGCCAGCGCGCGACAACCGGTTCTTCTCGCGATTATTTCGGATATCCTCATCATGGCGCGCCGGTAGAGAATGGTTCGGAAACGCTCCTCGCAATTGTCCCTGACGAGCTTCTGGAACTCGGCCAGATTCACCAGATGCAGCGTCCCCGACATCTGGAAGCGGTTCAGGTGCCGCGCGATACGGCGCACCTTCTCCGTGGTTTCCGGAGGAGTGTAGGGCGCGCTGTGGAAACTCACGTAGTCGCACGGCGCCCCGCGCTTCATCATGAGAAAGCTCGCCACCGGCGAATCAATTCCGCCGGAAAGCAGCGAAAGCACGCGCGGATTGCTTCCGGTCGGAAGGCCGCCGATGCACTTGACGCTGTCCGTGTACAGCACGGCGAACTCATCGCGTATCTCTACTCCAAGCGTAATCTTCGCATTGTCTAGGTCTATGGAGAAGCTCCTCATGTCCGGCTCTTCCGCTATTTTCGTCACCAGGTCGATTTCGAGGTCGTGGCTGCGTAGGGGGAAGCGCTTGTCGCTTCTTCTCGCGCGAATCCTGAAAGTCACGCCGTCCTCCTCCGGATCCAGTAGCATTTTGGCCAGCCGGACCGCTCCTTTTTCTATATCTTCGAGTTTTGCCGGGATCCTGGCGCAAAACGAATAGCTGCAAAGTCCGCAGACCCGCTTTAGCCCGTCTGCAATCGCCGCGCGTTCGCAGTCGGTGAATGCGTTACCGTCGGCGCGATCTATCCAGATGCGTCCGCGCACTCTTCCTGCCCTGACTCCCTCTAGATTGCGCAGCTGATGCCTTATGTTGTCCAGGAGCGTGCGCTCGAACATGATGCGGTTGTTGCCTTTTGTCGCTATTTCGTGATACCGCCCGATTACGCAATTGTACATTTCTCAATCCTCCGGTTCTTTGGCGTTTCCCGGCTAATATAGGTCGCCTGCGGCTTGAAAAAAAGCTCAAACCGGAGTATGTTTAGTGGAAAAATAATTTGAGATATAAACGATTGTTTCATCACATGGGGAGAGACAAATGAACTCACGTCAAGGTTTATTGGCTTGCCTGATGGCGACAGCGGTGCTCGGCGGATGCTATAGCTATGAGAAGCCGCCAGTAGCGACAATGGGAACTACTTACACCGAACGCCAGCACGATGATGCGGACAATATGTTCGACGGCATCACGAATCTCACGTTGGAGCAGGCTCAGGAAATAGCGCTCAAGAATAACACGACCTACATCATCGCGCACCACAATGTTGCTGCCGCGCACATGAGATTCCTGCAGTCCCTCAGTGGCTACCTGCCGAAGGTGACGGCGAGCGCTTCGCTTTCTCGGGGGCATTCCTGGCCGGGCACAGACAAGAACAGTCCGCCGCTCAGCGGAAACGCGGCACATCCCCGCGTCACGACCAACAACTTCGATGTCGGCGTGCAGGCAACCATGCTGTTCTTCGACGGCTTGCAGCGCGAGTTCGGAGTGATGGCGGCCAACCATGACGAGAAGTACTACAAGAATCTTGACGACGACGCTCGCCGCAACGTGCTTCAGGCCGTCGCCACCGCCTACAACGCGGTTTTGCTGAGTCGCGAGGGCCAGCGCATCGCCGAAGAGGACCGGCAATTCCAGTTGAGCTCGCTCAAGGAGGCCCGCTACAAGTTCGAGGCCGGAGCGGTTCCGCTTAGTGACGTGCTGAACTTCGAGATATTGGCGAACAACGCCGACGTCAAGATGATCGAGGCGACCGCAGATTATGTCACCGCGAAGTGCGCATTGGCCACGCTGCTCGGGTATCCAGACGGCGAGTTCCCGAAGAACGTCGAGTTCACCAGCGACTACAAGTCCGAATTCATTTCCCTGCCTCCGGTGGAGAAGTTTCTTGACGCGGCCCTCGCCAACCGCCCGGACCTCAAGGGATACAGGGAGCAGTTGCAGATTGCCAAGTATAACTTGTATTCGACTTACGGCACCTATTCGCCGACCGTCAGCGGCTTCCTGCGTTTCGGATACGGATCCAATTCCAGTACCAACCAGAACTATCCGTCTTCCTACTACGACTACACGCACACCTACACCAACGACACCTCGTTCTCCTACGGCCTGACGGCCGACTGGGTGGTGTTCTCGGGATTCGCCCGCTACAACCAGATGCGCGAACGCCAGGCGCAGGTCGCCATCAGCGACTACACCGTGACCAGGCAGTGGCATCAGGTTGTCAACGATGTGCGTCTCGCATATACCAACTACAACCGCCAGATTGAGAATACCAAGAAGCTCCTTGAAATAAGGAACCTGAGCTTCCAGCAACGCGGACTGGTCGACGAGGAGTACCGCAACGGAAACACCGTCCTCACTCGTCTCAACGAGGCCCAGAAGGACTACACGAACGCCGAGTTGAATCTGGCGAATGGATACACCGGCATCCAGAACGCCAAGGCGCAGATGAAGGCTGCAGTCGGACTTGACAGTATAGACGAATTCCTCGTTCCTCAGCAAACCGATGGTAAGCCGCAGACGGCCCCGGTCGCTGAGGCGGCAGTCGCGCAAAAAACGGAACTTTCGTCCGAATCCGCTCCTGCCACCGCGGAAACTACGACTTCTGCAACAGCCGACACTGCCGAGGCTGCCGCTCCTGTCGCGGATCCGGTTCAAAACGCTCCAGCCCAGGCTGGCGAATCCGCGGTGCCGGAGATTCCGGCCCGCGCCAGGTAGGCAGTCTCGTGGGCAGGCAGCGCGGAGATAGACGCGCATGTCCAGACATGCGCCTGATTGGTGATGGTGTGCTTGCTCAAAAGGCGGCTCCCGTCGAGCGCATAGACAATTCAACGATAGATCTCGCAAACGACATGTTGGCGGCGATGCGGGCTCGCAACGGCATTGGACTTGCCGCCCCGCAGATCGGCGTGTCGCTCCGCATGGTAGTCATCGACGTTCCATTTGATGAGGACGAGAAGCATAACGGGGCGGATGACGAAGCGATTCTGGCCAGCATGCCGCTCCTTTTGGTCAATCCCAAGATAATCGCGCTTTCCGGAGCGTTTGTCGAGCGCGACGAGGGGTGTCTTTCCATCCCCGGGCTGTATCTTCCTGTGATCCGGCAGGACATCGTGCGGGTTTCCTTTCAGGATGCCCGTGGAAAAAACATCGAGGCGGCATGCTCGGGATTACTCGGACGTTGCACTCAGCACGAGGTCGATCATCTGGATGGAATACTTTTCGTGGATCGCCTCTCTCCAGAGACGGCGTCCGGAGCCGCCGGCCGTCTAAATGAGGTGAAGCGCGACGCCGAACGTCGCGGATTCCGCATTCATTGCGCGGGCAAGTGAGGATTCGCCGATGAACTTCTTCCGGACTTTATTCTGCATTTGTCGCGGAACGTACGATTTTCCCGAACTTACGGAAAACAAAGTCTGGAAAGTTCTGTTCCATTTGTTGTTTCTCGTCTTCATTATGTCTGTGGTCGTTTCCTTCGGCATGTCATACCGATTCAACAGCACGATGCGCCAGTTTGAGAAGGATTACAGCATCGCCTTCGGATCGGAAATCAAGTTCACAAGGGATGTAGGCATCGTTCCAAGCCGCAATCCCGAGCAGCCGCGTTCCATCCCCATGCCGTTCGGAGGCCGGCTGTTTTACGTTGGCACCACCCCGTCCACCAGTTCTGTGTCACCGCTTGGCATTTCCGGATTGAACTATTTCGTGCATTGGTCCGGAGGAATTCCGTCCCTGGTGATGCGCGTCAACAACGATGATGCGTCAGCTTCGGATTGGTTGATCGGCAGGGAAGGCGAGATGCCGGTCCGGGTTTCCGGAGCAGAGGAGATGATAAGAATCGTTTCGTCCCGCCCGGAGGGAAGGCGCTGGCAGTGGGGCGACATGGAATCGATTTCTGTCAGCAACTTGTTCGACGGATTCCGTAGTGCTGCGTCATTTCTCTTCTTCTGGGCGCACTTCATCACGTCGCTTCTAACTGCGTTGTTTTTCTCGCTTTGCTTTTTCGTCCTGCATTCAATCTGGCGGGACCGCAAGTTGCGCGGCCTTAGATTGTTGAAAACCGTGATTTATGCGGGATTCCCGGCCATGATAATCGCCGGAATGTTCCCGGCGCTTGATTTGCCTGCGTTCAATTATTCGACGGTATATGTGTTCTGCCTCTTCGTGTACTGGTGGCCGGTATCGGCCCGCATGGAGAGGGAACTCGCTAAAGAGGAAAGGAGTTGATGCCATGCTGGTACACGATGATCTAATGAGCCTGCCGAAGTGGTATCCGGTTCTGCACGCCTACACCTTCCCAACCAGTTTCGTCACGCTGACGGACGAGCAGCTGGCGATTTTGCGTCGGGATGATTCCGCGGATTGCATCAGCTATCCCGCCATCAAGGAGTTGCTGGCAACCATGCGCAACGAGCTAGAGGACATAAGCGGCAACTGCTTCGCTGGCGTCGATTGCTGCAGTCCGACCGATACAGACCGCTTCCGCGATAAACGCGGCGCGACCTATTCGGCGAATAGCACGCTCCTGAATCTCATGCACAGCGACAAGGTACGCGAGGCGATACGCGAAGGCAAGGTTACTTCCATTTGCTTGCGTCCGTTCCGCAGAATGCAGCCGGCGCGCGAGTTTCGGCTTTTTATTACCTGTGGCGAGCTCGTCGCCATGAGCCAGTATCATCTGACAAGGCATTTCCGCCGTTTGGCTGGCGCGAGGGAGAAGTACTGGAACCTGGCTTACGATTTTGTAAAGGTCGTGCGCAATCTCCTGCCGGATGAGAATATCGTCATGGATATTTACGTGAGTGCTACCGGAACGATTTACATTGTCGATTTTAATCCATGGGGCGAGCCCACCGATCCCAAGATGCTCATCCGTTGGGATCGCGACTGGAGCAAGGAAATCGGCATAGTGCTTATGGAACCTCCGCTGCCGTTGTCCGGGGATGTGAACGTCTCCTTCTAACCGGTGCTCGACAACAAAAGACCCGATCGCCTTCAGGCGATCGGGTTGTTTTGTCAATGGTGGGCGCAGCAGAACTCGAATCTGCGACCCCTGCCGTGTGAAAGCAGTGCTCTAACCGACTGAGCCATGCGCCCATTGAGTGGCATCTCCAACGGGATTCGAACCCATATTGCCAGGATGAAAACCTGATGTCCTAACCCTTAGACGATGGAGACACGACTTGCATACTATACATTCGTCCTGTTTTTTTTCAACTGCATTCTAGTGATTGCCGGTGGGAAATGCTCGCTAATTGCACGGTTTTTAGCATTCAGGATACCGACGCGCCACGATGGCGCGGATTCGTTCGTCGGGGAAACGCTTTGCCATGGTTCCGCCAGTTGACAATATCACGTTTTTAAAGGCGACGAAAGCGGTTTCGCCATCCCCGTGAATCGGGGGGAGGGCGGCGCAACGATCCAAGGCCAGCAGCACTTCGCCGGCTATCTTCCCTGCCATGGTCGTGAAGTCCATGTTTCCGGACTTCGCCATGGCGTTGAACAATACGACTTCTGTTCTCGGGTATCCGGAACAGATCAGGTTCCATGGATCCGGGCAAGTCGAAGCGTCATTGCTATTCCTGAAATCGGTACGCAGAAGTACTGCGGGAATGTCCAGCATCTTCGCAATGCAGAACTCGGCCACCGTGCCGGAATCGAGATCCGCTCCATCGAAGTTCGCTACGAACGCATCGGCGGAGAACAGCGCTTCGAAATCATCGTCTCTAATGCTCGTGCCCCGGTCGCTGTTGGAAGGATTTTCCTGCGGCAACAACGCCTTCCATCTTCCCTGTGCCGCGCTGTTGAAGGCATCGGCCAACAGCTTGTTGCCGACAAGTTCCTTGAAATCGAAGAGTCCTCCTCCCCAATAGATTGTTTTGTGGTCCATTTTCTGATATTCCGTAAAGTTTCCCGTTCGTGCCGTGTATGTGTGCGAAATGAGCGCGGCGTAGTCCGTAGATTCATCGCGAACAACAAGACTCCACCTTTTTTGCAATGGAGATTTTACCACGCACTTACAATACCGAACGCAAGGAACGATTGCAACCTATCGAGAATGTGCTCTTTGCCAACCTTTTCCACCAGTCTAGGGACTTTGCGACGGAACAATTCGCCGCTGGTTGTGCCCTTTGCGGCGAATCGGTCGTCGGTTGATTGCCTCCAGCATAAAAAAAGGGCGGGATAAGTCCCGCCCTTTCACGAATGTTCCTGAATCCTAGTCCAGCTTCTGGATGCCCATAAACTTCTTGCTAAGCAGCTCGCAGCCGTCCTTGGTGACGATGCAGCCGCGCTCCCAACGCAGTCCGTACCCGTTGCCGGTGAAGAACGTGTCGATCTGGTAGGTCATGTTCTCCTTGAGCTTGTACTTGCTGGTGCTCTCAATCCACGGGCTCTCGGTTTCCATGATTCCGAGACCGTGCACCGGGCCGTACAACATGTAATCGCCCCAGCCCTGGTCGATTCCCCACTTCTCGTACTTGCGGGCGATGCTTCCGGCTTCGACTCCAGCCTTAATCAGTTCGAAGGTGTACTTGTGGGCGCGGAGTCCGAACTCGACCAGCGCCAGCTGTTCCTTTGGAAGCTTGCCGAACCAGACCGGCAAGCCGATGGAGCTGCTGTATCCGCCGACGCGGGCGCCGATGTTGAGCTGGATGATCTCGTTCTTCTTGATTTTTGCACCGGTCGGACGGCTGATGCCGTTGCTGGTACGATCGCCGCCGAAGCAGTACAAGCTGTGACCTTCGTACTCGCCGCCATTGGCGTAGATCTCGCGCTGTGCGATACCGATGACCTGAAACTCGGTCATGCCCGGCTTCATTTCGTTGAGAATCGCCGCGACCGCCTTTTCCGCGACCTTGAAGGCCTTGCGGTGGCAGTTGAGCTCGTTCTCGCTCTTATACCAGCGGAGCGGACGGAACGTATCCTCGGCCGGAATCAGCTCGACCCCGGGCAACTGGCTCTCGAGGGCCTTGAGCGTCGGATAGGTCATGACCGCGGTGCCGACGAGTCCGAGCTTGCGGAGTTTCTTGCTACCCATCGCCTTCTTGACGACGTCGGGATAGGTCTCAAGCGGGATTCCCGGATAGTCCGGTTCGGCGGACTCGCGGTAGTTGAGCATCTGGGAAATCGTCGGGAGTACGCTACGGCCTTGAGCGTACTTTAGGCTCTCGGGGCCGATCAGCAGGACCGGAGTTCCCTCCGCCGGAACGAATACGCCGGCTTGCTCAAAGGTCGGCCAGTACTCGGACAAGTATCTGACGTTCGCAAAGTCACCCTCGGTGCCGTGCACGAGGCATGCATCGAGACCGGCTTTCTTGATGTTCGCCTGGAACTTCGCGATGCGGTCGAAGTACTCTTGTTTCGGAATGGTGTAGTTTGCCATTTTTCTATGTTCTCCTTTGTTGGTTTGGGAACTACTGGATGTCATTGAGCTGGCCGGCCTGGTAGAATTTAGCTCCGCGGTCGAGCAGCATCGAGATGAGACGATCGAACTCGCGGGCGCTGTAGTCTCCGCAGTTCTTGACGATGAATGGATCCGGAAGCACCGCTCCTTCGCCGGAGTGGAGCAGACCGCTCGGCATCGGGGCGAATTCCCACGGGTGGGCGTAGAAACAGTAGAACGGATCGATGTTGCGCTCGGCGCAGTAGCTGGCGTATCCGTCGATGTGCTTGATCACCGCCTCGGCGTTCTCCGTCCTCCATAGCGGCCACTGGTCCATGTCACGACCGTACTGATCCTTGGAGTCCATGGAGAGATCGGCGAAATTCGGAATCTCGATAATCTTCATGTCGCCTTTCTTGGTCCAGTCGGAGCTGCTCGGGTGGTAGGGACGGAGCTGCTCGCGGAAGTAGTACATCGGGTAGGTGGCGTCGGCTTTGTAGCCGAGACGTTCCAGCGCGTTGACTACCGCGGTGGAACCGAAGAGACGCGGGCACCGGAAGCTAGTCGGATGCACTCCGGAGATGTCGGTGACGATTTCGGTGGCTAGTTCAAGCCGGTGTTCGACTTCCTCGGGAAGAACCGGCATCATGCCGGGAATTTCGAAGAGCGAGTCGCCGATCGTCTCGTGGAAGAGAGTGTGGCAACCGATTTCGTGTCCCTCGTCGCGAACGAGCTTTACGATGTCCGGGTTGTTCTTCGCCGCATCGGCTGTGAAGAAGAACGTTGCCGTGATGTTGTGTTTCTTGAGCATCGCGACGATTTTCTTTGCTCCGATCGGGAACCCTCGATACCAGCTTGTCCAGCTGCCGATGTCAGGCTCCATGTCGAATCCGAGTACTACTTGCATTCCAGCCATTTTATCCTCCTACAATGTGGTTTTTGACTGATTGCGCATCAAAAATAACATAATGTGGTCTGCCGGTGTTTGCAAGCATGCGGGCGATCGTGCGCTCGCATGCGCATAGCGGTTGCACGCGACTGCGCTTCGTGCTATATTTACGACTTGAAATATTCCCGGCGTCGTCCGGGTTCGGTTGATTTTGTCGTTCTTATTCTGGGGAAAGGTGAAATGGACAACTTGTTCATGCAGGTGGGGAACCGCATCAGGGATATCCGCCAGGTGCTGGACATTCCGGCGGCGGAAATGGCGCGTGTTACCGGCGTTTCCGAAAAGGAGTATCTTGAGCACGAGGAGGGCAAGGTCGACAGCTGCTTCTCGTTTCTCTATCTTTGCGCCGAGCGCTTCGGCATCGACGTCAGCGACCTGGTGCGCGGAGAACAGCCGCGCCTTACGTTCTACAACGTCACCCGCAAGGGGCAGGGCATGCCGATCAAGCGGCGCGCGGAACTGGACTACCATCATCTCGCCCCGATGATCAAGAACCGCCATGCGGAGCCGCTCCTCGTCATGGCGCAGCCACAGGACGAGAGCCTGCCGATACCGCTTTCGACGCATTCCGGACACGAGTTCGACTACATCCTTTCCGGACAGCTGCGCGTCCAGCTTGGCGACACGATCGAGGTACTCAATCCAGGTGACAGCGTATTCTACGATTCCGGCCGTCCGCACGGCATGGTTGCGGGGCAGGGCAAGCCATGTCAGTTCCTCGCCATCGTCATGCAGGGTGCCGGCGATCTTCCGCACAAGGTCGAGATCAAAAAGAGCGAGCTTTCCAATCGCAACGAACGTGATTTCATCTACCGCCGCTTCATGGACGAGACGCTCGACGAGCGCGGATGCCTGAAGGGCGTCAAGTTCCATTATCCGGACAACTTCAACTTCGCCTATGACGTCGTCGACGCCTTGGCTGAGAAGGTTCCGGACAAGGTCGCCCTCCATTGGATCGGCCGCGACAACGAGGAGAAGATATTCACCTTCCGCGACATCTCCAGGCTGTCCTGCAAGGCGGCCAACTACCTGGTGAGCCTCGGCGTCAAGCGTGGCGACCGCGTGATGATGGTGCTGCGCCGCAACTGGCAGTTCTGGATTCTCCAGATGGCGCTACACCGCATCGGCGCGACGTCGGTTCTCGCGGTCAACCAGTTGCTAAAGCACGATTTCGTGTACCGTTTCAACAAGGCCAACATCAAGGCTGTCATAATCACCGCATTCGGCGATGTGATGAAGGAGGCGGACGCCGCGGCGAACGAGTGTCCGGGCGTTCTGGTCCGGATCGGCGTAAACGGCACGATTCCCGGATGGCAGGATTTTGACGCATCGCTCGAACTCTTCAGCGATACCTTCAAGCGTCCAGAAGACCAGAAGTCCACGGATCCGATGCTCATGTTCTTCAGTAGCGGTACCACCGGATATCCCAAGTTGGTCACGCATAGCTTCTCATATCCGCTCGGCCACATCGTCACTGCGCGTTGGTGGCAGGATGTAAATCCGGACGGTCTGCACCTGACCATATCCGACACCGGCTGGGCCAAGGCCATGTGGGGCAAGCTCTATGGACAGTGGCTTTGCGAAACCGGAGTGTTCGTCTACGATTTCGACCGGTTCAATGCCGACGAAATCATGCCGCTCTTCGCCAAGTGTGGCATCACCACATTCTGCGCGCCGCCCACAATGTACCGTTTCTTCATCCGTCAGGATCTGTCTAAATACGACTTCTCGACGCTACAGCACGCCGCTATCGCCGGCGAGGCGCTGAACCCCGAGGTGTTCAACCAGTTTCTCAAGAGCACGGGACTCAAGGTGATGGAAGGATTCGGACAGACCGAGAGCACGGCCATCATAGCCAATCTGGTCGGCATGGATCCGAAACCAGGCTCCATGGGCAAGCCGACTCCGGCGTACGATGTGCATTTGCTCGGTCCCGATGGCAATCCGGTTCCGTCCGGCCAGGTCGGCGAAATTTGCATCAAGGCCGAGCCGCACCAAGTTCCCGGACTCTTCTACGAGTACGGTGGCGACGAGGAAAACACGAAGGCCGCTTGGCATGACGGATTTTACCATACAGGCGATACCGCCTGGGTGGACGAGGACGGATACTATTGGTACGAGGGGCGTATCGACGACCTCATCAAGTCCAGCGGATACCGCATCGGACCATTCGAAGTGGAGAGCGCCATCATGGAGCTGCCGTATGTTCTCGAATGCGCCGTGGTCGGCGTTCCCGATCCGGTCCGCACCCAGCTGGTCAAGGCGTTTATCGTTCTCACCAAGGGCAAGGAGCCAAGCGAGGAGCTGAAGAAGGAAATCCAGGAGTACGTCAAGCATGCGACGGCGCCGTACAAGTACCCGCGTCTGGTGGATTTCGTCACCGAGCTTCCAAAGACTGCGAGCGGCAAAATCAAGCGCAACGAACTGCGCAAGATGTACTGAAACTGATAGACTGGCTTTTTTCTCCGCGAACGGGTTATTCCCCTGTCGCGGAGAATTTTTTTCTGAACTCGCCGAATGTCCCCTCGGCGATGGAGGTGCGGATGTTGCGCGCTAAGTTCAGGTAGTAGTGCAGATTGTGAATGCTCAGCAGCCTGACGCCAAGTATTTCCCCCACGTTCATCAGATGGCGTATGTATGCCCGCGAGAAATTGCGGCAAGCGTAGCATTCGCAGTCGGGATCTATGGGGGACATGTCGGAGGCGAATCTTCCGGCCTTCACCGGCAGCGTCTCGCCGAATCCTACGTAGGCGCCGCCATGGCGGCCCTGCCGCGTCGGGAGAACGCAGTCGAACATGTCGATGCCTCTGGCCACGTTCTCGACGATTTGGCGTGGTGTTCCAACTCCCATCAGGTAATGCGGCGCGTCGTCTGGGAGGAATGGCATCGCCGCTTCCACAGCTGTGTACATTTCCGGCTCCGATTCGCCGACCGACACTCCGCCGACCGCGTATCCGTCGAAACCGATTCCTACGATTTCCCTGGCCGATTTCTCGCGCAAGTCCGGGAACGTCGATCCCTGGACGATGCCAAAACGAAGCTGCCCGTCATTGAGTTCCTGTTCGCGCGACATTCGCTCCCATCTGGTAGTTCGTTCAACCGATTCAAGTGCGGCAAATCGCGTTGCCGGGTATGGCGTGCATTCGTCGAAGGCCATAACGATGTCGGAGTCCAGCGTCCGCTGTATTTTCATCGACTCCCGTGGTCCCAGGAAGAATCTGGTTCCGTCGATGTGCGACGCAAATCTGACTCCGTCCGGCTCTATCTTGCGGATGGCCTTGAGACTGAACACCTGGAATCCGCCTGAGTCGGTCAGTATCGGACGTTTCTCGCCGATGAAGCGGTTCAGTCCACCGGCTGCGCTGATGATGTCCAACCCCGGACGCAGGAACAGATGATAGGTGTTCCCGAGCAATATTTCAGCTCCAAGTTCGTCTAGTTCGCGCGGGGAAATCGCCTTCACGCTTCCCCTGGTGCCGACCGGCATGAATATCGGCGTGTGCACAACACCATGCCTGGTGTGCAACAAACCGAGCCGCGCGTTGCTTCCGGAGTCGCGTCCGAGAACCTCGAAGCAGCCCACTGCTCTACTCCTCCACGAACATTCCGGACATCACGGCGTCAATCTTGGCCGGCGCAACGCCGAGCGCTTCGGCCAGTTTGCGGGCGAAGGCGAACACAGCGCCAGGACCGCGTCCGGTGACGATCCCACCATCGGATTCGGCGGCGCGTCCCGACGGCTTCAAGTTATGCATGAAAGCGTCGAATCCTGGATACATGGTGAAAGTGACTCCGTCCAAAATCCCCGCTTCGGCGAGAACCATCGGCGCCGCGCATATCGCGGAGATGACGCGCCCGGAGGAATGGAAATTCCGAACCAGGTCGAGAACAGCGGAACTTTTACGGAGCGACTCGGCCCCCGGCATTCCCCCTGGCAGGAATATGGCGTCTGGTTCCGCCACGTCGATGTCGGCCAGCCGGACGTCCGCCGTCATCTTTAGGCCATGAGCCCCCGTCACCATCGTGTTTCCAAGTCCCGCGACCAGCACTTTGCAACCGAGCCTGCGCATCACGTCGATCACCGCTACCGCTTCGATTTCTTCGAAGCCGTCCGCCAGAACAGTTAGAATTTCGATATCTTCTCCAGCCATCCGTTGCCTTTTTTGACCATATCCAAGAGAGTCTCGGACTCCTTGTTTTTATCGGGGTTGTCGGAGGCATGCCTGATGACTACGGTTTCCCTCGGCTCGTTCAAAGACCTGGCCTCCTCCTCCGTAAGAAACTCGATGTAATCGATTTCTGCTCGACCGGACCGGTGGGAATTCTGGGTGTTGCCGCTTATCACCAGGGCGTACCGATTATTGATCTCCCTTCCGTAGATTTTTTGGAAGTCATTCCAGACATTCCGTTCGCGCACCACCCATTCCCCTTCTTTCGTATCGTTGTTGTCCATGATGAATCCGGTGGTGACCACGGATCCGCCCATGTATTTACGCCTGCAGGTTGTTCCGAGGTCTTCCACGTTGCCCCAGAGATAGCCTATGGAAGTCTTCGTCAGGCCGGCGTCATCTCCGATATATATGGCCGCAATCTGGTCGTCGTAATTCCCGGAAGAGAGATACAATGATTGCTTGGCTCTCCAGCGCCATCGCATCACCGGATAGCGCTTCAGGTTTACCTTTGGTAGCGTGGCGATGCGCCCGGAGGAGTTCGCGGACTTGATGACGAGGACGTTGCCGCAGCAGTCCGAATCATATTCCATGAAGAACTCGGTCTTCTTTATCAGCGGTATCTTTCCGGTGTATATCCAGTCTTCGGTGCTGTCGATCTTACCGAAGTCGATACGAATGGCCGCGTCCGCCGCAATGGCGCAGAAAGCAAATATAGCCGCCATCGCAGCGCGTTTCATTTCGCATTTCTCCTGGATTTGTACATGGCGTAGCGATCCATGATGGCCTTGACGTAGGCATGAGTGGACTTGATGTCGATGTTGCCCATAACGTCGCCGGATGCTTTTTTCGGACGCCATCTTCTGGCCCGGCTGGGGCCGGCGTTGTAGCGAGCCAGGGCGAGCTCGGCGCATTGCCGGTAACCGGAATATTCGCGGAATCCGACTGCCAAATAGCGGCATCCGGCGTCGAGATTGCGTCGCACATCGAAGAATGCCGACGATCCCGGGTAGGGGATGTGTTTGGACCTGGCCCATTCGCGGCCTACCGAGTCCGGAGTCACCTGCATGAGTCCGCGCTCGCCGGCCGCGCCCTTCGCGTAGCAATCGAACTTGCTTTCGCGGAAAATCAGCGCCCGCACCAGATCGGGATCGAGCCCGTGCCTGGCGCTGGCTTCGCATATTTCAGAAGCATACCAGGTGTCGTCAGGGGAGATTGTCACCAAGGGAATCGCTGAAATGAAAATCATCGCGGACGACCCCGCGAGGAGTCCTGTCGTGATTTTTCGTGTTCGCGGATTCATTCTCTAGAACGTGAGTTCTTCCTGACTGTTTCCCAACTTTGACATGAGAGATTCGAAGTTCTCCTTGATCGATTCGCAGAGCAACCTGATCAACTCCTCGTCGGCCGTGATTTCGAATCGTAGCAAGGTTCCGTCGGCGGAGCAACGCAGCGCCTTCGACATCTTCTTCTGCCCGACTGAATCCGGCTGAAAGAGAATCCCCCCGATGATCCCCGAGTATAGCGGGGCGACCATCGCCGTTTGCGTGGCGGTGTCGGCGGAGTCCAGATCTATCTTGCCGCGGATGCGTATGCCACGTTGCGACTCGCCGAAAAGTTCGGTCCAAGTGCATATGTAGCCCTCGTCTGTGCTCTCGCTGAGAAAACCGGCCATGAAGGCGATCTTGCCATCGGTGTCGAATGTCGAGAGCATCCCCTCGAGCTGATTGGAGATGCCGCGCGGCATGCTGTAGATGTTGGCCAGCTGATTGTAGTCGGTTGCCAGCATCACGCCGTCGGCGAGCTTGATCATGCCGACCGACGGTTCGGTCGCATCGGGATCGACGGGGTCGAACAGCACGATTACCGTCTTGCCGTTCATTTCGCGGATTTCCGACTTGACGTCCTTGCCCTTGAGCTGCACGTAGTTTACGAAGTCGCTCGTGGACTTCATCTTGAGCAGAATGCCGGACATTTGGCTCTTCCAGTCGAGAAACGCCATTGCCGACTCGAACATGGGCATGGTCCTGAACGTGGTCGCCGCCTGTGGGTTGGAGAGATTCTTCAGTTTCTCATGTTCCAGCAGCGGCTTGATGTCGGGATGCTTTATCAGGGCGTCGGCGTCCAGGTAAATTACCATGTCGGCATCGGTCGGAACATACTGGCGCAGTTCGCGCTCGCCGGCAAGGACCGGCAAGGCGAGAGCCAGCATTAACAATGCGGTGGCCAGCTGCTTCATTGTGCCTGGGTTTCCTGCTGCTTTTTCGGCAGGTTGACTTGGATATGCAATTCGCGGAGCTGCTGAATCGTAACCGGCGCCGGCGCATTCATCATCAAGTCCTCCGCCTGCTGGTTGAACGGGAAAGCGATGACCTCGCGGATGTTAGGTTCGTCGGCCAGAAGCATGACCATGCGGTCGACTCCCGGAGCGATGCCGCCGTGCGGTGGAGCACCCAGCTTGAAGGCGTTGATCATGCCGCCGAATTTCTCGTCGACGACGTCGCGGCCGTAGCCGGCGATCTCGAACGCCTTGTACATGATGTCCGGACGATGGTTGCGGATGGCTCCGCTGGAGAGTTCTATGCCGTTGCAGACGATGTCGTACTGCCAGGCGAGGACATCGAGCGGATTCTGCTTCTCGAGCGCCTCGAGTCCGCCCTGCGGCATCGAGAACGGGTTGTGGCAGAACACCGGCTTCCCGGTCTCCTCGTCGAGCTCGTACATCGGGAAGTCGACGATCCAGCAGAACTTGAATACGTTGTCATCGATGAGCCCGAGACGGCGTCCCATCTCCGGGATAACCGCTCCGCCGACCTTCTGGACGGCGCGCTCCTTGTCGGCGAGGAAGAACACGGCGTCCCCGTCCTCGACCTTGCAAATGTCGTGGATATTCTGGATGACGGCCGGATCGAGAAACTTGACGATCGGACTTTTCTGGGTGTCTCCGGTCCAGATGATGTAGGCCATTCCCTTGGCTCCATTCTCCTGGGCGAATCCAATCATGTCGTCGAAGAACTTGCGCGGACGATCGGAGACCTTGGGGGCGCGGATGGCGCGGACGATTCCGCCCTCCTCGATGCAGCCGGCGAAAGCCTTGAAACCGCAACCGCGGAAGCATACTGTGACGTCGACCCTCTCAAGCGGGATGCGCAAATCCGGCTTGTCGGATCCGAAGCGGCGCATGGCGTCGCGATAGGCGATTCTCGGGAACGGCGGGGCGTCGAATTTCTTGGTGCTGAACTTGGTGAAGACATCCTGAAGCAGTCCTTCGATGACGGCGAAGATGTCATCCTGCTCGGCGAAGCTCATCTCGACGTCCAGCTGATAAAACTCGCCGGGACTGCGGTCGGCGCGCGCGTCCTCGTCGCGGAAGCACGGAGCGATCTGGAAGTAGCGATCGAATCCAGCTACCATCAGCAACTGCTTGAACTGCTGCGGAGCTTGTGGCAGGGCGTAGAATTTGCCGGGATGCAGACGGGACGGCACGAGGTAGTCCCTGGCTCCCTCCGGGCTGCTGGCGGTGAGAATCGGCGTCTGGTATTCGGTGAATCCGGCTCCGCGCATGTAGTCGCGAATCGCGGCGATAACGTTGCTTCGCAGGACGATGTTGTTGTGCAACTCGGTACGGCGCAGGTCGAGGAAGCGGTACTTGAGACGCATGTTCTCGGGCGCCGAATCGTCCTTGGCCACCTGGAACGGCAGCACTTCCGCTTCGCCGAGCATCTCCATGTCGGTGGCCTTGATCTCGATTTCACCGGTGGCCAGCTTCGGGTTGACTGTCTCGGGCGTACGGGCCACGACTTCGCCGTCGAAGCGGACAACAGACTCGACGCGCCACTTGTCAAGAGCGCGGTAGAAGTTGCACTCCGGATCGATGACGATCTGGGTCATGCCGTAATGGTCGCGCAGATCGATGAAGATGATGCCGCCGTGGTCGCGGACGCTGTGGATCCATCCGGCGACGCGGACGGTCTTGCCGATGTCCGCCTTGCGCAGGCATCCGCACGTATGGTTTCTGTACATTTTGAAAACTCCTGTGTTGGCCTCCGCCACTTGGCGGAATTTACATTCAAATTGTAAAAGTAATATAACCCCTGATGAGCGAATTTTCCACAGGGGAAACGCTACTTACCTGAGTTGTTCCCGCCGGCCGGTGCCGCGGAGACGATTTCCGGTATGGTCATCGCGTCCGCCATCTCGCCGCGCCCCCAGGCCACCGCGGTGCCATAGAAGAACAGTTGCATCAGCGCCCAGTAGAAGAAAATCATGCAGAAGTGTCCGGCCGCCTGGATAAATCCGATCGGCCGCGTTCTCGCTATCAATCTGACCATTACCCAGCAGGCCACTTCGAATACGACGCAGCATCCACCCAGGAACAGCGCGTTGGCTGCCGGCGTCAGCTCGAGCGGTATACCGAAGAAGAAGCAGAATACGCATGCGATCATCGCCGGGACATATCCGATTACCATGAGCACCCAGGCGGCGAAGCCGGACGCGCTCGGCGCGGTGACGCCACAAGTCTGGCAGTTCTTCCACGAAATCGCGACGCATACAAGCGTCAACAACAACATGCCGAGACCATACAGGTCAAAGACCATCGACAGGTATTTGCGACGTTCCCTGATCCTGCGTCCGGACGACTGCTTCCCAAGTTTGGCGCTCATTTCTTGGACCTCGTGCCTTTGGGGCTGGCTCCGGTGCGACCGACCAGCAGGTAGGCGATGTAGCCGATTAGGACCATGGCGACGGCCGGGGCGCTATAGGCATGAGGCCACCAGATGCCCTCGGTCATCATGGTGAACTCCGACATTCCGCCGAGCCCCGTCAGAACGGTCAACGGTAGAAATACGATGTTGATGACAGCCAGGTATTTCATGATGACGGCCAGGTTGTTGCTGACCACGGAGGCGCGCGCTTCCGACATGCTGGTCAGAATGCCGGTGTAGATGTTGGCCAGGTTGTCGCACTGCTTGTTTTCGACTTCGATGTCATCCAGGAACTCCTGTTCCTCGGTATTGAATCCTATGCGCGCGGAGCTGGCTCGCAGCCTGAGCAGCAGGACCTCGTTGGCGCTGGTCGCCGATTCATAGTAGGTCAGGCTCTTGGACAGGGCGAACATGTTGACAAGACTCTTGTTCGTCACCGCGCCTTCGATCTTGGTCTCGATGTCGTCCGACATGTTGCGGATGATCCGCAGGTGCTGCAGGAAATGGGCAGTGGAATGATGGAGCAGCCGCAGCAGCACGCCCTGCACGGTGTTTCCGCGCAGCGGCATCCGTCCGTGCTCGAAGAGCGGCATCCGATCCGCCTGGACGATGATGATTCGGTCCTCGAACAGAAAGGCGCCGATCGACGACACCCGGAACGAGACGTTGCGCTCGATTTGGAAGTCACGCGGACGTTTCATGATGACGGCCACGTGGTTGGGCTCGAACTCGATACGGCTTATCTCATCCTCGTCGAGCGAAGAGTTGAGAGTGTGTTCGTCAATGCGACACTTGTCGACCAGATACTGCTTTTCCTCTGCGGTTGGGGAACTGTAGACCTGAATCATGCCCATCTGTCCCTCCGGGCGTATCTGCACTCGCCCGTCGACGATGTCATAGCATCTAAGCATAGGTTATTCCTCCTGATGTTGAATTTCGAATCGCATTCCGGGTAACGCGGATACGACGGAGGAATCCAAACCTGCTAGTCGAAGAAAGCCATCTCCTTGACCTGGCGGCGGAATCCCCCCCGGATGTCGCACCCTCGGGGAACGGTATCGTCTGCGTTCATTTAATCCTCCGCTGGTTCATCACAAGCCGTCGGCGACCGATTGTCGCGGACCATCGTGGCTTTCGTCGCCTAAGGTAGTTCGGCCAAGGGGTTTTGTCAACGTGATTCTTGCAAAAAACGCCGGTCGGTAGTATATTCCCGTATCATGAAATACATAAGAATGTTGTTTTTGGTCGCCGCGCTCACTTTCGTGTTCACACCGAGAGCGGAGGCGTTCGACCCGATTACGCTGGCGGTTTTGGCGCCGATGGCGATCAAGATGGCGCAGAAATCGGCGCCGTACCTGGCCCGCGTCGGTGTGAGTTTCGTCGGCGGGTTGACCAAGATATTCAAGGACGTGATTGAGGTCCTGCGTTTGCCGTACGGGCTTCTGGTCATGCTTTTCGCGTCTCCGTTCGGCGGATTCAAGCACGGGCTAAGGAATACAATAAAAGGCGCGGTGGCTCCAGTTAAACTGGTAGTGCATACCGTGTTGCTGCCTTTCTATACTGTGGGCGGCATAAGCAACTTCTAGGCCGATTCCATGGGGTTATATGACGAGAGTTCTCAGAACATCCGGCGAAGGAAATACGAACAGCTACGCCGGATGATGTCCGAGTTATACGGCTCCGACGCGGCCGACGCCAGGATGGACAACCATTCAGATTCGCCGAGACCGATTTCCGAGTGCCTTGGAAGCGTGTTGTCCGACGTGTGCAACGAGACGCAACGGATTTCGATGCGCATCTCCGTGGAATGGGAGGATATCGTGGGCAAGGCTTTGTCCGGGCTCGCGGTTCCGGAGCGTCTGGACGGAAAGGTGCTGCTACTGCGAGTCCGTCATAGCGCGTTGGTTCAGGAGTTGCAACCATCGCTTCCTGATTTCGTCAACAAGATAAACAAGCACTTTGAAACGCAGGTCTGCGATTCGATAAGGCTGATTTGCTAGAAGTCCCGGTCCCGGACCATTTTCCGGTAGATGTGGAATATGTCGTTGCGAACGACGAATCCGCGGAACGAACCGTCGGTTTCCAACACCGGGAGGAAATTCAGCGAACGCTCCTCCATGCGGGATAGCGCGGTCTCCAGATCGTCGTCAAGGCCAATCGTCCCCTCGACGTTCATGATAAGGTCGAAGGCCACCATCTCGTTGACCATATGACCTCCAATCAAGGCGCTAATGATGTCGCGTTTCCTTACTACGCCGAGAAACTTTCCGTGCTCCAGCACCGGGAATATCCGGATGCGCGAATCGTGCTGCAGCATCTTCTCCATTTCGACCAGCGGCGTCTCAGGCGACAGGGCAGGGGACCAGTTGCTGATGTACATGCGCACCGAACGACAGCGGAGCATCTCGCGGTCGCGGTCCGATGTGAGAAGTCCGGCGAGGAACAACGGACGATGGTATATGGAATACGGCTCGAATTTGCCGGCGACGAACCATGAGACGGCGGAGACGATCATGAGCGGAACCAGAAGCTGGTATCCGCCGCACACTTCGGCGATTAGGAATATTCCGGTGAGCGGGGCGCGCATGACGGAGGTGAACACCCCGCACATGCCGATGACGACGAAATTGGCTTCATCGAGACGGATGATTCCCGAGAGATTCATCAGACGCGCGAAAGCGAATCCGGTGAATGCTCCGATGAACATCGCAGGAGCGAAGATGCCGCCGTCGCCGCCGGATTCGACGGTCAGCGTACAGGCGACCGATTTCAGCAACACCGCAACAAGGAGGACGATGGCCGTCAGGAACGCGTTGCAGCCGAAGGCATCGCCCCATGGCATCACGGAGCAGATGGCACTGATATTCCCGGAGTAGACGGCTCCGATGAAACGGTAGCCCTGACCGCACAGGAACGGGAACAAGGAAAGCAGCGCGCAAAGCATCGAGCCACCGCACAGCAGGCGCATCCACTGGTTAGGCAGAAGTTTCTTCATCCATCCGGCGACGATGCTGCAGCTCCGTATGACGTATACTCCGACGAGCGCGCACACCATCCCGCAGACGACGTAGAACGGAACGGCCATCAGCCGCCATTCTGTCGGGACATTGGCAATCGGTATGCAACCATGGGGCAGTGCGAGTCTGGAGACCACGGCGGAGACGGCGCTGGACATGAGCATCGGGACCAATGCGTCGACGCTGAATTCGGGAAGCAGAACTTCAACGGCGAACAACACGCCGCCGACGGGACTGTTGAATATGGCTGATATCGCGGCGGCGGCTCCGCAGCCGATGAGCAGCCGCCGGCTTCTCCGGTCGACGTTGCAGAACGAGCCGGTGTTGGCGGCGATGGCCGCGCCAGTCAGGACGCTGGGCGCCTCGAGTCCGGCGGATCCGCCGCATCCGACGGCGAGGGCGCTGGAGACCAGATGGGTGAATGTCTCGCTGACGCGAATGCCGATTCTCCGGCGGCTGATTGACAGGATAAGCGGACTCAGGCTCTTCGCATAGCCCAGTCCGGTGAAAATCTTCTGGAAGAGGAACGAGAGTGCGATTCCGGCGAATGGCAGTAATGCCACGCAACCAAGCCAACCGAGACCGGCCTGATCTCGCGAGGAGGCGATCCACAATCCAGTCAGTTCGATTTTGGATACCAGCGCATGGAGCACCGAGGCGGCTATTCCGACGATTGCCCCGACCACTACGGCCAAAATCAACGTGAAGACGCGGTCTCCCAGCCGACGGCGCAGGAAACGCGCCGGCCTGACAATCGCCAGCAAGTGCAGCTTGATCAACCGGTGTTTCATCGTCAAACTCCGAGAACCGAAAACAAAAAATGGACGGGATGCGTGCGCATCCCGTCCTCGAGCCGAACTGTTTTACTTCTGTGGTTCACCCAGAACGACATCGCCGAACATGTCGCCGATGTTGACCATCGGATCATGGGAGGAAGAACCGGACGGCTTTTCAGCCTTGCCGGAATCCTTGCCGAGATTCTCGTAGCTGTCCGGATCGAAGTTTCCATCGAGAGCCCGGATGGAGAGACCGATGCGACGCTCGTCGGTGTCGATCTTGATGACCCTGGCCTCGACCTCGTCGTCAACGTTGAGCACGTCGCGGACCTTGTCGACATGATCACTGCTGATCTGGGAGATGTGGATGAGTCCGTCGATCTTGTTGCTGAGCTCGACGAAGGCGCCGTACTGGGTGATCTTGGTGACCTTGCCCTTGACGATGTCGCCGACCTTGTAGATGGCGTCGATGTTGGCCCATGGATCGTCCTCGGCCTGCTTGAGTCCGAGGGAGATACGCTGCTGCTGCGGGTTGATGTCGAGAATGACGACCTCGACTTCCTGGCCCGGCTTGAGCAGTTCGCTCGGGTTGTTGATCTTGCGGGTCCAGCTCATGTCGGAGACGTGGATCATTCCGTCGATGTCGTTCTCGATTTCGACGAAAGCTCCGTAGTTGGTCATGTTGCGGACCTTGCCGACGATGCGCTTGCCCTTCGGATACTTCTCGGCGAGAACTTCCCACGGATTGCGCTCGGTCTGGCGCATGCCGAGGGAAATGCGACGGCTTTCGCGGTCGACCTGCAGGACAACGGCATCGACCTCGTCTCCGGGATGGAGAACGTCGTCGGCGCGGTTGATGCGCTTGGTCCAGCTCATCTCTGTGACGTGGATGAGTCCCTCGACACCGGCCTCGAGTTCAACGAAAGCGCCATAGGGCTGGACATTGGCGACCTTGCCGTGGATCTTGGTGCCGGCCGGATACTTGTCAGCGACCTGATCCCACGGATTCGGGCTCAGCTGCTTCAGGCCCAGGGAAACGCGGCCGCGCTCGCGGTCGATTCCAATGACCTGAACTTCGATTTCCTCGCCGACGCGCAGAACATCGTCCGGACGGGCGATGCGGCCCCAGGAGATGTCGGTGATGTGAAGCAGTCCGTCCACGCCGCCGAGATCGATGAAGGCGCCGAAGTCGGTGATGTTCTTGATGACGCCAGTGATGCGGTCGCCGACGTTCATCTCGGTCATGCGCTGCTCGCGCTTCTCGCGCATGCCCTCGGAATCGAGTTCGCGCTTCGAGACGACGATGTTGCGGCGCTCGGTGTTGATCTTGATGATCTTGACGTCGAATTCCTTGCCGATGAACTCGTCGATGTCGCGGACCGGACCGACGGACAACTGGGAGCCGGGCAGGAAAGCCGGGAATCCCTCGATGTCAACCATGATGCCGCCCTTGACGCGCTTGCGCATGAAGCCCTTGACCACGTGTCCTTCGCCGTATTCGGTGGTGATGCGGTTCCAGGCGCGGGCCGAGCGGGCCTTTTCAAGACTGAGCGTCGGGGTGTTCTGACGATTCTCGATTTCCTCGATGTAGACCTCGATTTCATCGCCTTCCTTGGCCTCTTCGAAGGTGTTCGCGAATTCTTCCTTCGGGACGAATCCATCGGTCTTGAATCCGATGTCGACCATTGCGCCGTCCATGCGCTTCTTGGAAATCTTGCCCTTGACAATCTCGCCCTTCTTCGGGCTGTTGTCCAGGTTCAGGAGTCCTTCCATGGACTCCGGCATGCCGCCGAAATCGAGGAAACTGTTTTCGTTGTTTTCTGCCATTTCTCTTTTCTTTTTGTTTGTTTTGTTTGTTCTTTTACGACCCTGTCCGCGGCACCGTGCCGACGGATAGACTAGGCTTATAATTTAATATGCGGAAAAGGCGAATTCAACCATGTTCAACTTGATAAATTCAGCCGTCCGGTGTAAGTTACGGACTTGTCGAGTGGATCAGTAGCTCAGTTGGTCAGAGCAGGTGACTCATAATCTCCGGGTCGTCGGTTCAAGTCCGGCCTGATCCACCATTTTTTATGCATTCTAAGCAGGAAATCCGAAAACAGTTTCCATTTAGTTGCCGTTTTCGATTGAAAATCTCCCCGAAACCGCTATGGTCGCGCTGGAGCGTCAGTAGATTTTTATCTCCGCGTCGGGATGCTGTTCGGCCTTTTTCCTGTCCATCCTGAACAGCGTGATGTTGGCGACTACGGCCATTGCCGAAATCACGCTCAACATGATGAACACGGCGAGATACGACTTCTCGCTGTACACGCCGTCGACGGCGGTTCCGAACTGGTCCATCATGATTCCGCAGAGATTGTCCACGACGGCGGCGATGAGGAAAGCCGCCGTGTTGGCCAGCCCCACCACCATGGCGAACACGCCAGCATGGTTGTGCTCCTTGAGATAAGCGACGAACACCGGCGCGATGTTGCCGGTCGAGGCCACCACGCACATCAGCGCCGCGACCAGCCACGCGCATTTCGCTCCGGTCGCTATCAGGACGGCGATGCCGGTGACGGCGGAGAACGTACCAATCGATCCGTAGAGCAGAATCGGCATCTTGCGGTTCCCCATCATTCGCGACACCCAGGCGGACACAAAGACGTTGAGCGTGGTGATTATTGTCATTGCCAAAGTCACGTTGCTGGCTCCGATGGAGCCGAATCCGCAATGGTCCTGCAGGAATTTCTTGCCGAGGGTCATCAGCATCATGAGCAACATGGCCAATGGTATGCCGGTGATGAAGTAGATCAGCACATTGCGCTTCGAGAAGGCCCAGATGACGTCTGACAGGGACGGCATCTTGCGGCCGGTCATCGGCGGAAGTTCGGCGCTTGCCATCGCAAGCAGGTAGATGATGTAGATTGCCAGAATGAAAGCCCCGATTGACAGCATCATGATGGTGTAGCCCAAATACTGCAACCCCATGGCGAATGGCGTGGTCCCTGCGATGGATCCGGTGTTGCCCATCATCAGGCTAAAGCCTAGCACGATCGACAGTTTGTCCCCGGCGAAAGTTCCGGCGTGCTGGATGAGGCTTACGTAGACCATCGCCGCTCCCAGGGCGGTGACGATTCTGCTCGCATAAAGCACCCACGCCGTATCGGTCATTGCCGCTCCAAACGAACCCAGGACGAGCATCGCACCAGCGACCGCGATGGTCCGGATTCCGGAGAACCGGTCGGCCAGCGCGCCGGCCACCGGCTGCAGCAACGCGTAGGCGAACGAGAACACTGTCGCCAGTAGCGTCACCATGGTGGCGCTATGGAGAATCTCCAGCATGTGGTTGAATGTCTGTCCTGGAATGATCACTTTCTGCAAGTTGGCGCAGAAGTAGAACAGGATGGCGCCTGTCAGCAGCACCCAGTTGCACAGTTCCCTTTTGTTGCGCATGTTCGAACCCGTCCTTTTGGTTTGTCGTTTGTTTCGATTCCCTTCCGGTGACCGACGATGTCGGTGACGCGGCGCTACCCGCTCGCATAGGCGCGGAAAATCCATCCGGATTGTGGACGTAAAGTAGCACGTGCCCCGTTCCAATTCCATGTGGCCGCCGGCCGCAGATGAAATCCGTGGCGCGTTTCAGCCTTAGGAAAAGACTAGAAGTTGCGCGGCGCTGCCTGCGGCTTCACATCCGGCTCGGTAGGAGCCTCCGGTTTTTCTACTTTCTTGATCTGGTTTTTCTTGGCCGGAGAGGACTGGTTTTTCTTGTCTTTCCGCTTTGATGACTTTTTCTTGGCATCGGGGCGCTTCTTGTCATTTTTGCGTTGGTTTTCCTGTCTGCCGTTGTCATTTCCGCGTTCGTATTCGTCGTTCCGCTGGCGGTCTTCGGCTGACTTTTGCTGTTGTCTGGCCGTGTTTTCGGCCGCCAGCTTGTACCAGCGGGCCGCCTCGGACTCGTTCTTCTTTACTCCAATGCCCTTTTCGTAGCATTCACCAAGACACTGCTGCGCCCTCGCGTTGCCCTGCGCGGCGGCCGTCAGGAACCAGTGCACCGCCTCCTTCGGGTTCTTCAGGACTCCGCCATTGCCGTCCTTGTAGCAAAGCCCGAGCTCGACCTGGGCGTTGGCGTCACCGCGCGCCGCCTTTCTCAGGTAGTCCTCGGCCGAGTTTCCCGCGATGACGGGCAGGGCCGTCATCAGCGCCATCGCAACCAGTGTGGTAAGTGTTCTCATTTTGTTTCCTTCATAGTTGAGAGTTCTGTATCGTCACCTTTGACAAAACCATTGTCGTCTTCGTTGCGCTTGAAGTTTTTCAGGTCGCGGACCAGCTGCACCGCATCCCTGAGGCCGCCACATGCCAGCCAAATGCTGGCAATGGATCCGAAGGCCGCGTAGGGCACGATGTGGCGCCAGAAGTGCAGGTCGGTCCAGAATTTTCCTCCGTCAAGCCAGTTCGTGGTCAGCGCCAGTATCGTCACGACCGCGAAGATCAGCCATTCGCCCATGGTGAACCAGAAGCTGAAATACACTAGGAAACGCTCGATCGGTGTATGTTCCGGCGAGATTCCAAATAGCCGCGCCCACGTGAACTTCGGCTTGGCGATGGGCGCCTCGCCTGCGACCGCATACTTGCCGCGATGGAGCAGCTGGTCCATGTTATGGACGTGTTTCGGTCCCAGTAGCGATACCAGCGCGTAGCTTCCGATGGCTGTCGCCATGGTCATCAGCGTGACAATCGGGGACGGTATCGGAAACTTGGTCTGATTCGCCGTCAGGTACTGCCAGTTCGGGAACCAGCCGTGGAGGATCGGCCACACCTGCGGCCAGAAGCTCTGGAGCAGCACTCCTCCCAGGCAGATGATGGTTCCGAGTATCATCGCGGTCCATGCCGCCGGCGTGGACCCGCGTTTCCAGTAGAGCCCGCCGATAACGACGGCTCCGGCGCCGCCCATGTAGATGGCGCCTGTTACCATGAAGTACATTCCGACGAAGTCCTTGAGCGGGAACCAGCAACTGAAGAGGAAGCTGAACAGCGCTATGCCGATGATGCTGAGCCGGAGTAGCAACAGGTGCGTCTTCGGTTCGAACGCCTTCTTGCGGATCGGCATGACTATGTCCTGGATGAGAATGGTTCCCCAGCTGTGCAGATAGCTGTCGTCGGTCGATATGGCTCCCGCCAGTACGATGACGGCGAACATGCCGAAGAAACCGGCCGGAAGCACATGCGCGAGGAACAACGGCACCCGCATTTGGCTGAGCGTGGACATGTCGGTGATCGAGGCGAGATGCGCTTTCACTTCGGCATATTCCGCGGCGTACTGCGGCATGTTGAGCATCGCATAGGCCGCCAGCGGGATGAAGGAGGCCGTCAGGAACGCCGAGTAGCTCTTCCAGCGGTTTAGGATGCCGGACATCAGGCTGTCGTGCGGGGTCTTCGCCGCGGCGTTGAATCCGCCTCCGCCCTGCCAGCAGCCTCGGCTGTAGGAGTTGAACGCCAGCAGTATGACGAAGTACCATATGTTGAATCCGTCGGCGTCGAACGCTTCGAACGGGTTCACCATCGACTGTCCCTGGGAGGTCGCCCCGTTGATGAGCCCGTCGGCGACGGTGTTCCAGCCGAACTTGCAGAGGAAGAACCACATGATGACGAAGAGGAAGCAGAGCACGACAAGGTTCATGATGAATCCTGTCAGCAGTATGCATACCTGGCCGCCGACGCAGGCGATGAAGCACGCAGTGAATAGCATCGCCGCCATGACCAGCGGATAGGTGCCGATGGACATCTCCTGGATGACGATTGATGTCGGAAGGCGGAAGAATCCCATGATGCACCTGGCCGTGATCATCGGGAATATGCCGTAGTTGAGCACGCCGCTGCACCAGCAGAGGATTCCCGCGAACATGCGGAATTTACGGCTGTAGCGTTCCTCGAGGAACTGCGACAAGGTGAGCGCCCTGGTCTGGCGCAGCCTGTACTGCACGAATCCGAACAGGGTGAGCATGATGCTCACCGGCATGCCGAGCGTCGCCCACCACCCTGACGAGATGCCGTTGTTGTAGGACGCCTCGAACGACAGGATGAAACCGGTGGCGCCGCATATCCCGGGCGCGATGGTTAGCATGTAGCTGCCGGCCATGCGGCTGGCTGCCATGAAGTCGCTCACGCCGCGCATGTAGCGACGGAAATACCAGGCGGACGAAATCGCCACGGCGAACACCGCAACTACCATTGTCCAGTCGATTGCGTGCATGATCGAGTTCCCTTGCTGCTATGTTGTTTTATGGCGTTATTTGAGAATTGCCGCGTTCTTTCAGTGTGAAAGCAGCACTGAGATGTCCGCGAACTTCCAGTAGACGGACACTGATAGCGTCAGCAGCGCTAGCGCGACAATCCATGCGTATCGCCATGGAACGAGTTCGATGGCGTTGCTGGTTTCGAGCTCCCTGGCCTTGTCGGTCGGCGCGATGGCGCCGATGGCGAGCATTAGGACGATGAGCGCGACGAAAAGAATCCCAAGGAAATGCCAGTTTCCACCGCATATGTTCATTATCTTGGGGAATATGAAGTTCGCCACCAGAAGGATGACGAATCCGCCGACGAGTCCGATCTTGGCGGCGACGGCCGGCACCCGTCTCGTCAGTAGCGCTACGAATCCCACGGAGAGAATCGGGATACTGTAGAGTCCGTTCATCTGCTGCAGATAGGTGAAGATGTTGTCGTGGCCGACTAGCAGCGGGGCGATGAACATCGCCGCGATCGCCATGATCCACCCGAACCACTTGCCCGCGACCACAGTTTCTTTTTCCGGGCAGTTCGGTCTGATGATGGTGCTATATATGCCGATTCCGAATATGGTGCTGGCCGAATTGAGTACCGAGTCGAAGCTGGAGAATATGGCGCCGACCATGACGGCGGCGAAGAATCCGGCCAGCCACGGCGGCAGTACCAGCCGGACCAGCCTTCCGTAGGCATCCACGGGCTCGATGGTGATTCCCTGCTTGACGGTGAACCAGTAGTAGGCGATGATTCCGGGAAGTACCAGGAAGCACGGTCCGATTAGCTTTAGCCCTGCCGCGAGCAGCACTCCCTTCTGCCCCTCGGCGAGGGACTTGGATGCCAGCGTGCGCTGGATAATCTGCTGGTTGGTGCACCAATAGAACACATGTATCAGCAGCGCTCCGGTGAACATCGAGCCGAAGGAAGTCGGCGCGGTGGGTCCCGGAATCGAGTTGAACCGTTCCGGAATCGCCTGCCGCATGGTCAGAAAACCATGCCAGGCCCCTTGCCCGTCGCCGATCAGAACCAGCGCCAGATACACGATCAGCAACCCTCCTATCAGCAGGCCTATGCTGTTGAGGGTGTCGGATATCGCCACGGAACGCAGTCCGCCGAACAACGCGTACACGGCTCCGATGATGCCAATCATCCACACCGATCCCCACAGGATTGCGGTGTCGCTGGATATTCCGAACAATGCGTTCACATCGAGGATTTCAGTGAGTCCCTGCGCTCCGGTGTAGAGTATTATCGGCAGTAGCACTGTGGCGTAGGCCAGCAGGAATATCAGATCGCATATGATCTGGGTGGTTTTGTCGAAGCGCTGGGCGAGCAGCTGGGATACCGTGGTGATTCCGCTTTTCAGGAACCTCGGAAGGAAGAACAGTGCCATCGCCGACAGCGCGAAGACCGCCGTCACTTCCCAGCACATGACGTTGAGTCCGAAGCTGTATGCGTCGCCATTCAGTCCGACCAGTTGTTCCGTGGAGAGGTTCGTGAGCAGGAGCGAACCTGCGATTAGGGGGAAGGTCAGACTGCGTCCGGCGAGGAAGAATCCGGTGTTGGTGTCGCCATTGTCATTGCGCGTGAGCCACCAGGTGAGCACACCGACCAGCACGGTGAAGAACAGAAACGATCCGATCGTAAGTAACCACATGAGTTCTCTCCATTGTTTTATTCATTGAGCGTCATTGTTTGCAATCCACGGGATAAGATACACCGCGGGGGGTGGTTGACAAGGGCATGCGAACGGAGTTTTTACACCATTCCTGTGTTTCGAAAGTCCATTCGCCGGACGCGCTTGCGTCGTTTGATGCGCCGCAGTATCGCGCCAAGGCCCTTCTTGCCAATCGCCACGATCTTACGCAGTTTCTCTTTGTCGATGTTCCCTCCCGACACCAGGCAGACTACTTTCTTTCCGCTGCAATTTATACGGCCGCTTATGACGGCCGCCGCCGGCAGGGCCCCCGCGCCTTCCGCTGTGACCCGGCAGTGGCGGTAGAGCAGGTGGATGGCGTCTTCGATCTGCTTTTCCGTGACGGTGATCATCCCGTCAACGTATTTGCCGCAGATGTCGAACGTAAGTTCCCCCGGCCGCTTGACCGCGGTTCCGTCCGCTATGGTCGCCGCCGACAACAGCCGGCAGCGCTTGCCGCGGGCGAGGGACCTGGCCATTGCCGCCGACTTCACCGACTGGACTCCGAAGACCATGCATTCCGGCTTGAGCGATTTCACGGCCATGGCGATGCCGGAGAGCAGGCCGCCTCCGCCGGCCGGAACCAGCACGACATCCGCCTCCGGGAGCTGCTCCAGGATTTCCAATCCGATGGTGCCCTGTCCGGCGATGACGTCGGGATGGTCGAACGGGGGGACGTACGTCGCCTTCGTCTTCTTCGCGAAACGCAGGGCCGCGCGTTGCGCGGCGTCGAATATGCCGACGACCGGCTTCACGTCGACGTTATGGTACGATCTTACCGCCTCGATTTTCTTTCGCGGCGCCAGCGCGGGCAGGAAGATGGTCGCCTTGATGCCGAAGGTGTCGGCCGCGAATCCCACACCCTGGGCGTGGTTCCCTGCCGAACTGGTGACCACTCCGTTCCTGGTCTGTTCCTTCGTGAGCTGGCTGATCATGAAATAGGCGCCCCGCAGCTTGAACGAACCGGTCTTCTGCTCGTTCTCCAGCTTCAGGTAGACGTCGTTGTCCCCGGACAGCGCGGCCGCCTTGACCAGCCGGGTCCTGGCCGCCACTTTGGACAGTACCGCCTGCGCGTTCCTTATGAGGTCTATGTCGACCCCGCGGCACGAAATTCCGCCGCGGCCTTTTTCCCTGCATTCATTCATCATTGGTACTCGTCTCGAAAACAATAATTGTATTGGCGGCGTGCCACCGGACTGTTCCTATTCGTCGATTCCCGGCGCTTCGGAGATGTTGTGGCACTTGTCGTCCTCGTCACCCGCCAGCTTCCTTTCGAACGCCGCCAGTTTCCGATGTATGTCGTCGGTTTCGCATTTTTCGATTTTTTCGATGTATTCGAGCGCAATGACAAACTCCCCCGCCCGTCTCGCGATATCCGCTGCCATCAACATCAGGTCAGCGTTTTCCCCGTCGGTCTTGAGAAGCGTGTGCACTTGAACCAGCGCCTTGCATCTGGCTTTGACGGCCTTTGCGGCATCGCCCGCATCATCCGCCGCCCAGGCGGCGTTCAGGAAACAGTTGAAGGCGCTTTCATGGTCATCGTCGGCGAGCAGCCTGATCATGCCCGCGTTGAAATACGTGTCGGAGAGGTCCTTCGCCCGAGGAAGCGAGGACACGATTCCGGCGAGCATCACCTTGTTTTTCGGCGCCTCCGAGACATCGTACCAGGCGTAGCCGCATTCCTTGCACATGTGCATGACCACGCCTATGGTGCTGCGTTGCATCTCCGCGGGACGCAGGTCGAGATCGCTCCATCCGAAGCAGTTGGTCGATCCCAGTTGCTGGTAGGTGTCAACCGCTCCGCAGTTCGCGCATATCTCGGACATTGGAAACATTGTCGTCATAGTCATTTCACCTTTCTTTTGTTCCAGTCACGATCACCCGGCCGGGCCGCGGTTCGTTCGGAAACATCCGTTCGAGGCCAAGCGCCAGCCGGCAGTAGTAGTTGACATATCCGCGTTGGTTCATGAACTCAACATGTTCCGGGGCATTGACGGCCTTCGCGGCAGTGGTCGTCAACTCGAGTTCGATCCGGTTTCTGCCGGATTTCAGGAATTTTTCAATGTCGAACCGGTACGGAGCCCAGACTGCGAATCCCGCGGACTCGCCGTTCACGCGCAGCGAATACATCCCGCGTTTTGCGTCGGGCAGCTCCAGCAGGGCGTCGTTTTCGTGCGCATCGAACTCCGTCGTCCAGACCATCCGTCCGCAGAAAGCCGCGACATCGTCGACCGTTCCTTCGGCCGCGACAGCGGCGATGCCGTCTTCGCCCGTCGTGAAGCGTTCAACGGCGACCGGACTTCCGATTTCGATCTCGCGACGCTCGGTTTTTTCCGCCGTCGCCGTTTTTTCCGCGTCCGCCAGACGATTTTCCGCCAGCAGCACGACGCATCCCGCGAACGGAAGCTCCATTTCCAGCCTGCCGTTTTCGTCGGGAACGGCATGCCGATATCCGCCGGTCGCCGGATCGTACCACTGCAGCGGTCCTTCCGGAGCCTGGAACGCGAATCCTATGGTGTCGCATCCGGCGTTCGCCAGAATCAGCCTGGTGCCGTTTGGCGACTTCAGCCTTCTCGTCCTGAGCTCGGGGCAGGGGGCGGCCAGCCGGATGTCCGGTTCTCCGACGGATCCTTCGCCCGTCGTGAACATGAACGTGGTCTGGTTTCTCAGCATCTCGGCCGCCTTGTCCATCGGATCCTCGAACGGTTCGCCGCGTTGCATTTTTTCGACCGGATACGGCACCTTCGCGCCTATCGCCGGGGTTGTTTCGCGGAATATGGCGCTCATGCGGTCTACGTAGCTTGAATATTCGCCGAAGAACCTCCATCTGGGATCCGGCTCGAAGAGATTGGAGCTGGTACCGACATAGCGCCCCTGCCGCGACGAGCAGTAGAGCGCCATCACTGCGACGAGCTCCACTCCCTGGACTGCCTGCATGTTGACGATGTACTTCATTTCCGCGAGACTCATGTCCGGGCCGCTAACGGCGAAGCTTTCGCTGAAATGCACCGCCGCCGGAACCGTCGCAGGAACTGCGGAGAACGGGATTTCCTTCGCCAGTGGATGCAGCTGCCGGACCACTTCGTCGCATGCCGGGATGTCGAAGTGTCGGAGCAGCCTGAACAGGTCGCCGCCGGCGAATTCCAGTATCGACGCCGTGTCCTCGTCGCCGTTGAAATGTCCGATGAGGATCAGGCCGTTGTCGGTGCACCACCTGTGAATTGGGCGCATGTACGAGTCCTCGGCCAGCTGCAGCCAGATGTCGCAGAAGTCCTCCCTGGCCTGCGGGTCCTGCTTCGAAAATATCCTGCGGTAGGCCTCTTCCAAGGGATATCCCTTGCTCTTCTCGAAGAGCTCCGGCATCGCCGGCGTCCACGGCAGTTCCTTCTCCGGGGAGAAGTGCCCGAAATACGGCTCGTCGGTGAATATCCCCGGAATCACGGTTCCGAACTTGTCGCCGAACCGTCTGCGATATTCCTCGTGGGTGAACTCGATGAAGAGCCGGGTCGTCTCGGGATCCAGCAGGTCCGCGCGCTCGGCGCGTTCGCCGATCTTTCCATCCGGGCCTACGAATCTCGCCACGAGGTCGGGACGTGCGGCGAGCACCTTGCCGTTGGCGTGGCCGCTCGGCCAGCCGCCTTCATCGTACAGCCAGGCCGTCATGCCGAGCTTTCCCGCTTCGTCGATCGCGGTTCCGATCATGTTGAACCACGTCTCGGAGAGATATCCATCCAGTCCGCCGGGAAACGACTTCGGACGATATTCTGACGGCATCGCATGCATGAAGAAGCCGTCCACTCCCTTGTCGCGCATCATCCGTATCTGGCGCCGGATTTCCGCTTCGTCCACGCGCTCGTTCAAGAACCAGAACACCAGCGAGCTTCTGCCGAGAAGATTTCTCGAGTCGAACATGTCGTTTCCCCCTGCCTGAATATATTAGCGAACAATTCCAGTCGGTAATAAGATACAACGGGGACGGTCGATATCAAACGCAGGTTGACGCGCGACGGGGCGTATACTAAATTACGGAAACCGGGATGACTGCCCGGCTCGGCAAACCAAGGAGATGCCATATGGCTAAAAAGAAAACGAAATCCGGTGGCGGCTGGTTTCGCTCGGTATTGCGTGTGTTGCTTGTAATGCTGATCGCGGCCGCCGTTCTCTCTGGGTGGTTGGCTTATCTTCATTCCACCGGCCATCTCGACGTCTGGATGGATTCCGCGAGACGCGGGGTGTCCGCAGCCGTCGGCGCGGTCGGTCGGTTCGTGGATGGAATCTTCCCAAGGGAACCCGAGTCTCCCCGACGCCGTTCGACCCAGCCGGGGCTGCGGTCCAAGTCGAAGAAGGCCACGTCCCGTCCGCGAAAGAAGACGCGTCGCGTTCAACACCCAAGGACGATTACCCAGCCGGGACTGCGTACTTCCGACATCGTCGATCAGGACGCCTCGATCAAACCCGTGGAAAAGGGCGACAACACCCGCTACGGCGTTCCGGGCGAAAGCGATTGCCGCATCGACCGCGACGGATATTCCCTTGGGTTCAGCGACTACCACAAGCAGCCGATCTGGGTGAGCTACCGTCTGACCCGGCCGATGGTGGAGACGAAGGCGGCAAAGAGGAAGGACGATTTCCGCGAGGACCCGGCCATACCCAACGGCAGCGCGACCCTGGGCGACTATCGAGCCTCTGGATACGACCGCGGTCACATCGCGCCGGCCGCCGACATGGCGTATTCAGCGAAGACCATGAGCGAAAGTTTCTTCATGTCGAACATGAGTCCGCAGGTGCCCGCGTTCAACCGCGGCGGATGGAAATATCTGGAGGAGCAGGTCCGGGATTTCGCCAGGCGCGAGGGCGATATCTACGTCGTCACCGGGCCGGTGCTTCCTGAGACCAAGACGATTTCCATCGGTCCTAGCATGGTGACCGTGCCGGAAAAATACTACAAGGTGATATATGACGTCACTCCGCCGCAGAAGATGATCGGATTCATCATGCCGAACTCGAAATGCGACGATTCCGTATCCGACTATGCGGTGACGGTCGACGCCGTCGAGAAGCTTACCGGACTGGACTTCTTCTCCGAGGTGCCGGCCGAGACGCAGGAACAGTTGGAAGGGCAGTGCGATCCAACCCAGTGGCGCTGGGTACGTTAGTTGCGTCCGGAACTGCCGAAACCGCCGTAGCCACGGTCGCTGTCGCCGAGCTCGTTCGCCGCGACGAGTTCGCATTCCGCCAGTTTCGCGATTACCATCTGCGCTACGCGGTCGCCTCGCCTTATCTCGAACGGCTCCTGCCCGTGGTTGATCACGATGAGACCGACTTCCCCGCGGTATCCGGCATCTATGGTCCCCGGTGAATTGGTCAACGTCACGCCGTGTTTCAGTGCGAGCCCGCTACGTGGCCGCACCTGGGCTTCGTACCCGAACGGTATCTCCATTTTCATTCCGGTCGGTACCAGCGTGCTGATTCCGACCGGCACGGTGATGTCGACAGAGGCCTTGATGTCGTACGCAGCGTCGGACGGATGCGCCTTTGATGGAAATAGATCCTCACAACCCTCGGCCATCATGATCCTGATCGAAACCATATCCTTTTCTCCCTGTTTATCTTGATGCGAAAAGCAGCACGGTCACTCCGGCCAGCACCAGTACCAGCGCCAGCGTCTTTCGCGGTATGTCCAATTCCTTCATGAATACGGCGTCGAAGACGAACGGAACCACCACGTTGCATCTTCTGATCAGCGAGAGCACCGATATCCTGGCTTCCGGAACACTCACCGCCTTGAAATACAGATAGTCCCCCAGCAGCAAAAGCAGTCCGGTGGCCGGTATCGTCCATCTCCAGCGCATCCGTCCTTGGACCGGATCCGAGAAACAGGAGAAGGCGGCGAGAAGTGCGCCGAACACCACCACCTGGCCCAGCGTGAAGTAGAACTGCACCGTGAGACGCGGCAGCGCCAGGGTGTTGAGCAGGTACTTGTCATAAAGCGCGCTCGCTGCGCCTAACAGCGTGCCGGCCAGAAGGAGCAGCGTCCAGCGGTTGCCGAAACTGATTCCTTCCAGCTTGCTGGTGAACGAAATCATCACGCCGGAAATAGCCATCGTCATTCCAAGCGCCTGGAACGGGGACGGGATTTCACCGAATACCAGCATGGCGCCGGCCAGCGACCAGCATGTCGAGCTTCCGCGTATCGGTGCGGCTATCGTCAGCGGGGTCTTCTTGAACGACCAGAATACGCATGCCCAGCTCGATGTGACGATCAGTACCTTCACCGCGATCAGCCATAGTTGGCGCTGTGTGCAGCACACCGCTTCTCCTAGGCATCCCGCCGCCAGTAGCGCGATAGTCATCGCGATGAGTCCGGTCAGGCTGGAGAAGAAAAGCACTCCGGGAACGAAGTTGTCGGTTACCGACTTTTTCTTGGTGATGTCATAGAAGCCGAGGGCCAGCGCCGACATCAGGATCGGCGGAGCCCACGCCGCGAGCTGCATGGTCATGGCGCTACTCGAACTTGATGAACTTGGCGCGGATCGTCCTCGTATAGGATCCGGCGCTTTCAACGCCTTCTGTCTTCTTCGGGAAAATCCGTCCGTAATGCATGTCAACGTCGGCCGACAGGCTGTTCCAGCTCTGGTTCGAGCTGTCGTCGGCGTAGCCGCTTTGGAACTGCTTGCCGCCGCTGGTGCTAACGCCCTTTGGCAGCACGCTCTGCTCGACGATCATGATGGCATCGGCTCCCTTTTCGGCGGCTTCCTTGCGCAACTTGTCGATCATTTCCGCGCGGGGTATGTTGTCGTAGTCGCCGCTTACTTCAGCGGTGCCGAGAACGCGGAACTCGTCGTTCAGCGTCTCGTTCTTCGATATGATGCGGATGTCCTCCTCCACCGTCGGTATTTTGGCCGAGTCGCCATCGTAGGTGTATTTCATGCAGCCGCCGGCCTGCAATGCCACCGCGCAGGCGACCAGGGCGAAGATGCTGTTTTTCATTGTGGGAAAGCTCCGTTCGAGTGATTTGCCGATACCGCGGCGCATCGCCGCGTAACAACGAAAATCTACTCCGGAAAGCACTTAAAATCAACCTGCTGTCAGTTGATTTCGTCCGTTACACGATGTAGGTTATAATCATAAAGATTATGTCCTGTTGAAACAATGGTCGCGACAAAGCGCGTCGCGGGGTAAAAGAGAGGGTATGAAGCTATGATTGACATCCGCGGAGTTTACACGGCGCTCGTTACGCCGTTCAAGAACGGAAAGGTCGACTACGAGTCGTTCGGCCGCATCCTGGATAAGCAGGTGGAGGCCAGGGTAGCCGGAGTCATTCCGGTTGGAACGACCGGCGAGAGTCCGACTGTCGACTTCAAGGAGCATGGCGAGGTTATCGCTTACACGATCGAGAAGGTTGCAGGACGCTGCCAGGTCATCGCCGGAACCGGAGCCAACTCCACCGCAGAGGCCATCCGCCTCACCAAGGAGGCCAAGGAGCTCGGCGCCGATGCGACACTCCAGGTCACGCCGTACTACAACAAGCCGACTCCCGAGGGCATGTACCGGCATTTCTCGACGGTCGCCGATGAAGTCGGTCTCCCCGTTGTTCTCTACAACGTGCCGGGACGTGCCGGAGTGCCGATTCCGGTGGACGTCGTCGAGCGTCTGTCCGCCAATCCCAACGTGGTGGCGGTCAAGGAGGCGGCCGGCAGCGTCGACCGTGTCTCCCAGATTCGCTCGCGTTGCGACATCGCGATTCTCAGCGGCGACGATTCTTTGACGTTGCCCATGATGTCCGTGGGCGCCGTCGGCGTTGTGAGCGTGGCGTCCAACCTGATACCGACCGAGCTTTGCCACATGGTCGACGCCGCGCTGAACGGCGACTTCCGGGCCGCGGCCGATCTGCATCGCAAGTACTATCAATTGTTCGTAGACCTCTTCATCGAGAGCAACCCGATCCCGGTGAAGGAGGCGATGGCGATGCTTGGATATCTCGAGCCGGAATTCCGGCTTCCCATGTGCAGGATGACAGATGCGCATCGCGACAAGCTTCGCGAGACGCTGGTGAAATGCGAGGTGCTCTGATGGCAGGCAAGGACAGCAAGCGGATTCTGGCAATTCTCAAGGCAAGCGAGATACGGAGGCGTTTCCCAAAGCAGTGCATCGTGATCGACGAGGAAAGGAAGATCTTCGGATCCTGCCAGCCGACGCGCGAGGAATTCGTTGAATTGATTCGCTACGGATTCAAGACCATTGTCAACCTCCGTTGCAAGCACAGCGACGCGGCGATCATCCGCGGTCTGGACATAGAGGAACAGTCGGCACCGTGTCATGCCTTCGGATACGAGGAATTGCAGTCGGCGCTCAAGATGATAAAGAACTTCGCCACTGGCGACGGGGCCGTGCTTGTCCATGACTGCCGTGGCATCGACCGCGTCGGAGCTATCGCCGTCGCATGGCACATCGTCTACGGCGGAGCGGATCCGAAAAAGCTGATAGACATGTACGATTCGCCACGCCAGGATTCCGATGACGAGGAGGATAACGACTTCGATAACATCTCCGCCGTCTTCGGACGCGCGAAACGTCGTTTCATCTACCGTGGATTGTCGGACAAGTTGCGCGGCACCGATTGGGTACGCATGCGTCGCGAGCTGGGATGCACAGGAAGCTTCAAGGAGAAGCTCCAAGGCAAGCTCAGCTCCGTCCGTTCCTATCTTTTCTCGTTGTTCGACAAAGGCGAAGAAAAACAATGACTCCGGCCGACATGGAACGCGAGGTGATCGACATCTGTCGCAAGGCGGTGGCGGCCTCCCGCGAACTCGCTGCGGTTGACGGAAAGACGCGATCTGCCTGTTTAAACCTCATGGCCGATTGTCTCGAAGGTGGCTCCACTGCTATAATCGAGGCCAACGCCAGGGACGTGTCTGCTGCTGTGGCGTCCGGAATGTCCGCGGCCATGGTCGACCGGCTGACGCTGAACGAGGCCAGGATATCCGGCATGGCGTCCGGACTGCGCTCGGTGGCCGCCCAGACCGATCCGGTCGGGCGGGTGCTGGAGAAGCGGGTGCGCCCGAACGGACTTGAGATAGTTAAAATCAGCGTCCCCTTCGGAGTGATCGGCATGATCTACGAATCGCGTCCCAATGTGACGTCCGACGCCTCCGGGATTTGCATCAAGGCCGGCAACGCCGTCGTTCTCCGTGGCGGAAGCGAGGCCTTCGAGTCCAACAAGTGCATCGTCTCCATACTCGATCGCGCGGCCGTCGATTCCGGACTGCCGGCTGGCGTTGTGCAAATGCTGCCTTGGACGGACCGGGCGGCCGTGGCGGTCATGCTCAAACAGGATCGCTACATCGATCTTGTGATTCCCCGCGGCGGCGAGGGACTTATCCGAATGGTGACGTCGACTGCCACTATGCCTGTCCTGAAGCATTACAAGGGGGTCTGCCATTTGTTCGTCGACCATTCCTGCGACATCGGCATGGCGGTGAAGGTCATCGTCAATGCCAAGTGTTCGCGCCCCGGTGTTCGCAACGCCCTGGAGACGTTGCTCATACACCGCGTCATAGCGCCCCGGTTCGTCCCCGAACTCATGAAGGCGATGCGGGAAGCCGGAGTGGAAATGCGCGGCGACGACGAGTTCCGCAGTTTCGCACCGGACGCCGTTCCGGCCGTGGAGTCGGACTGGAGTGCTGAATATCTGGATCTCGTGCTCGCGGCCAGGGTGGTGCCGGACGTCCGCGCCGCGGTCGACCATATCAATACATATGGTTCCCGTCATAGCGACGGGATACTTGGCGACGACGAGGCCGACATCGCCTATTTTCAGTCCCGGGTCGATTCATCCACTGTGTACGCCAACGCCTCGACCCGTTTCACCGATGGTGGCGAGTTCGGCATGGGAGCGGAGATCGGCATCAGCACCGACAAGTTGCACGCCCGCGGTCCAATGGGGGCCGACGAGCTCACTTCCTACAAGTATCTGGTCCGCGGAAACGGCCAAATTAGATAGCGGGGATTCGACATGATCGTCCCGATGAAGAAGATACTTCTCCTGGCGCTGGCCGATGAAATCGAATCGGTTCTCGCCGATTTGCGCGATGTCGGCGTTGTCGATATCGTGCGCCGGGACGTGAAGCCATCAGCGACCGCCACATCCGTGGAGTCGGCGGTCAGCCGGTTGTCGGGCATATTGTCCAAGTTGAAAACACGGACGGCGGAACGCGGAATCGTTCAGGCTGCATCCGGGATGGACGCCGGCGCAGTCGCCGACGGGGCGGAGAAGGCATACGCCGAACTCGCCGAACTGAGAACGGCCATCTCTCGCGATACCATGCGGTTGGAGGAACTTTCCATATGGGGCGAATTCAGCCGTTCGTCGCTGGCCCGGCTGGCGGCAAGTGGGCTGCGCGTGACGCTATGCGTTGGCTCGGAAGCCGACTTCAAGCGGGCGGAGGCACTTGACGGAGTTTGCGTGCAAAAACTAGAGCAGGCCAAACGCGGACAGGTCAGGTTCGTCGTAATCGGTTCGTCGCCACTGCCGACCGATGTCAATCTTCCGATTTTCAAACTTTCCGACAACGATGATCCGGCGACGTTGCGTGCAAAAGTCGAGAAGATGATTTCCGATGCCGATGAACTCGAACGTCGTCTTGACGGGTTCGCCGCGACCTGCGCCTCGCTGGAACGCCTTTTAAGACAACTCTCGTCAGAACTTGAATTCTGTCGTGCAAGGGATTCCTTTGAACGCCACCGCGACATTATCGTGCTGGAGGGCTTCGTGCCGGAGCCGGCGCTGGACACTTTGCGCGCCGCGTCGGCCGAACATGGATGGGGACTTTCCATCGATGACCCAAACGAAGATGACGAGGTTCCGGTTCTCGTCAGGAAGAACAGGTTCAGCAAGCTGATTGATCCGCTCTTTGACTTTCTGGGCATTCTTCCGGGGTATCGTGAGCTAGATGTATCCGGTGCGGTGATGGTTTTCTTCACCGTGTTCTATGCCATGATCATCGGCGACTTCGGATACGGACTCCTGTTCTTGGCGGCCAGTGCCGTCGCCTCCATACTGCTCAAGGGCAGGCCGGCTGCGAAGGTTCCAATCCGGCTTTCCTGGATACTCGGCATAGCTACGGTGGCATGGGGCGCGCTTTGCGGCAATTTCTTCGGCACGTCGCTCG
>JAKSOH010000030.1 GCA_024405675.1 Victivallaceae bacterium
ATTCCCGATTCCATGTTTGCGCTGGCGGACTATGTCACGCCGAACGAAACCGAAGCCGAGCTCCTCACCGGGATCAAGGTGACCGACGACGGCACGGCGGAACTCGCATGCCGCAAATTGTGTTCCCGGGGCGTGAAGAACACTGTCATCACATTGGGCCGGCAGGGATGCTTTTTCTTCGACGGTCAGAAAGGCGAGCACATTCCGGGATTTCCGGTGAAGAGCGTCGACACCACCGCCGCCGGCGACGTATTCAACGGCGCCCTCGCGGTGGCGATCGCCGAGGGGGTTGGGATCCGCGGGGCAATCGACATCGCGCAGAAGGCCTCGTCGATTTCCGTTACGCGACCGGGGGCGCTACAGTCGGCGCCGTACCGCAGTGAAGTGATTCAATAGTCAGGAGGAAATTGCAATGTTCATTGTCGAAAGCTATGCGTTGGCGGTGTTCTTCTGTGTCATCACGATGTTGTGCTGGGGATCGTGGGGGAACGCGCAGAAGCTCGCTGGGAAAACCTGGCGTTACGAGTTCTTCTACTGGGACTACGTCATCGGCATCGTCCTTTTGGGATTGATCGCCGGGCTGACGCTCGGGTCGATTGGAACGCAGGGGCGGCATTTCCTCGCCGACCTGGGACAGGCCGACGGCGCCAACGTGCTCAGCGCTCTCCTGGGAGGCGCCATCTTCAACGCCGGCAACATTCTGCTGGCGGCGGCGGTGTCGATTGCCGGAATGTCGGTTGCGTTCCCCGTCGGCGTCGGCCTCGCGCTCATCCTCGGGGTCGTCATCAACTACGTGGCGACGCCGAAGGGCAATCCGGCGATGCTCTTCGCCGGGGTCGCGCTGATTGCCGCGGCCATCGTCATGAACGCCACGGCGTACAAGCTCAAGGACGCGGATGCGAAAAAGACTCCGGTCCGCGGCATCTTGCTGGCGGCCATCGGCGGATTCCTGATGGCGTTTTTCTTCCGTTTCACGGCGGCGGCGATGGACCTTTCGAATTTCGCGGCTCCCGCCGCCGGGAAAATGACCCCGTATTCGGCGTTCTTCGTTTTCGCAATCGGCATCTTCCTCAGCAATTTCGTCTTCAACTACATCGCGATGAAGCATCCGGCGAAAGGCGAACCGGTGGACGGGAAACTTTATTTCGCCGGCTCGCTGCCGACCCATTGCGTCGGACTTCTCGGCGGTCTCGTCTGGGGAACAGGGAACGTCCTGAGCCTGATTGCCGCCGACAAGGCCGGGGCCGCCATTTCCTACGGACTCGGACAGGGCGCGACCTTGATCGCGGCGCTGTGGGGGATTTTGATATGGCGTGAATTCAGAGGCGCCCCGAAGATCGCGCATCTTCTGAACGCGGCGATGTTCCTGGTGTTTCTGGCCGGTCTCGTTCTGCTGATCGTGGCAGGACAGCAATGACAGCTGTCCACAACTTTCGGACACGCCGGAGAACCCCTGAGTTCTCGATTGGGAAAAAATGACAAATTTCTGACTTCTTGATTGGAAAAAGTGTACATTTTGTCTTGTTTTTCATTGGAAAAAATGTCAAAACGGGCGGTTTTCAAGAAAGAACAGGGGCATTTACACATAACGCCAATTTGCGTCCCCGGTCCACAAACACACCGTCAAACGCCGACCGACGCTTTCAGGCGAAGGACTCGTCGATACACTTCCAGTAAGCGTTAACTTCTGCCGAGACGGAATCGAACTCGCGACATTCGGCTGGATTGCCGACAACAAAAAATCGCGAAAACGTGACAAAACACTAGTTGAAAAATCTTGAAAACGTGATGCCACACAGAAGAACACCATGAAAAGAAAAATCTACGACCAACTGGTACGCTGGAAACGAAATGACGCACAAAGAACGGCCATGCTGATTGACGGAGCCAGGCGAGTGGGGAAGAGCTTCATTGCCGAAGAGTTCGCGAAGAACGAATACAGCAGTTACATTCTGGTAGATTTCAATAAAGCCGGCAATGAAGTCAAGGAGCTTTTCGATCACCACCTGAACGACCTCGACACTTTCTTTTCCTACTTGAGCGCCTATTTCAACACCAGGCTGATTCCAGGAAAGTCACTGATCGTTTTCGACGAGGTGCAGCTATATCCGCGGGCCGTTCCGCCGTCAAATATCTTGTCGCGGACGGAAGATATCACTATCTTGAAACCGGCTCCCTCATGTCGATCAAGGCGAATGTCGATGACATCGTCATCCCATCCGAAGAACGACATATCAAGATGCATCCGCTGGATTTCGAGGAATTCCTCTGGGCGGTCGGGGACACGACCATGATGCCGTTTCTCCAGGAGTGTTTTTCCGCGCGCCGTCCGCTCGGCAATGCGCTTCACAGGAAGGCGATGAATTACTTCCGGCAGTATCTGCTCGTGGGAGGAATGCCGCAGGCGGTGGTGGAATACATCACTTCCAGGGATTTTGCGAAAACGGATGCAGTGAAGCGCGACATCCTGACGCTTTACCGCGCCGACATCACCAAGTACGCCAGGGGCTACGAACGAAAAGTCGAGGCAATCTTCGACGAGATTCCGGCGCAATTGCAACGCCACGAAAAGACATTCCGCCTTTCCTCCATCGGCAAGGCCGCAAGATTCCGGGAATATGAAGACGCCCTATACTGGCTTGACGACGCGATGATCGTCAACAACTGCTATCGGACAACAGAACCGGGCATCGGCTTGAAATCGAGCCAGGATATTTCGACATTGAAGTGTTACATGGCCGACACCGGTCTTCTGATCAGTCATGCATTCAATGAAAAGTCGATTGTCGACGAGGAGATATACAAGAAACTACTCGGTGGCAAACTCGAGTTCAACGAAGGCATGATCATGGAAAACGCAGTGGCCCAGATGCTGACGGCAGCGGGAAACAAGTTGTTCTTCTATTCCAATTCAAGCAGGGAAAACGCGGCCGACCGCATGAAAATCGATTTTCTCATCGAGAATCCGGTAATCACGAGTCGCCACAACATCACCCCCGTCGAAGTGAAATCCGGAAAAAACTACACATTCTCGTCCTTGCGGAAATTCCGCCGGAAATTTCCTGCTCAGCTAGACAATCCGTTGATTCTTCATTCCGGAGACGTCGCGGAAAAGGACGGATATCAATGCCTCCCCCTGTATATGACGCCATTGCTATGACATCCAGATGATGCGGAATGATTCTCCGTCCGCGCACATCGCGCGCCGTTCTCCAGACGGCATCCGCGGCAGATCGGCCGTCACCCCTTCAGCACTGCAATCGGCACGAGCCTCACCAGCGGCTCCACGAGATCTCCCTCGGCGGCGATCACCTCGTCTATCGACTTGTATGCCTGCGGCGCCTCGGAAAGATCCAACAGGTCCCTCCGCTTTCCGCCTCCACGCAGCCGGTGCCATCGTTCGCATACGATTCCGGCCATGGCCGCGTCGCATTCCGCCACCGTCAGGTTCTCGCATGCAGCGAACCTGCTCATCCGCCTTCCGGCGCCATGCGATGAACTCATGAACGAAAGCGGATTCCCCAGGCCTCGCACGATGTAGCTCGCCGTTCCCATCGATCCAGGGACGATTCCTATTTCGCCTGGCTTTGCGCTTATGGCGCCCTTCCGGTGGATGCAGAACGTCTCGCCGAAATGCGACTCGAAAGTCGCGTAGTTGTGATGAACGTCTATCTCACGCAGGAACTGCGCCTCGGGCACGAATTCGGAGAACACCTTCTTCAACGAGGCCATCATCCTGCGGCGGTTCTCCCGCGCATAGCGAAGGGAGAAATTCATGTCGCGAAGGTAATTGTGCCCGTCGTTTGTCGCGACTGGAAGAAACGCGAGGTCCGGATCGGGCAACGGCGAACGGAACATCGCATCCAGGCTCGCCGCCCTCGTGTGATAATGCTCCTCCACCCGCTTGCCGAGGTTCCGGCTGCCGGAATGGATCATCATCCACACCTTCCCTTCGTCCGACGACTGTATCTCGATGAAGTGGTTGCCTCCGCCAAGCGTCCCGAGGTTGCGACGGTCCAGCGTTGTGGCGAAGCGATCGTCCCCGCCATTGTCGAGATATTCCTCGAACCCATCCCACTCCTGCTTTTCCTTGTGGTATTCGCCCTCGCCTACCGGGATGAGCTCCTTCACCCTCTGCTGGATATTCCTGCGGAACTGCATTTCGGCGAGCCTTTCCGCCGAGACGTCGGTTTCCACCGCCACCATCCCGCATCCGATGTCCACGCCGTCGTCTGTATCAGTTTTTTTTGCGAGAGACTGCTGGGTAACGGTCTTTCCGGTTCCGTATGCTTCGGGTATTGCTGCTGCTCCTCCTTTTGCGAGGGGGAACATGGGGTCGATGTCCACGCCGACGGCGCTTGGGATGACCGCGTCCTTTGCCGCTATCACACCGCCGATTGGCATTCCGTATCCGGGATGGCAATCCGGCATCAGGGCGACGTGATGCGCCACCGCCGGATGACGGGCCAGGTTTTTCGCCTGGATCATCGCCCCTTCCTCGACCTCCGCACACCAGCTGTTTATCGGGAGCGCCCCGTTCTCCTCATGCATCCATTTCATTTCTCTTTCCTCCTTCTCGAAAAACGCATCTACCGAATTTTTCCATTGCAACCAGGCACCTGCCGAAGTCCACTTTCCACGCTTCCGCGGGGACGGCCATCCCCGTGCCACCATCCGCCAATTCGCGAAACCGGCGGAGGTGGCACGGGGCCCGCTGGCGACCTGCTCGCCTCAATTTGCCCGAATACCCAGGCGGCGCATGGAATCCGCCGTCCGGCACTATCACTAAATCAAAAGTCGTGCCAAAACCGCACGCAAATTCGACATCCCGATGGCAAGCACGCGTCCTTCCACTATGAAAAATCGTACAAAAAGTCGATTTCCAGTGGTTTTTCCATCTTGAGAACTTGAAAAACATTCCACAAAAACATATAATATTTTATAGCAATATATAAAATAGGATAGAAAAAATGAACATACTTGTTTCGCTTCTTGGCTGCAAACTGGACGCCCACGGACGCGGCGTCGGACGATGGGGGATATGGCGTCCGTCCGTAGCCCTCGCCATGCACAAGGACATCCACTTCGACCGCTACCATCTCATCTACCAGCCGGAATTCGAACGGCTGATGAAGGAAGTAACCGAAGACATCAAGACCGCATCTCCGAATACCGAGGTGATTCCGGAGGAAGTGCCGTTCCGCGACCCATGGGATTTCGAGGAGGTGTATTCCAGGCTTTACGATTTCTGCATACGAAAAGACTTCTCGACCGACGGAGACCGCAAGTATTACATTCACATCACGACAGGAAGCCATGTCGCGCAGATATGCCTGTTCCTGCTCAACGAATCGCACCATCTTCCAGGGGTGCTGGTGCAGACGCAGCCGGACAGGACCGGCGGCGCCAAGGGCACGTACAGCCTGATCGACCTCGATCTCTCCCGATACGACCTGCTGGCCAAACGCTTCGAGGCAAAGAGCATCAACGACCAGGAATTCCTGAAGTCCGGCATAGCCACCAGGAATGAGAAATTCAACCATCTAATCGGCACCATAGAGCGAGTCGCCGTCCGATCCAAGGAACCGATCCTGCTGACCGGTCCGACCGGAGCCGGCAAATCGAAGCTGGCGCGCCGCATCTACGAGCTGAAGAAGCTCAACAACCAGATTTCCGGCGATTTCGTCAACGTGAACTGCGCCACATTGCGCGGGGACCAGGCGATAAGCGCCCTGTTCGGCCACAAGAAAGGTTCGTTCACCGATGCCGTCTCGAACAGGACCGGGCTCGTCAAGACGGCGGAGGGGGGAATACTGTTTCTCGACGAGATAGGGGAACTCGGACTCGACGAACAGGCCATGCTGCTCCGCGCGATCGAGGACAAGAAATTCCTTCCGCTTGGAGCAGACAGGGAGGAATCGAGCGACTTCCAGCTGATATGCGGAACGAACCGCGACCTCTCGGCCGCGGTCATGCAAGGACGTTTCCGCCCCGACCTCCTTGCCAGGATCAATCTCTGGAGCTTTCAGCTTCCGGGACTCGCCGAACGCCGCGAGGACATCGAGCCGAACCTCGACTACGAGCTGAATTTCTTCGCCCAGAAAAACGGAAAGCGGATTACCTTCAACTCGGAGGCGAGGAAGGCGTTCCTGGATTTCGCCATGTCCCCTCGGGCCACATGGGACGCCAATTTCCGCGATCTAAACGGAATGATAGTCAGGATGGCGACACTGGCGCCGGGAGGTCGAATAGATCTCGCGACGGTCAATGAGGAGCTCGCGCGCACCGACAGCAGGAAGGAGAATCCGGCAGACGACGACCTGGCCGGACTTCTCGGCCCCGACTATGCGGAAAGATACGACTATTTCGACCTGGTGCAGTTGCAAGAGGTGATCAGGGTCTGTCGCGCCAGCAGGAATCTGGCCGATGCGGGGAAGAAACTTTTCGCTGTTTCAAGGAAGGCGAAAAAAAGCACCAACGACTCGGACAGGCTCGCCAAATACCTCGCGCACTTCGGATTGAACTTCAACTGCGTCAGTCGATCTTGAAAATCAACGGAGCCGCTCCCTGCTCCCGTTTCAGGAACATCCGGAAGTAGATGGGGGAAATACGTCGTCACACCAACCATACGTACCCTATCCACCAATATGCTTTATCAGTTCTTCAAACAACCGATGGGGACCACCAGAACTCCGTCCTTTCGCAGGTAGGCGAAGTCGCCGGCCCCCGTCAGAACCATTTGGAAAGCCGGAGGTTTCATCTTTTCCGTATCGATCTTTTCCGTAAATCGCATGAGATTTTTCGCACCCTCGTCAATCAGTTTCTCTCCGCCGAGCTTGATTTCGATGAGGCCATATGAGCCGTTCCGCAAATGAACCACTGCATCGCATTCCAAACCGAAGGAGTCCCGATAATGGTAGACCGCGCCGCCGAGGGATTCCGCGAAGACACGAAGGTCGCGGATGCAAAGTGTCTCAAAGAGCAATCCGAACGTCTTCAGATCATCGAGCAAATCATCGGGACCGATTCCCAACGCGGCAACGGCAATGGAGGGATCGACAAAGTACCTAGTATCCGACGTGCGGACGGCTGTCTTTGAGCGCAGATTGGGATTCCATGCCGGCATGTCTTCAATCACGAAGATTTTTTTCAAGGCGTTGACATAGGAGGTAATTGTATCTGCGTCCGGCCTAGTTGCTTCATTGGCGGCCATGTCCTCGCAAATCGTGGTAATCGCCGCCTGCGTCCCCTGATGGCGGGCATAAATGCGCAGAAGCCTCTTCACCCGTTCCGGATCACGCCGGACTCCATCGACCCGTGACGCATCCGCATTGACCACGGCATCATAATAGTCATACGCCTGTTCAAGGGCAACTGCCCCGGAAAGCGTTGTTGCACGAGGCCATCCCCCGCGGCAGACGGCAAACGCCAGCTGCTCCAAACTCACGGAGTTTGTCCCGGAAACATCCCCCCGCTTGGCAAAAAGGTCCTCCAAGCTGACGGAGCCATTGGATTCGCCGGATTCATAGAGGCTCATCGGACGCATTTTCAACCAGGCGAAACGTCCGGTTCCGGTATGTTTAACCTCATCCATGGACGGGGGAACGGCGGAACCGGTCAAAATAAACTGTCCAAGGTCATCCCTGTGATCGACCTCGAAACGGATGGCATCCCACAGTTTCGGCGCAAGCTGCCATTCGTCGATCAGACGCGGAGCATCTCCCTTCAACAGCTGCGAAGGAGAAATGTCCGCCAGTTCCTGGTACTGCGCCGTTTTCTCCGAATCGCTCATGTACAAAACACTTTTTGCAGTCTGTTCAGCTGTAGTGGTTTTGCCACACCACTTCGCCCCCTCGATTAGAACAGCACCCTTCCCCAACAGTTTCCGATCAAGCATTTGGTCCGCTATGCGCCGCTTGTATTTTTTCATATTGCCCCCCAAAACTGTTATCCGCTTACCTAACAAAACATAACCCCATCCATGGCAAAAACCAAGCGAAACCGGTATTTTGTAGACATTTCATTCGGTGATTTGTAGACATTTCATTCGGTGATTTGTAGACATTTCATTCGGTGATTTGTAGATTCCGTGCCAGTATCTGCCGACAAAAAGATATTATCTTCAAGCGGAGACTTGACGCCGACGTCATGCCCAGGTTGTTATGGGCAAACGACTTCCGGCGGCATCGTCATAGTCCAGGCCCCGATCCGCCTCATGGCGCTTTCACAATTTTTCGTTTTCGGACGAGTGCGACTGAAACATCGGCATTCAAGGATGGACTGGCTTTGCATCTCCTCCGCCGCCGGCTGTTCCTTCCTCCGGATCCTTGTAACTGCCCATGACGTAGACGTTCAGCTGGAGGTCCTTCTCGTCCAGCTCCTCCATCATTACCCTGATTGACTTGCCGGTGAACGGAATGACACAATCCAACATGGAGTCGTAGTCATCACCGGCGAACTCATATTCCTCTGTCTTTCCAGGGCGGGAAGCATAACCATAGTAACGGCCGTAGTATTGAATTTCGATGCCGTCGTAGACGAAACTGAAATCCGTTATGAATTCTGTTTGAGCCTTGTCTTTTTCAATGGCTTCGAACAACACCTGCAACGCACTTCTCATTTCCTATTAGCCACGGATTCGCGCTCCCTCGTGATGCGCATCTACAATAGTATAAATTTTCTCGGTCGATTAGACACCACTTCCAATAAACCTTGGTTAATCTAACACTTTTTTCAGAAAAACAAAACTCCAACAAATAGAATAAAGAAAGATAAAGACGATGGTTTCATTGAAAAAGCAATAGATCCGTCTCCTCGTTATTGCTGCATTCCGCCAAGAGAAACGGAATTCTCGCGCCAGGCATAGGGGCATCCCCTTCCTCTTCATGTCGCACCACCATCGCATTTTTGTCTTCCAATGTCCGTTATTGCCAATACCATTTCCTTGTCATTTGGTCGTAGAAAACCAAAACCATGTCGGAAATTGATAACAAATAACGGTTTTTGCAAATTGCCATTTGCCTTCACATCATGTCAATTAGGTATTGGAAGACGAAAGTCGGATTCACGAAAACCACAGGAGGAATGTGCCATGAACAAGATTGCAACGTGCGCGATTTGCGCAGGCGTCGCGTTGTCGGCCGCGGCCGGTCCGCAGCTCAAGGTCGGATGCGCCGAACGCGAGCTCTCCATACCGCTGTTCGCGGAACTCTACGGCTACGCCAACTACTGCGAACGCCGCAACACCGGCGTCATCGAGCCGCTCTACTGCCGCGCCTTCAGCTTCAACGACGGGAACCGCCGCGCCGTGATCATCTATACCGACACCTGCAGCACCGACGACAAATACGCCGCGGAGATGCGCAAGGCCGTCTCCGAGAAATACAAGCTCGATCCGGACGGCATCGCCTTCGTCGCCACCCACACCCATTCCGCGCCATCCCTCTTCGAGAGCGTCAACGGCTCCCACAGCGGCATCCCCTACCCGCCGTTCCAGCGCCATTGGAAGGAGACCGTGCTCGAGGTGGCCGGAGCCGCGATCTCCGACGAGGAACCCGTGGCCGAGGTCGTCGCCGGACGTTCCGTCCCCTCGGCCAAGATCAGCCGCAACCGCGTCGAACGCGAAACCAACATCACCGATCCAGCGATCCGCTGGGCGAAGTTCAACCGCGCCGACGGTTCCACCAAGGTCCTGCTGCACAACTTCGGCATGCACCCCGTCTGCGGCAACGGTGCCATGTGGATGAAAGCCGGCAGCGACTGGCCGGGTTGCGCCAACCGCCATGTCAAGGAGGAGCGTCTCGCCGACATGCCGCTCTTTTTGCTCGGACCCGCCGGCGACCAGATGCCGCTCAGGACCTGCCTCGACACGAACTCACCCGACGGAGTCGAAATCGAGACGAAGCTCTACATGGATGAACTGAAGCGCGGCCTTTCCAGCGGCGAGAAGCTTTCCGACACCGCCGTCTCCTTCTTCAGGAAGGCGGTCGACTTCCCCGTTCGCGTCCAGACGCCGGAGCAGCTGCGCGCCGACGCCGTGATGCTCCGCGAATCCGACCGCAAGGCCGGCAGCAACTACTGGACCAACAAGGCCCTCCGCCTCGACGAGATGGCCATGATACTGGAAAAGGGAGGGGACCTCGGCGCCCGCCGCGACCTCCAGGTGATCCGCATCGGCGGCATCTCCATCTTCTTCGTACCCGGCGAACTCTATGTAGAGCTCGGCATGCGACTCATGGCACAGGCCAAGTCGAAATTCCCGTTCGTCGCCACCGTCTCCAACGGCAACTCCGCCTACATCTTCACCGAGGCCAGCGGCAGGAAGTACAACGACATCAGCTCCCGCGACGACAAGGTCTTCGGATTCTACGAGGTCAACCTCTACATGCAGAGCCACCACTTCCGCTACGAGAACAACGTCGGCGACTTCGTGGTCGACGAATTGCTGAAACTTGAATAGGAAAGGATTCTTAAGATGAAAACCGGATTCTCAATCGTAGACATCACCCCGCCGCTCGGCATCTTCCTCACCGGATACGGACGCCCGCAGCGCCTCGCCACCAACGTCCACACCCCCCTCACCGCCACCGCCATGTACCTGGCAGACGGCGACGCCGAGGCCGCGGTGATCAGTGTCGACTGGTGCTTCGTCGACGCGGTGCTCGCCCGCGAAATTGCAGAAGGCATCTCGAAGGTCTCCGGAGTACCCGCCGACGGCATCGTCATCAGTTGCATACACACCCATTCCGCGCCGCACACCTCCTACTGGGTCGACACGTGGCGCGGCGCCACCGACCCCGAGCAGAAGGGCCTCGCCTACGCGAAAAGCTGCATACCCGCCCTGGCCAAGGCGGTATCCGATGCGAAATCCGGCGCCCGCGAGGCGGCCATCGCCTTCAAGGCCGGCAAGACCGAAACCGGCATCTCCCGCCGCGGCCAGCACGAGACCGGCGAGATCAACATGCTCCTCGGCGATCCAGACATGGTCTACGACGACAACCTGACCGTCGCTCGCTTCATCGACGCCGAAACGAAGGAGGACCTCGGCATCCTCGTGCACTGCAGCGCCCACAACACCGCCATGGGCATCACCACCGACATCTCCAGCGACTGGTGCGGCGTCATGCGCAATCGCGTCAACACCCGCTATTCCGCCCCGGTCGTGTTCCTCAACGGCGCCATCGGCGACGTCGGCCCCCGCACCCGCCGCTGGTTCGAGGGCGAGGACTTCCGCGGGTTCTCCGGCGGATGCGGAGACGGAATCGATTCCGTCCTCGAGGTCGGATACCGCGCCGCCAACGACGTGCTCGCGCTGCTCGAGAATCTGCGCGACTTCCGGAACGACGTCCGGCTCGACGTCAAATCCTCCGAACTCGTCCTCCCGCAGGAGATCTGCATGACCGTCGAGAAGGCAAACGCCACCTTGAAGGAGTTCGAGGGAATCGATCCGGCCGTCGAGGCCCGCCTCCAGTGGGCCATCCGCGCCCTCGAAATGTGGAAGAAGCCCCTGGAGCCCGAGCTCCGCTGGAGCCAGGCGCTCGTCGCCATCGGGCCGCTGGCCATCGTGCCGGCCCCGCTCGAGGTATTCTCCATATTGTCGCTCCGGCTGCGCAAGTACAGTCCATACGAGTACACGCTGCTCTGCAGCAACGCCAACGGATTCTACGGCTACATGCCCGACCGCGGCGCCATCGCCTGCGGCGGATACGAGGTGCTCATGCGCCCCGCCGTGCGACCCTACGTGTTCACCCCGGACGCCGGCGACGTCATGGTCGTCCAGTGCCTCGCGGGACTCCGTGAAATGAAGAAATGAAAAACTGTTTTCAAACAACGAAAGGATAAGCGAAAATGGAAAAACTTGCAATCGACGGCGGGAAGAAGGTCTTCGAGACCCCCGCGAACATCCCCAGCTGGCCTCCCGTCTACGAGGACACCGCCGAGGAGATCAAGGCGCTCTACCTGAGCCACGCCTGGTCGTTCTACGGCAAGAAGGAGGTCGAGTTCAACAACGAATTCGCCAAGTACACCGGCGCGAAGCATTGCGCCATGATGGCCAACGGCACCGTGACCCTGGAGGTCGCCATGCAGGCCCTCGGCATCGGTCCCGGCGACGAGGTCATCGTCCCGGCCTACACCTGGATCGCCACCGGCGAGGCCGTGGTCGTCTGCGGAGCCACCCCGGTCATCGTCGACATCGATCCGGAGACCTTCTGCATCGACACCGACCGCATCGAGGAGGCCATCACATCGCGCACCAAGGCCATCATCCCTGTGCACCTCTACGGATCCATGTCCGACATGGACCGCGTCATGGAAATCGCGAAGAAGCACAACCTCTTCGTCATCGAGGACTGCGCCCACGCCCACGGCGGCGAATGGAACGGACGGCACGTCGGCACCATCGGCGACGTCGGATCCTTCAGCTTCCAGCAGAGCAAGACCATGGTCTCCGGCGAAGGCGGAGCCTGCCTCTGCAACGACGACGAGCTCGGCGACAAGCTCGGACGCATCTCCCACATTGGCTACCAGTACGCCGCCAAGCAGGGCCAGGCGGGCACCCCGCCGCCGATGGGACTCATCTGCCACAACTACCGCGTCACCGAGTTCCAGGCGCTCATCCTGCTCTCCCAGCTGCGCTACCTGCGCCGCGACACCGAGCTGCGCGCCGCGAACGCCGAGTACCTGCGCGGCCGCCTGAACGCAATCGACGGCATCAGCTGCCAGAAGCCCGGACGTTGCGCGACGCTCCAGGGATACTACAACTTCGGCGTCCGTCTCGATTCCGACAGGCTCAAGGACGGCATCACCCGCGCCGAGTTCGTCAAGGCGGTCTGCGCCGAGGACGCCCCCGTCGGAATCGGCTGGGGCAACCCGATGTACCGCCAGAAGCTCTGGAGCGTCCCGGAGAACATGTACCGCATCTCCAGCTGCGACGTCGCCGAGCGGCTCGCCACCAAGGACCTCATCGTCATCCCGCTGCAGTGGCTGATGACGCCGCGCGAAGACCTCTCCAAGCTCGCCGACGCCTTCGAGAAGGTCATGGCGGCCTACGCAAAGTAGTCGGGAGGTACGGCATGAAACGGGGGATACAACTTTTCAACTTCGGCAAGGAGCTCGGCGAGGACTTCCGCGGAACGCTCCGCCGGATATCCGAACTCGGGTTCGACGGCGTGGAGTTCGCCTGCCGCTACGGCGACATCGCTCCTGACGACCTAGCGGCGTTCCTGAAGGAACTGCACCTGGAGTGCGCCGGAACCATGTTCACGCCGGACGAGCTCCTCGACAAGGACAACATCGCCTACGAATATGCGAGGAAGCTGAACTCCCCTGCCGTCACCAGCAGCACGCCGACCGCGAGCGACTTCACCGCCGTCTGGCCGGAAATCGCCGAACGCTGCCGCAAGATCGGCGACATCGCCGCGGCCAACGGCGTCGCCTTCTCCTACCACAACCACTGGGGCGAGTTCACCCTGGTCGACGGCGTCTCGGCCATGGACCGCATTCTCGCGGCCAACGACGAGAACAAGGTCCTCGTCGAGCCCGACGTCTGCTGGGTCACCCGCGGCGGCGGCGATCCCGCCGACTACATCCGGCGCTACGCGCACCGGATCCGGCAGATCCACTTCAAGGACATGCTCGACCTGAACGAACGCTACAGCACCTCCCCTCTCGGTACCGGTGTCATCGACCTCGAGTCGTGCTACCGCGCGGCTCTGGAATCCGACGCCGAATGGTACATCTACGAGCAGGATGCCTGCGACGACGCCTTCGCCTGCGCGAAGAAGAGCCTGGAGTTCATGAAACATCTCGGCGAGACCGTTCGCCAGGGGGACGGACAATGAGAGCGAAAAACATCCTGTCCGCCGTCCTGATGGCGTTGTCCTTCGCGGCCATGGCCGCGGGGCCGCTCGAAGTGGGATTCGCGATCTCCGACGTCACGCCGGACCTCGGCATCTATCTCACTGGCTACGGGAGACCGCAGCGCCTGGCGACCAACGTCCACTCGCCGCTCACCGTGACCGCGATGTACGTCGCCGACGGCGAGACGGAGGCCGCGCTGGTCTCGCTCGACTGGTGTTTCGTCGACGCCCCGCTCAGCGAGGAAATCCGCCGCGGGATATCCGGCGTCGCGGGAATACCGTGGAAGAACATCGTCCTCTGCTGCACGCACACCCATTCCGCGCCGCATACCGCCTGTCTCAAGGACAAGTGGCGCGGCGCCGTCGACAAGGAGGGCACCGGAGCCGCCTACGCGAGGAAATGCATTCCCGCCATCGCCGACGCGGTGAAACGCGCGAAGGAGTCGCGCAAGGAGGCCTCGATGGCCATCGGACGCGGCAAGACGAAGACCGGCATCTCCCGCCGCGGCACGCACGAGACCGGCGAGGTCAACGCGCTCTTCGGCGACCCGCTCATGATCCACGACGACAACATGACGGTCCTGCACTTCGCCGAGACGAAGACGGGCAAGACCATCGGGATCGTCGTGCACTGCAGCGCCCACAACACCGCCATGGGCATCACCGCCGACATCTCCAGCGACTGGTGCGGAGTGATGCGCAGGCGCATCGCCACGCGCTATCCGGCGCCGGTGATGTTCATCAACGGCGCCCTGGGCGATTCCGGACCGCGCACCTACCGCTGGTTCGACGACCCGGAATACCACGGTTTCAGCGCCGGATGCGGAGACGGGCTCGACTCCGTGCTGGAGGTCGGATACCGCGCTGCGAATGACGCGCTCGACCTGCTCGAGGACATGCGCGACTTCCGCACCGACCTGCCACTGGTCTACAAGGTCGGCAAGCTATCCCTCCCCCAGGAGATACACACGCCGAAGGCAGAGGCGGAAAAGGTCGTCGCGGAATTCAAGGACAAGAAGCTCGATCCCGACAACATGCCGATTGAATATCTTCTTGCGAAAAACGCCCTGGAGGCCTGGAACCGGCCGGCGGAACCTGTGTTCGACACGGAGCATTCGCTGCTGGCCATCGGACCGGTGGCCTTCGTCTCCTATCCGATGGAGGTGTTCTCGACGTTCACGCTCAGGCTGCGCAAATACAGCCCCTACCAGCACAACCTCGTCTGCAGCAACGCCGACGGCCGGCTGGCCTACATGCCGGACAAGGCCGCCATCGCCCGCGGCGGATACGAGGTGCATGTCCGCAAGGTGATGCGCCCATACGTGTTCACCCCGGACGCCGGGGACGTCATGGTGGTCCAGACGCTCAAGGAGCTGCGCGAAATGAAAAACGGAATGACGAAATAAGTCGTCTGATCCATCCAGGGAACAGAAGGAGACAATGCAATGTCCATGAAGAAACTTCTCTCGGTCGCCGGAGCGGTGTTGGCGTTCGCGGCGTTCGCGGCGAATCCGCTCGAAGTCGGGTTCGCGACCGCCGACATCACCCCGCCGCTCGGCATCTATCTCACGGGCTACGGACGCCCGAAGCGCCTGGCGACCAACGTCCACTCGCCGCTCACCGCGACCGCGATGTACGTCACGGACGGTAAGACGGAGACCGCGGTGGTCTCCGTCGACTGGTGTCTAATCAACAACGAGCTGTGCGACGAGCTCCGCAAGGGAGTCGGCGACATCGCGGGGATCCCGTGGAGCAACGTCGTCCTCTGCTGCACCCACACCCACTCCGCGCCGCATACATCCAGCCAGGTCAGCAAGTGGCGCGGCACCGTCGACAAGGGGGGTGCCGGGGCGGCCTACGTGAGAAAGAGCATCCCCATCATCGGCGATGCCGTCAAGCGGGCCAAGGAGTCGCGCAAGGAGGCTGCCATGGCCATCGGATACGGGAAGACGAAGACCGGGATCTCCCGCCGCGGCACGCATGAGAACGGCGAGGTCGGAGCGCTCTTCGGCGACCCGCTCATGATCCACGACGACAACATGACGGTCCTGCACTTCGTCGAGGCGAAGACCGGCAAGACCATCGGGATCGTCGTGCACTGCAGCGCCCACAACACCGCGATGGGCATCACGACCGACATTTCCAGCGACTGGTGCGGCGTCATGCGCAATCGCGTGGCCACGCGCTATCCGGCGCCGGTGATGTTCGTCAACGGAGCCATCGGCGATTCCGGACCGCGCACCTACCGCTGGTTCGACGACGCGGAATACCACGGATTCAGCGGCGGATGCGGCGACGGCGTCGACTCCGTGCTGGAGGTCGGATACCGCGCGGCGAACGACGCGCTCGACCTGCTCGAGGACATGCGCGACTTCCGCACCGATCTGCCATTGGTCTACAAGGCCGGGAAGCTCTCGTTGCCCCAGGTGATCCACACGTCGAAGGACGAGGCGAACAAGATACTTGCCGGTTTCTCCGGAAAGAAGATCGATCCGGACGACATCCCGGCCGAATACCTCCTGGCCACCCAGGCGCTGGAAGCCTGGTCGAAACCGATCGAGCCCGCGCTCGACTTCGAGCATCCGCTCCTGGCCATCGGCCCGGTGGCCATCGTCGGCTATCCGCTGGAGGTGTTCTCGACGTTCACGCTCAGGCTGCGCAAGTACAGCCCCTACCAGTACAACCTGGCCTGCTGCAACACCAACGGCTACCTTTCCTACATGCCGGACAAGGCCGCCCTCGCCCGTGGCGGATACGAGGCGCACGCCCGCAAGATGGCAAGATCGTACATATTCACTCCCGACGCGGGGGACGTGATGGTGGTTCAGACGCTCAAGGAGCTACGCGAGATGAAGAAAGAAACCGCGAAGTAGGCCGTAGTTCACGTTTCAGAGAAATCCGCCGCGTCGTCTTAATGACGGCACGGCGGATTTTATGCTTGTCAATGCGGAATGCAGACCTCCAACACAAAAACCGCTACGGCGGGAATGAAACTGAACACTTTTGCAGTAAACTGCATTTTTGTTCAAGGTTTCAAAACCACTACGGTGGGAATGAGACATGGTGGAGATAGAGACCGAGGACCGCGCGATCCTGAGTTTCAAAACCACTACGGTGGGAATGAGACTCTTTTCCAGGTCGGCGCGTGTGGCCGGTTCCTTCCGTTTCAAAACCACTACGGTGGGAATGAGACGGGTGCTGGTCAATTGCGCCCTCTTCACGGAGGGGAGTTTCAAAACCACTACGGTGGGAATGAGACACCTCCATGCCCTTGGCGAGGGATTGCTTGCACCAAAGTTTCAAAACCACTACGGTGGGAATGAGACGCTTGACTTGCCAGCTCGCAATTCCTGCTCTTTTCTGTTTCAAAACCACTACGGTGGGAATGAGACGTAACAATCGCGTCAGATGTTCAGTCACTTCTTCTTGTTTCAAAACCACTACGGTGGGAATGAGACGACCGCATTCTTGCTCTGAGCGTTGACCATGCCAACGGGTTTCAAAACCACTACGGTGGGAATGAGACTTCAGT
>JAKSOH010000031.1 GCA_024405675.1 Victivallaceae bacterium
GGCGGCCAGGGTGTTTCGGATAATGGTGTTATTCAGATAGGGATAGGCATCGGACGCCACGGAGGCGAGATTGTCGCCTGCGGAACTCCAGGGGAAATCGTTTCCGCACCGCGGTCGCTTACCGCCGACTACCTGTCCGGTCGCCGGTGCATCGAGGTGCCGGAGACGCGAAACCGGGGGAACGGCAAGTCGATACGGATTCTTGGCGCGGAGCACCACAATCTCAAGAAGGTGGATGTCGAGATTCCGCTGGGTACCTTGTGCTGCGTAACCGGCGTCTCCGGATCCGGCAAGAGCAGTTTGATCAACGGCATACTGGTTCCGGCGATGAACGCCAAGTTCGGCATCGGTGACGTCGCCGTCGGCAAGTGTACCGCCATCGAAGGCCTGGAGCATGTCGACAAGGCGATTGTCATCGACCAAAGTCCGATTGGCCGGACGCCGCGGAGCAACCCCGCTACGTATACGGACGCGTTTGGGGTCATCCGCAAGCTCTTTTCCGAACTTCCGGAATCCAAGGTTCGCGGATTCGGACCGGGGCGTTTCAGTTTCAACGTGAAGGGCGGGCGCTGCGAGGAATGCTGCGGCGACGGCGTCAAGAAAATCGAGATGCAGTTCCTATCCGATGTCTACGTGCAATGCGCGAGCTGCGGCGGGAGGCGTTTCAACGCGGAGACGTTGTCGGTCAAGTATCGCAAGCTAAGCATAGCCGACGTGCTCGACCTTACCATCGACCAGGCCCTGGAGGTCTTTTCCAATCACACCGCACTCTCCAGGAAGTTGCGTACTCTGGCCGAGGTCGGGCTGGGATACATGAAGCTTGGACAGAGCGCCACGACGCTATCCGGAGGCGAAGCCCAGCGCGTCAAGCTGGCGGCGGAGCTCGCCAGGATTCCGCATGGACATACTGTCTACGTCCTTGACGAACCAACGACCGGACTTCATCTCGCCGACATCGACGTGCTGATGCGCGTGCTGTATCGGTTGCGCGATCTCGGCAATACAGTCATCGTCATAGAGCACAATCTCGATGTCATCAAGACCGCGGACTACATCATAGACCTCGGTCCCGAGGGCGGTGACGCGGGTGGACGTCTCGTGGGCTGCGGAACGCCGGAAACGATCGCCGGCATCCGCAAGTCGCATACAGGAAGATTTCTCAAGGAGTATCTCCGTTGATCGCCAGGGTCGTGACGGACGTTGCGCTGGACCGGGAGTTCGACTATCTGGTCCCTCCGGAGCTCGCGTCTGAACTGGAGGTCGGTTCGGCGGTTGACGTCCCGTTCGGCAGAACGCAGCGTACGGGATATGTTCTTTCTATCCATGACACCACGGAATTCGATATGTCCCGCATGCGTCCGGTGACAGGAGTTTCCTCCAGTCGCGCCTCTATCCCAAAACAACTTGTCGAGCTGGGACGCTGGATGTCTGAATACTACTGTTGCACGCTCGAGCAGTCCATAAGGACGCTGCTCCCCGCACCGGTGCGCAACGGGAAGTTCCGTCCGAAGATACGCAAGATATACAACGTCTCCAATTCCTACGAGGCCCAGAAGGAACTGGCTAAAATCGGCAAGAACGTCCGGCTGATCGGACGGACCGTCGTGCTCGAGCATCTGCTCGTTTATGGAGAATGTTTCATGGACGAGCTCGCCAAACTGCAGGGATTCAGCCGTTCGGCGTTGGCCACTTTGGTGAAGAACGGGCTCGTCTCCGTCAGGGAGGCGGCGACGAGACGCGACGTGTTCGGCAATGCCGGCATTGTCAGGGATAGCGCGTTGGAGCCGACTCCGGATCAGGCCAAGGCGCTTGCGCAGATCGATGGGTTGCTCGCCGCCGGCGGCGGGGTCCAGCTGCTGCATGGAACCACCAACAGCGGGAAAACCGAGGTCTACCTGCAGGCAATATCCAAGACCATGGATATGGGTAAATCGTCCATCGTGCTGGTTCCGGAGATATCGCTTACCCCGCAGACTGTTCGTCGGTTCCGCGCCAGGTTCGGCGACGCCCTGTCCGTGCTGCATAGCCGCCTTTCGGGAGGGGAGCGTTTCGACGAATGGAACCGCATACGTTCCGGGGAGGTCAAGATTGCCATCGGCGCTCGTTCGGCGCTATTCGCTCCGTTCTCAGATCTTGGGCTGATTGTGATAGACGAGGAGCATGAATCGACTTACAAGCAGGCGGAGGCTCCGAGATACAATGCCCGGGACGTGGCGGTAATGCGCGGACAGCTGGAACATGCGGTGGTGATCCTGGGGTCCGCCACTCCATCGGCGGAATCGCTGCACAATGCCGGCATCGGCAGGTTTTCGATGACCAGGATGTCCTGTCCGGTCGGTCATTCCGTTCCGCCTCGCTTTCAGGTGATCGACCGGCGAATCGGCACCGATCCGGACGCCGGCGAATCATCGTTGTTCAGCGACGAGCTGGTCGAGGCGGTCCGGCAGCGCATCTCCTCCGGGGAACAGTGCATATTGTTTTTGAACCGGCGCGGATATGCGCGTACGCTCAGCTGCGATGCTTGCGGGTATGTCGCCAAATGCGACGACTGCGCGGTCCATTGCGTGTACAGCCGTCGCAGCCAGACGCTCAGCTGCCACTTGTGCGGCGCCGTCCGCGAGGCTCCGCTGGTGTGTCCGCAATGCGGAAACAACCAGATACGCTATTCCGGCAGCGGAACGGAGAAAATAGAGAGCATCGCCCATGCACTGTTCCCGGATGCGAGAATCGGACGCATGGATTCCGATTCGATGCGCTCCGCGGACGATTACGAGGAGGTGCTTGAGAACTTCCGCCAGGGAAAACTGGATATATTGGTGGGAACCCAGATGATCGCCAAGGGATTGCATTTTCCGAATGTCACGTTGGTCGGAATACTCAACGCCGATCAGGGACTTAACATGCCAGATTTCCGTTCGTCCGAACGGACGTTCCAGCTGATTACCCAGGTGGCCGGAAGGGCTGGGCGCGGGGATACACCTGGCGACGTCATACTCCAGACGTTCAATCCGCAGAACGACGTCATCGTGTATGCGACATCAGGGGACGTGGATGGATTCTCGAAGTTCGACCTGGAGTTTCGCGAGATGATGAACTATCCGCCGTTCTCGCGGATGATAACGATTCTGTTCCGGGGCGAGGACGAGGATGCTGTGAAGCGTTACGCATTCGAGTTCAAGGATGCGATTTCCCCGTATCTCCATGATGGTATCAAGATGGTGGATCCGATGCCGGCTCCCATAGAGCGGATGAAGGGGAAATACCGCTATGTGATCAGCGTCCGCGGAAACGGACTGGCGACCATGCGCAAGGCCATTCGCACGCTGGCCCTGCACGGCGCCCCCCCGTCGGGCGTGGAGGTGGCGGTTGACGTCGATCCCCAGAACATGATGTGATTTTTACAAAAATGTGCTAAATTGCAAAAGCGTCGCTTGTGCGGCGTGATATTGGAAAACCAGAAAAAGAGACGTTGCCATGAAGATATTGTTTACGAAAGACCAGATCGCCGCCCGTGTCGCGGAACTCGGACCGGAGATAAGCCGTTTCTACGAGGGACGGGACCTTGTCGTGGTCATAGTCATCACCGGCGGCATAGTCTTTGGAAGCGATCTCATCCGCAGCATGAACGTGCCGGGCATGCGGGTCGATACGATTGCCTTTTCCAGCTACGGCCTGGGGCACAGCACCAGCGGCAAGGTTACGATGAGGATGGAGACAAAGACCGATCTCGCCGGACGCAATGTCCTGCTGGTGGACGATATGGTGGATTCCGGATACACCATGGCGGAGGCGGTGAAGCTGTTGAAGGAACGTGGAGCGGCCGATGTGAAAACCGTGGCGCTTCTGGACAAGCGCGATGCACGCAGGAACGAATTCGAATTGGACTGGCGGGGATTCTACGTCGACAACGTCTATGTCGTCGGATGCGGACTCGATGATGGCGAGCGGTATCGCGAACTTCCGTATGTGGCGGCGGTCGATTGAAGGGGACAACCGTGGAGATAACCTATTTCGAGGAAATCAAGCGCAAGCTCGTGCATCTCTCGTCTCTCTGGATGGTGATTGTCACGTTGCTGGTGGATTCGCAACTGGCCCGCGTGCTTCTGTTTCTTGGAATTCTCTTGTTCGTGCTGGTGTCGGAACATTCATATTCCTGCAACGGTAGATATCTTGGCCGGTTGTATGGCGTCATATTCGGACGGATGCTGCGGGCCAGGGCCAACCCCGGCCAGTGGATAGTCTCGGGTGCCGCCCCGGTTCTTGCCGCCGCCGTTATCGTCAACCTGATGTTTCCTCGACATGTCGCGGCGATGTCATTGGCGATAATGCTGGTTGGTGACGCGTTCGCGGCGCTTGTGGGCCGGCGTTTCGGCAGAACGAAGCTAGTAGATGGCAAGTCCCTGGAGGGAACGCTTGCGTTCGTCGCGTCCGCATCGGTCGCCATGCTTGTCATCGTCTGCGCCTGTCGTTTGGGAGTCGGCATGTTCTGCCTGGCGTTAGTCGGCGTTGTCACCGGGGCGCTGGCGGAACTGTTTCAGAAGAGCTTGAAAGCTGATGACAACGTGGTGATTCCATTGGTTTCCGGAATGGGAATGTTGTTTGCTGCCTTGGTGACCGATATGGTATTGATATAACGCAGGAGAAATCGATATGTCCAGAAAGCTATGTTTGTTTTTCGCCTTGTTTTTTGCATCGGTCGCTTTTTGCGGTGAGCAGGCGGATCCGATGGTCGCCATCGGCAAGGTCAGCGATTTCATGAAGTCCGCAGGATATTACTTCATCGCTACCGTGGACGGCGACCAGGCCAGGGTTCGACCCTTTGGAACGGTCAACGTGTTCGATGGCCGGCTCTACATTCAGACCGGACGCAAGAAGAACGTCGCCAGACAGATATCCGTGAATCCGAACGTGGAAATTTGCGCCTTCAAGGACGGTGTGTGGCTGCGCCTTTCCGGACAACTCGTCGAGGATACCCGCAGGGAGGCGCGCAAATCGATGCTCGACGCGTATCCGTCGCTGCGCTCCATGTATTCTGAGGATGATGGCAATACCATGGTTCTCTATTTCAAGAATGCCGTCGCCACGTTTTATTCGTTCAAGGGAGAGCCCGTCGAGTATCGGTTCTGATTCGGGGTGGTCGCATGAGACGATTTCTTTTGGTTCTTGTTTTCTGCACGGTGGCGGTTGCGTTCTTTGGATGCGCATCCGACAAGTCCGCGCCTCCCCCGTCGTCTCCAGCGCCCCAAACTGCGACGCCGCCAGCGCCCCAAACTGCGACGCCGCCTGCGGCCAAACCGGCGGCGAACAATGCCGCCAATGAATTGAATCCTGTCTGCAGTTTGGCTTTGAAATCACTCGGCGGCAAACAGTTTCCGGAGCGCAAGCGACTGGTGATTCAGCTCGGCGGCAATATATTGACGCTGTTTCCCAATAACAGTACTGCTGTTATCAATGGTCGCAATGTCCGGCTTCCCGGGCGCGTTTCATTCGAAAGAAGTGTCTATGACGTCGATCAGAAGACGTTGAGCAAGCTGGTGGATCTGCTGGGCCGGCCGCGTCCGAAGATCATGATCGATCCCGGTCATGGCGGCAATGACATCGGGGCGAGGGGAGTGAGAAATCTGGAGAAGAATGTCAATCTTCTGCAGGCACGCGCCATCCGGGATGCGTTGGCTGCCCGCGGATACGAGGTGGCGATGACCCGCGACAAGGATGTCGCCGTGTCGTTGGAGCAGCGGGTGGAGATGGCGTCCCGTTACGACGTTCTTATTTCCGTTCACCATAACGCAGCCACCAACACGCATGTCGACGGTATCGAGACCTTCGCTCCGCGCAGCGATCGGAAGATGTCGGCGGAAAGCTCCCGCCTGGCGTTCATGGTCCAGAATTCCATTGTCTCCACCTTGCGCGAGAACGACCGCGGCACCAAGAGCGGCGGCTACAAGGTCTTGGAATCATCGTCGAATGTGGCGATACTCATCGAATGTGGATTCATCACCACGCCGAGCGGCGAGCGGAGAATCGAGAACGCGAAGAGAAGGACGAAGCTGGCAAAGGCCGTGGCCGATGCCGTCGACCATTTTCTGAAATGAAGGTTCCGTCCTACTTGCCGATGCAGAAGTTTGAGAAGATGTTGTCGAGGATGTCGGGATCCACGTTCTTGCCGGTGGCTTCTCCGATGTGACGGATGGCCGTCGCGAGCTCGGTTGCCGCGAGCTCAGGGAAATCATGGGAGAGCCCCCGCGCCTTGGCGAGGCATGTCTGCGCCATATCGAGAGCCGCGGCGCATCGCGCGTTAAGCACCGTGTCCGGCATTGCGAACTCGCGCTTCCCAAATACTTTTTCCGAGATTGCGTCAAGCAATTTTTCGATACCCTGTCCGGTTTTTGCCGAGATTACCACCGTTGGTACGGAAAGCGATGGAATTTCAATGTCGGACATCGCGTCGCATTTGTTCCATACCGCAATCACCCGGCCATCGTCCGGTATGTCGTTCGTCACCGAGTCCGTGGCTCCTTCGGTCAAATCCAATATCCACAACACCACGTGCGCGTTTTTCAGGCATTCGCGGCTTCGCTCTATCCCGAGTTTTTCCACCGGGTCTTCGCTTTCCCTGATCCCCGCAGTGTCCACCAGGTGCATCGGCAGGTTCCTGAGCACGGTCCTGACGTCCACCGTGTCCCGGGTGGTTCCTGGAATCGAACTGACGATGGCCCGGTCTGTCCCGGCCAGGCGGTTGAGCAGGCTGGATTTGCCGGTGTTCGGCCGACCGGCCAACGCTATTTCTATTCCGTCATGCAGCTTGTCGGCGAAGTCCCTGGTGTCCAGCAATCGCCGCAGCTTGTCCTGTACTTCATCGAACGTAGAGTCGTTGTCGTCGAATGACAGCTCCTCATCGGGGAAATCCAATCTTGCCTCGCAATACGACCGCAGATCGGTGAGATCTTTTATTATCCCATTGAGTTCATCACCGAGCGCTCCGCCCAACTGTCTCGCCGCCAGGTTGTAGGCGGCTTCTCCAGAGGCCTCGATGAGGTCGGCCACCGCCTCCGCCTGCGTCAGGTCGATCCTGCCGTTGGCGAACGCGCGATAGGTGAACTCCCCTGGTTCCGCCGACCTTGCGCCGGCGGCCAGCACTTTCTTCATGGTCGCCGCCGCGGCCGCCGCGCCACCATGGCATTGCAGTTCGACGACGTCGTCTCCCGTGTAGCTGGCCGGACTTTTCATGTATACCGCCAGCACCGGCTCGTCCCCGACTTTACCGAGTTTCATCATCCGCGCGTCGGATTCGGACAGGACCTTCCTGCCTTTCCACACGGCGTTGCCGACGGCCAGTGCCTCCGGGCCGGATATCCTGATCACGGTTATCGCCCCGCCGACTGCGCTCGCTGGAGCCGCTATGGTGTCGGTGGTGTTCATCGCTCCTCGTTCGCCGCCTGAATCGCCCGCTCGGCCGCGAGGCTGTGGGGCTGTTCGTTTTCGGCGAGGAGCAGTTTCACCAGACTCTCGTCGCCCCATATTTCCGCCGATTCGTCGGCGGCGCGCAATGCCGCTTTGAGCATTTCCCCGGAGATGTGGGCCGATTCCCGTCTTGGAAATACCACCAGCACCTTCTTGAAATGTCTCGATCCGAGTTCTCCCAGCTGAATGGCGAATCGCGGTTCCAGCAACGGCAAGGCCTCTTCCGGAATCTCCTTCGGACCGCGGGGCGTGGTAACTTCGTCCTTGCCTGAAATGTACGAAGTACTGTCGTCATCCGCCATGATCACCGGAGTTCCGATTCCGCCACGTTCCATCTTCAATAGCTCCAGCATGCTTTGATTGAATCCCTCGGCGGCGCCGGCGGAGAACGTGATTATGCGGTACTCTTCGAGCATTGACCTGATTTCGCCAGCTGTCATGCCTTCTGAGGCGAGACGTTTCCAACATGCCGTTCGATTGGCGAGTTCCCTGAGCTCAACCTTCCACGCGGGGCGTGCTGTTATCGATATTGCGTTTCCTATCTGGCCTGTTTCTAGCGATTTGAGCGAGGCGGAGTATCCTGTGGTGCGTTCCGGCCGGTCTCCGGTGTGAACACAGCATGCCGCATTGGATTTCGCCAGCGCCCTGAAGAACGCGTTGCCGCGTGTTCCTGTCCAGCGGTCCGGATTGCCGGAGAATACTATCCTCGCGGTTGCCGGGAGTTTCTCGAGTATCCTGGCCGTCTTCTGGAACTCCATGACCTCGCATTCCGTGAATATGCACGACGTCACGTCTTCCGGCGTCGCCGCGGCCGCTTCGTATGCGGTGACGCAGGTTGCACCGATGGATTCGAAATCCGCGGCATGCCGCTCCAGCGACTGCTTCGACGGGAATACGACCAGCGCGCATCCACCGGATTCCGCGTTTCTCTTGATCTCGTCCATGGTCTTCGGCATGACCGTTCCGTCTCCGTGCAGCACGGCGAACCTGCCGGTTCTCGACTTGAGGGCCTTGGCGACGGCCAGCTGGTTCTCGAGTTCCTGCCTGAGGTAGATCCTGTCGTCGAGGATCACCATCGGGGTCATCGGCAGCGTTTCGTCCGGCACCGCGACCTTGACGGCCTTCGCCGTGGCGTTGTCGCCGGGGAGGATGATTCCCGCGTCGTTGACGGTTATCGAGTCCGAACCCTCCATCCACGCATGATGGAGCATCGATGCGGCGTTGGCCGCCGCCGAATCGGGGGTCACCCTGGAGTACCTGGAGATGAACGCTCCGAACTCCCTGTCCTCGTCGTTTAGTATAATCTCGTTCATTCGAACATCGCCTCCAGTTTCCTCAGCAGCCCGAAGTCCGGCTTGCTGGTGTATACCCCCGCCTGCGGATCGTCCTGGTCGACGCCGCGCATGAACACGTAGTGCGCCCCTCCGCACAACCGATCGTAGTCGTTCTCGTTGAAGTTCGGCCTGCCTGTGCGCAGCTTCAGGAATTTTATGAGCGCCACCATGTATATCGCAAGCTGCATCTCGTACTGGTTGTCCCTCATGGCGACTTCCAGGTGCGGCGCGTCGTACGACGCCAGCAGGTTGCTCTTCCAGTCGACTATGTGGAACTTGTCGTCCTGTTTGAACATGAGGTCGATGGAACCGGTCAGGAAACCGCCGGAGACCCTGCGTGACTCCTTTTCCAATCCGAGCAGCTCCTGGATGTCGGAGGCGTCGAATTCCTTCTTGAGCGCGAAGGTGAACTCCATTTCCGAGCGCCTGCAGGTGTCCGGGATGTCCTTGACGCGGAACCCGCCGAGGTCGGCGTCCAGCGTGTTGACCAGCATGCCGGTGACATGCTCGGCCTCCTCGTCGCTGAGGTCTCCGTAGTTGTGGTCCTGGAGGACCTTGAGCTTTATTTCGTCGTGCCCGGCGTTGAAGTCGAGTTTCTCCAGCAATTCGTGGAGCATGCTTCCGAATACGGTTCCCGATAGTCGCGGGAACTGGTTCGTCGGCATCATCTCGTCCTCCGGATTCTGCTCGTCGTCTTCGCGTCCCGGGAGACGTCCCGCCGAGTGAAGGGCGAGCGACGAGAAGCTGCACGTCTTCCAGTCCCGGTCGGGATTGGCGTCGTATTCGCGCTTTTGCAACGTGCCGTCGAAGGATTCGGCTCTGTATCGCTTCTCCGAGCCGTCGCCGATGACGATGCGCCATTCCGGCGGCAATCCCAGGCCGAGTTGTCCTTTTGTTTCCTTGATCGTTTCCAGGAACTTCGATTCCTCGAATGATCCGACGGGAATGTCGCGGCAGCTCGTGGTCAGCCAGTACAGCACCGAGGTCGGGGAGGTCAGTTCCTTCATGAGTATGAGCGACATCGCGGTGGCCCTGGTCAGCGACACGTAGGCCAGGCGCAGTTTCTCCTGGAAATTGGAGAGCATCACCTTGGCCTGGGCGGTTCCATCCGGAACTATGTCCAGGACTTGCCTTTTCAGTTCCTCGCTGAGAAATTCCTTGTCGCCGCCCTTGTTCTTGGACATGGCGGTCAATCCGGCGTTGATGACGATGTTGTACTGCAGTCCCTTCGAGCTGTGTATCGTCGTCAGCACCACCTGGTCCGCCGCGTCGGCCGGAGGTTCCGGATAGGTGTCGACAAGGAATTCGGCGTTCTCCATGCTGCGTCCGAGGAATTTCAACGTCTCGTCCGGCGCTATCCGGTGGCGGAGTTCGTTTTCGCGAAGTATGTCGCAGAGCAACTCGATGTTCGCCAGCTTCTGTCCTCCGTCCGGCAGCCGCGACCACCGCCTGTGCACGTCGTTGCGTTCCAGCGCGAGATCCATCATCGCCGTGAAGGACTCCTTGCGCCAGGTGTCAAGGAGTTTGGCGAACATCGTCATGATGGCGTTCTTCGTTTCCTCCGTGGCGTCGCGCAACTTGAATATCCCGCGTCCGGGGATTTCCCCGCGGCAGGCATCGGCCGCGGATTTCGCGTCATTGTCATGGACGACGGCGTTGAGATAAGTGTACAGCGTTTTTGCTTCCGGCGTGGCGAATACGCTGCGGCGCTTGTAATGGGCCGCCGGTATGCCGCGCAGCGAAAGCAGGCGCTTTATCTCGTCCGCCTCTCTCCAGTTTCTCACCAGCACGGCGAAATCGCCCGGACGCACCGCGCGCCGCGTCATCTGGCCGTCTTTGTTCTCCTCCAGGCCGAACTTCCCCGATGTGAGTATTTCGGTGACGGCGTCCGCCGCCATCGCCTCGACGTTGTCGCAATCCGCAAATTTCAGCGGCTGGGGGTCTTCCGCGAAATCGCCGCGGTCGTTGCGCGCGAGAAGCACGCACTTGCGCTTGTTGGACGAACCCAGCTCCGGCAGCGAGAATCCGGTTGTCATGAACGGGTTGTTGTGGCGATGGAAGAAATCGTTGAACTTCTCGACGAGCGTGTCCGAGCTCCGGAAGTTCCTGGATAGCGTGTATCTCCGTGACGCGTGCCGTTCGGCGAAGTCCAGGTAGCTGTCCAGATCGCATCCCCTGAATGCGTAGATCGCCTGTCGCGGGTCGCCTACCATGAAGAGCGGCCGGTCCGACCGCTCGACGAACATCTTGGTCAGGATGTCGCATTGCGTCGGATCGGTGTCCTGGAACTCGTCGATGATGCCGAAACGGTATTTCCCGGAAACGCATTCCGCGAATCTCGGGTTGGTCGTCATGGATTCGGCCGCCATCTGGATCAGGTCGTTGTTGGACATCTGCCTGGCTATCAGCTTGGATTCCGCGAGTTTGCGTCTTATTTCGGCGGCCGCCTTCACGATCGTGGCGCCGCAGATCAGCCTGCGGAGCCACTGCATCTTCTCCACTGTTCTCATCGTGGCCGCGACCGGTTTCCTTACATCCCCGTCGAATTTCGCCATCCATGTTTTCTTATGTTTGCCGTTCATCATTGACAGGTACTCGCCTTCCGTGAAGTAGTCGAATTCCTCCAGGTCGGCACATATCGGGTTGCGCCTTGCCTTCAGCGCGGCCAGGTGTTCCGAAATCGAATCTTTGCCGTACAAACTCGCCGATGTCTTCATGAAGCACATCAATTCGTCCCATTCCGGTTCCGTGGGTGTTTCCACCAGCTGTTCGTAGGCGGCGATGAATTCCCGTTTCGCCGATTCCAGGTCGTTCGGCGGAACTTCCCCGGACACGATGAGCATGAGTTTCGGATCTTCGACTAGCTTGGTTATCCGGTAGATGAACGAATTGGCGTCCATGGGTACGAACGCCGCGTCGCCCCAGGCGCTCCTGTCCAGCAGCATTTTGCGGTAATGGTCCTCCGCCATCCTAGCGATGAGGTCCCGGTCGCTCTGGAGAATCTCCATGTCGGCGAGTCCGCCGCGTTCGAACGAGAAATCCAGCAGTATGCGGTGGCAGAACCCGTGTATGGTGCTTATCTGCGCCTTGTCGAAGTCGCCGGCCGCGGCCCGCAGCCGCCTGAGACAGTCCTCCGGGGTCTTCCCGGCGTCGATCGCATGGCGCAGCACCTTTTTCTCGCGTTCGTACACGTCGTCCGGTATCTGTTCCCAGTCACCGCCGTCGACATACGCGGACATGGTCGAGATCGCCTTGCCCAGCGCCTTGAACACGCGGCCCTTCATTTCCGACGCCGCCGCGTTGGTGAAGGTGACCAGCAGCAGGTTCTGGATGGAGAATCCCGGCGCCTTGTCGCCGTTCCCGTCCTCGTTGTTGCCGAGTTCGAGCACGGCGCGGAGTACCAGCGTCTCTATGTTGTAGGTCTTTCCCGTGCCGGCGGCCGCCTCGACCAGGTTGATGCCGTCCAGCGGGCATTCCACTGCATTGAATTCCGTCATTTCTCCACCTCGAGATCCGGGGTCATCTTGTATGCGTCGTTGGCCAGCCGGATGAATTCCTCCTTGAAGTTCCCGTCGTCGAAATGGCTCTGCCTGAAGAGCGCCGACACCGCCGGTTCCTCCGTGTCTGGATGGATATGGTCTCCGGACAGCGCGAAAACTTTTCTGGCCTTCGCGTACGCCTCTTCACACGACGCCTCCGGCGCCATCGACACATATGCGTCGCTTGCCATAGGGAAGAGCGGCAGGGGCTCGTTGAAGCTCCGTCTGGCGATATCCACCAGTTTCGCCAGCTTGTTTCTCGCGAACTCGATGTCCGGGGTGCCCGTCTGACACTTGGTTTCCGACAGCCCCCGGCCGGGGGAAAGTACCACTCGTACCGGCTGCCTGAGCCGTTCGTTGCGCGACAATGTCGCGAGTATCGTGACAATCCATGCTTTCAGCTTATGTTTGGGCCTGAGTTCCTTCGCCCATGTCATGACAAACGGAATGCCGTTTTCGTCGCATTCAACACTGCCGGTGATTCGCAATCCGTTGCTCGAGACGTCGATGTCCATCTTGTTCCTGGCGGAAATTCCTGGTACCGAGGATCTGCTGTTCTCTGCATCTTCGCACATCTCTTCCGCAAGGTGTTCTCCCGCGAGACCGAGCGGCATGATGCGTCTGGCGAACGATTCTTTGGTTATCAGTCTCATCCAGTGTTCGTCGGTTGCGCTAAGCAGTTTCGTCACCATGTCCGTCTTGTCGGAGAAATCCTCTATCTCGCAAGGTTCGCTGTCCGACAGGTCGGCGGCGTCCCATTTGCCCGTCGGGATGTCGCTGTGCATCCTGAGGAAGTTCCTGCACGGCAGCTGCAGTATGTTCACGAACGTGTTGATGTCCATTGCCTCCGGGACTTCCGCCGTATCCGTCTTGATTCCGAAAGGCGAGGGCGCCTCCGCCGTTTCCACCGGACCGGCCACCAGGCCCTTCGCCACGTCCAGCGCCAGTGGGTCGTACGAAAAGAGGTCCGGCGACTTGCCGTCGAAGTAGGACGGCGACGAGGCGTGCGGCCGGTGCTTGATTTCGGCGAGGCCGTATCCGGAGCCCATGTATTCGATGAAGTCGCGCAGCGGTATGGCCGGGGTTACCGGGTCCGAACCCCGGTCGCTCTGGCCGGTGTAGAAGAACAGCAGCCGTTCCCGTGCCGCGGTCAGCGTCTCCAGGAACAGATAGCGGTCCTCCTGCAGCTTGGACTGGTCTCCTCGGATCTTCTCGACATTCATCGGGTCGAAGCTCCGGAAGAGGTCGCGGCGCGGGAATTCCGATTCGTTGAGTCCGAGCACCGCGATCACCTTGGCCGGCAGGCTCCGGGCCGGCGCCAGGCTGCAGCAGCTGATCTTGCCGCGCATGAACGGCTGGCGTTCCGCCACGGTCGAGAAGGACGTGCGGAGCCGGTCGGCGAAGATGTCGGAGGTTATGGCCATGTCGAATCCCGCCTTTTTTGCGTCGTTGGCCACGTCGTTGACCGCGTCGCGGAGCAATGTCGTCTCCTCCTTGGAGCTGTCGTCGTTCGGCATCAGTTCCTCTATGGCCTCCAGCAGCAGCAGACGGAATTCCTCCGGGGTGTGCCGTTCCGAAAGTTTCCTTCTCAACGAGAATATCCGGTTCGTGGCGAGTGACAGCGCACCGAGCAACCTCGCGTCTCTCTGGTCCACTTGCACCGGGCTCGTCCCCGGTTCCGGGGATTCTCCGCCCATCGCGAATCCTAGCCACATGCGGTCGATTCCGTCCCGCCAGGAGAATTCATTGTATCCGACACCGCAGAATCTCGTCCTGTCGGCACTGTCGGCCCCCCAGCGAATGGCGGATTTCATTATCATCTTCCGTATGTTTTCCAGATCCGCGTCGCTGAAGCGGAATCTTGATCTCAGCATCGGACTCCCCAGCAATTCGTAGATTTCCGATGCCGTGCAGTGCATGGATGGAAGCGTCAGCAGCATCATGAAGAACTCCGCTGTCCCGCTGAGCGCCGCCGCACTCTGGTCCGCGATGCTGATCGCGTCCTTCAGCGGTCCCTTGCGAAACACCGACTTGATGATTGGCGCATAGTCGTCGATGTTGGGCGCCGCGATTACGATGTCGCGGTACTCTAGGCCGAGTTTGCATATCGAGTCAAGCAGCACGTCGTGCATGACTTCGACTTCGCGCCGGCGGTTGTGGCAACTGTGCACCTGGACCGATCCGTCGCCTCCCAGGTCTTTCCTCGACCCGTCCGGCGTGGTCACGTCGAAGATGTCCTGCTGCATGCTGTGCAGCAGCGATTCGCCGCGTTCGATCGGCTTCCTGAAGCACTCCACCGCATTGTCGCCGCTGTCTGGGAACATCTCCAGCAGGTTGTCGAAGAACTCCCTGCCGTGTTCGCCGAAGTTGGCGAGTATCCGGTTCCCCTCCGCCTGGACTTCGCCAGGTCTTGCCCGGCGCTGGTCGCCCCAGTACTGGGCCGACGGGTTGAGCGCGAAGAACACCACGTCTATGAACTCCGAGAGCCGCTTGAAGTAGTTGAGCGTCGACTTCGGAATTCCGGTGACGCCGAAGATCGATATCTTCTTCGGCAAGTACTTGCGGTCGATCGGTTCGCGTTTCATCGCGAGTCCGAAGTAGTGTTCCCGGCCGTGCCCCTGTGCCGACAGGTCCGAATAGATGCGAGCCAGCCAATTGGTTTCCTGAAGCTCCTTCTCGAAACGGAACTTCTCGAGGTCCCTCGGCCGGTGGTACTGGCAGCGGTCCAGCGTCGATGCTATCTGCATGGACATCTCGTGCGTCTTCTTCGCGTCCAGCGCGTTGTTCTTCGGATTGCCGAGATCCAGTTCACGGTAGCGCTCCGGGTCCTTCGACAGGAGTTTCGCGATTCTCCAGCAGAGGCAGTCCTGGGAGAACAGTTCCGAATCCTCGATGAATTTTCTGATTTCCCTGGGGAAGAGGAACGCCTTGACCGAATTGTCGATGAACCTGCTCGGATACCAGGTGTTGAGGTTCGCGCAGATTCCACCGGCGGCCAGTTTCTGCTTGAGGAACGTGGACATCCCCTCGGCGGGAACCATGACGTTGACGGACTCGAAGACGTCGTCGACCTTCATGTAGATGTCGGTCAGGAACTTGTCGGCCAGCGCCTCCAGCTCGTTGCCGGTGTATCGCTTGTATCCCATTGCCTATTCTCCCAGCCCGAGCATCCCGGCGAGCGCACCAGCGTCCTTGAACTGCACGGCATTCCAGCCGAATGCCGTCGCAGCCTCCACCAGTTCCAGCCGGTCGTCGGCGTATACCAGCGGCTTGCCGAACCTGGATTCGAACGCCTTGAACATCTCCGGCGAAGGCTTCTGGTATCCGACTTCGAAGCTGTAGATTCCGTACTTGACCATGTCGGACGCCGGGAATATCCTCCTGCATCTCTCCAGGTGGCGGGGTGATATGTCGGAGATGTACACCGGCACCAGTCCGATCTTCGTCATCTTTTCAATCAGATCGGCCATCCCATCGACCGGTTCCACCAGAATGTTGTCGAACGCCTTTTCAATTGCCTGACGCGGAATTCCGGCGATAGCATCAGTTTTCATCAGCCGCTCGAAGAATTCGTCCTCTCCAATCTTGCCGCATTCGTGCAGTGTCGCGATTTCAAGCACTTCGGAGCCGATGGACGGACGCGCCATGCCGGCGGCAATCGCCGCATGGTTTATCCTGACGCAGACATTCCCAATGTCAAGTGCCACGTATCTCGATGTCATTTTATCCATCCCGCTATTCGAACACAATGTCGCCGAACTCCTTCGGCGCATGGAACTCCGGTTGCGACATCTTCGCCCAGGTCAGCCAGTGCGGGTGGCTGGAATGCTCTGCGCACTTGTAGAAGTTGCCCCTCCAGCGCCGGCCGCTGGGAACCTCAGGCCCGAGAACCGAATATTTCCGGAAGAAATCCCACGGGATGAAGAATCCCAGACTCCAGCGTATCGGATCCTCTATCTCGGGGAATACGCGGTCCGGCAGGCTGGAGCGTCTCTTGATCATCTCGAGTCCTTCCCGCGGAACGACGTCGTATTTCCCGGTGCGGTAGTTCTCTATGTGGTAGGGCCGCAGATTGCCGGTGCAGCCGAACTCGAAGTTGAAGTACCTCGGGTCGCCTTCCGTGTGCAGGAAGCATTCCACGCAGCTGTCGTGCCACGTCGGATCCTGGTCGTGCTTGGCGATTCCGATGACGTAGCGGTCGTCCACGCGGAAATGTCCGGCGATTCCGGACTCGTCGTAAACCAGCTTCAACTCCGCCTTGGGGCGGAATTCGGACTCCTCGGCGACGTAGTCGAGCGATACGGCCATCGCAGTGCTCCACTGGACGTTCTCGCCTCCGGCGCAGGGGGAGATCGGAACCGGCGATT
>JAKSOH010000032.1 GCA_024405675.1 Victivallaceae bacterium
AGCTCCGGGACGCAGGCAAGCAGGTGCTGCTTGTGACGTCCGGAGCGGTGGGACGCGGACTCAGGATGCTCGGAATGAAACGACGCCCGACCCGGCTCGCCGACATCCAGGCGCTGGCGGCGATCGGCCAAAGCGAACTCATGTCGCTCTACGCCACGGAAAGCCGCAGACATGGCTTTGCCGTGGCGCAGCTTCTGCTGACGGCCGACGACTTGCGCAAGCGCGAACGCTATCTGAACGTGATGAACTGCATCCACTCGCTGTGGGAAAAGGATGTTCTTCCCGTGGTCAACGAAAACGACTCGGTGTCGGTAGACGAACTGAAGTTCAGCGACAACGACGCTCTGGCCGGGATGCTCGCCTCGCTCACAGATGCCGGACTGACCATGTTGCTCACCACGGAAAACGGACTCCGCGACAGGAATCCGGACGGATCGCTTGGAAACCGGATTTCCATTGTCCGCGATTTAAGCGAGGACATCATGGCGCTGGCCGGTTCGACCGACAACAGCACCTTCTCCATCGGCGGGATGAAATCGAAGCTCATGGCGGCGGACATGGTTACGTCGGCCGGCAAATATCTTTGGATCGCAGACGGCAGGAAGAGCGATGTGTTCGACTCCATTCTCGCCGCCGACGACATAGGGACGCTGTTCGTTCCCAAGGCCCACCATATCGGCAGCCGCAAGCGCTGGCTGGCGTTCTTCAGCAAGGTATCGGGCCGCATCATTGTCGACGAAGGCGCTGCCGCCGCGCTCATCGAGCATGGCGGCAGCTTGCTGCCATCCGGAGCGGTGGGCGTCAGCGGATCGTTCAAGCGCGGAGACGCGGTCGAGATAGCGGATATGAAAGGCCACGTGATCGCCCGCGGACTGGTCAACTTCTCGGCAGGGGAATGCGCGTTGATCTGCGGTCGCAAGAGTTCCGACATCCGCCGCGCGCTCGGCAACGACTGCGACGTGGAGATGATACACCGCGACCACCTTTGCATAACCGAGTAGGATTCTCCGGAGGTTCCGACATGCGAGTCTACATAAAGACCTACGGATGCCAGATGAACGAGCGCGACTCCGAGGCGATGATGGCCAAGTTGCTGGCCGCCGGACACACAAAAGCCACCTCGGAGGAGGATGCCGACATCCTGATATTCAATACCTGCAGCGTGCGCGACGCCGCCGAACGCAAGGCGAAGGGAAAGATATCCCATATCCGCAAGCTCAAGCAGCGCAACCCGAATCTCGTCATCGGCATCGCAGGATGCATGGCGCAGCGGCTTGGAGAAAAGCTGCTCGACGAACTTCCGCATGTCGACTTCGTCGTCGGCACAGGGCAATTGCATCGCATGCCGGAAATCGTCATGGAGGCATCGTCGAAAAGAATGGCCGAGACGCTGGAATCGAAGGACGTCCTGACCGGCATGGGTGAACACCTTCCTGGCGGCGTATTCGGCCAGATCGCCATTACCCGTGGCTGCAATCGGTTCTGCAGCTACTGCATCGTTCCCTATGTGCGGGGACGTGAGATCAGCCGCGACCGCGAAGACATCGTGCGCGAAGCAAAGGAAATGGTCGACGCCGGAACCCGCGAGATATTGCTCCTGGGACAGAATGTGGCAGCCTACGGTCTGGGCGGCGACATCCGCCCTCCCCGCCCTGGTTATTCCCCGTTCGCCGATCTGCTCGAGGACCTGGATTCGATAGACGGGCTGGAACGCATACGCTTCACGTCTCCATACGTCACCTACTTCAACGACCGTCTGGTGGAGGCGATATCGAAATGCAGCAAGGTATGCCATTGCATACACCTGCCGTTGCAATCCGGTTCGGACAGGGTGCTGCGCGAGATGAACCGCCAGTACACGGCCGACATCTACCGCGAACACGTGGCGGCGATTCGCCGGGCGATTCCAGACGTCACTTTCTCCACCGACGTCATCGTTGGTTTCCCAGGCGAGACCGACGAGGATTTTGCGATGACGCGCGACCTGATGAACGAAATCGGCTACTCGCAGTCCTATATCTTCAAGTATTCGCCGCGTCCCGGGGCGAAGTCGGCGGCTCTCGAGGATTCCGTCCCCGAAGAGCTCAAGGAGCAGCGCAACCAGATTCTGCTCGGCGACCTGGCGGAACGGGTTGCGGGAATGCTCTCCAGCATGGTCGGTGACACGGTAGAGGTCCTGGTCGAGGGTGTCAGCGCCAGGAACGCAGAACGCTGGTCAGGCCGCACCGGAACCGGATACATGGTCCATTTCCTTCCGGATGGCGACGTCGCGCCTGGACAGATTCGGCACATCAAGGTGACGCGCGCCGGTGCCGTCTCGTTATTCGGGGAATTGCTGAAATGAGCCGGGGCAAGGTGTTCCTGGCCGGCAAACGAGGATTCTGCGCCGGCGTCCGGTCGGCGATCGGTGCTTTCGAGAAGCTCAAGGCGAACGGCGCCGGAACGGTATATATCCTGAACGAACTGGTTCACAACACCAGGGTCACCGCAGAGCTAGCCTCGCGCGGCGGGGTGCTGGTCAAGTCCATAGACGAAGTGCCCGAGGGCGAAACCGTGTTGCTTGGCGCGCATGGCGTGCCGCCGCAGGTGGAACAACGCGCCAGGGAACGCCGTCTCGACGTTGTCGACGCCACCTGCCCGCTGGTGAAAAAACTCCAGCAGGCGGCCGCCGCCATAGAACCGGACAGGGATCTGGTCATATATGGTTCGAAAGACCATCCCGAGACGCTTGGCGTCATCGGCCGGTCCGGAACGAAACGCATTCACATCGTATCCGATGCCGGTGCCATCGGCGACTTGCCGGACAAGCTTGAACGTCCGGTGCTGCTCTGCCAGACCACCAGGAATCATCGCGAGGTCGATGACATCGCCAAGCTGCTGCAGGAACGTCATCCGGACCTCGGCAGCCATGCGGAAGTCTGCAACGCTGTGTTCCTGCGCCAGACAGCGGTAGAGGAACTGGCAGGGAAATGCGATCTCGTGCTGATCGTCGGTTCCGGACACAGCTCCAACGCGCGACGCCTATGCGAAATCGCATCGGTCTCGGCAAAGGCGTTCCTGATAGACGGACCGTCGGACATCCGTCCGGAATGGCTGGACGGAACGGCCGTCGTCGGAGTCGGATCCGGGGCCAGCACTCCGGAATACGCAGTTACAGAGGTCGTATCGCGCCTTGCCGAACTAGGCTTCGAACTGGAAGACTGACGATGTTCCTCGAAAAGATCAATTCTCCCGCCGATCTCAGGAAACTGCCGGCAGACCAGCTGGACGGCGTCTGCGACGAGATACGCAGATGCATCATAGAAAACGTCTCGAAAACCGGCGGCCATCTCGCCTCCGGACTTGGATGCGTAGAACTGATAACGGCATTGCATTATGTCTTCGATGTGCCAACCGACAGTATCGTCTTCGACGTCGGTCATCAGGCCTATGCGCACAAGATACTCACCGGACGGTTCGCCGCGATGAAGAGTTTGCGCAAGACCGACGGGATTTCCGGATTTCCATCGCCGGCCGAATCGCCATACGACACCGGGGTATCCGGACATGCGGGGGTCGCGATATCGTTCTCGGCGGGACTCGCTGACGCGAGGCAGCGCGACGGCAAACCCGGCAAGGTCATCGCGGTGGTCGGCGACGGTTCCCTGAACTGCGGGATATCATGGGAAGGCCTGAACCTGTCCTCCGAGCTCAAGAACCTGATCGTGATCATAAATGACAACCGCATGGCTATTTCGCCGAACGTCGGAAGCCTGTCCAGGCGGCTCAACCAGATCATCTCCAGCCCGCGATACAACACAGTCAAGGGGTGCGTGCGCGGCTTCATGGACAGCATCTACCACGGGAAGCTCCACCACATCGCGAGCAAACTGGACGACCTGCTGAAAAACGCGCTGCTGCCGTCTGGTGCCATATTCCAGGAGCTGGACCTGAGGTACATCGGTCCTATCGACGGACATTCCGTCGCGGAACTCGTTGAAATTCTAGGCAAGATATCCACGATGGATGGTCCGATAGTCGTTCACATGCTCACGCAGAAGGGACGCGGATACGCTCCGGCAATAGCCGCTCCCGACAAATACCACGGGGTTCCTGGATTCGACATCACCACTGGCGCCATACCGGAATCCAGCAAGGGTTTTTCCGAAGTGTTCGGTGAAGAGATCATGGAGCTTGCGGAACGACATCCGGAGCTCGAGGCGGTGAGCGCATCGATGATAGACGGCACCGGACTTGCCTGCTTCCGTTCCAGCCATCCGGAGCGCTGTCATGACGTCGGCATATCCGAGGAACACGCCGTAATCTTCTCCGCCGGACTTGCCGCGTCAGGGAAACGCCCGGTGTGCGCGTTATATTCCACCTTCGCCCAGCGGGCGCTGGACTGCATCTATCATGACGTGGCGCTGGCAAATCTTCCGGTGATATTCGCGCTGGACCGCTGCGGAGCGGTCGGCGACGGTCCCACGCACCATGGAATATATGACTTGGGGTTTCTCCGGGAGATGCCCAATTTTACCATCATGTGTCCTCGAAACGGAGACGAACTCAAGCTCATGTTGGAATTCGCCGTAGAACTAGGCAGACCCGCCGTCCTGAGATATCCCAGGGGATGCGCCGACAACAACTCGCCTGTAATGCCGCTGGAACTTGGCACGGCCGAGACGCTGAGAGAAGGGAAGGACGTGGCAATATGGGCGCTGGGCCATATGTGCGATCAGGCTCTGGCGGCAGCCGAACTGCTTCATGGCGATGGCATCGAAGCCATGGTACTGAACGCCAGGTTCGTGACTCCGTTCGATCGAAGTACGGCGATGAAACTCGCGTCGATGCCGATGGTGACCCTGGAGGATCACTGCACAGGGGGCGGACTGGGAGCGGAACTCGATTCGACGCTGTCCGGCGTCCGGCACGAGCCGGTGCTGCATCTCGGCTGGCCGCGGAAAATCATACCGCATGGAAACATCAGGGAACTTTTCGAAACCTACGGGCTGAGCGGCGCGGCCGCAGCCAGGAACATTTCACAGTTTTTAAAACGGGAGAACTGACATGATCAAGCATCTGGCCATCATCATGGACGGCAACGGTCGCTGGGCGCAGAGCCGCGGGCTGTCCCGCAGCGAAGGACACCGCGCCGGAGCGGAACGAATCGGGAAAGTGGTCGACGCGGCCATGGCGCTGGGAATCAAGTATCTCACCGTCTATGCGTTCAGCACCGAAAACTGGAAGCGTCCCATCGAGGAAGTAAGATACCTGATGAACCTCATTCCGGAGTTCTGCACCGCGAAACTGCCCGACATGATGAAGAACGGGGTGCGGCTGCGCACGATAGGACGTACTGACGACCTGCCGGCCGCTTCACGCAAGGTGCTTCTCGACACCATAGAGAAGACGAAGGACAACGACAAGTTCACGCTCAACATCGCGCTCAGCTACGGCGGGCGCGCCGAGATCGTCGATGCGGTCAACAAGATACTCGCCGACGGCGTCAAGCCGGGTAAAATCAAGGAGGCGGATTTCGCGAAATACCTCTACGCCCCGGACATCCCGGATCCCGAGCTCATGGTGAGAACCAGCGGAGAAATGCGTCTGAGCAACTTCCTGCTGTGGGAACTTTCCTATTCCGAGCTCTACGTGACCGAGACACACTGGCCGGATTTCGACGAGAACGAACTCAAGAAGGCCATCGACTCATACATGGGCCGCGACCGCCGGTTCGGCGGAGTAAAGACGAAATAGGGCGAAACGCCGACCCTCACACTGCCAGTGTGAGAATATGGCGCGTGGAACGTCCCGACGCCCTCAGTTCCGCTCGATGTTGACCAGGCTGTTGCCGCAGGTGTCCGGATACGGTTCGTCGGCAGAGGGGAAGATTTCCTCGCGCAAATTGCACAGGGCATCGACCGCGGTGTTGACCATCGCCAGTCCTCCCCTCGACGAGATGCGCTGGCTCATCGACTCGTATCCGCCCGACACCAGGAAGTTCGCCGGACAGATGTACGACATGTAGGCGGTGGAATTGTAGGCGATGAACGTCCGTCGGAACGGACTGTGCCACTTTATCTCCGCCCCAAGTTCGCAGCAGACTTCGCCCGGAACGCCGACAAATGCGACATCGCCGACGGCGACGCACTGGATTTCCATCGCGGCCTCGTCATGTCCGAGATATTCCGCCGGCAGCGTTTTCGGATTGTCGCGGTACTTCCTGCGCAACGGCGCGGTGAAAGTCGAGATGCAGGAGGCGACCCTGGCGTCGTCCAAGGCATAGCAGTGCTTGCTGCGCGAGGCGTCGACGATGCCGCCTATCACCTGCTTGCCGAGACGGATTCCAAGCGAACGGAAAGCCTCGTCGCCCATCTCGTCCTCGCGCGGAACCAGATCGCCCTGCGCCCCTGCGACGAACATGCATTCCGCGCCGGTGTTGGCGGTGACGTAGTCGCGCAACGCACCGGGGTAGGCGGCGGAAGTGCGCAACGCCCCCGGTCCAGGCGTATGTCCGGCGAGCGGATGGGCCGCGTAATTGGCGACGACGTATACCGGACGGTCGGTCGCGGGATCCAGGAACATCAGCGTTCCCAGCTCCTGGTCGGCGAAACCGGTGCGCATCGGCACAAACTGACGGCGAAACGGGGTGTAGATGGCGCGGTTGTCGCCCGACGTGTAGCGGCGATTCTGGTTTTCATCGCACAATATGGAGTGGAAGCATGGAACCGCCTCGCGGAAATCCCCGAGTTTACCCACCGCGCCGATGAGGGTTTCTGCCAGCCTGTCCATGTATTTGCGGTTCAGCATCTCGGGGCGTCCGGCCAGGCTGCGCGTATGCGGTCCGCAATGCGTGTGGGTGCACGTGAAAAGCACTGCCGATTCCGGCACGCCGAGCAAATCGGCACACTTCTTCCGGTTTTCACGGACGAACCACTCGTCCAGTCCGAGCAGATCGAAACTGACCAGCAGCACACGGTTCCTCCCGTCGTCGATGCACAATCCAATGGCATAGAGGTCGTCCAGCTTCATCACCGATTCGTCGATGGTGTTGTACCCGGCGAGAAACGCCCCTACGTCTGGCGAAATGTTTTCCTTGAAATACGCTATCTTCATTTTCCATCCTCTCTATAGAATTGCAATACTCTTACAACAAAATATACAGTTTCGTCCATTTTGCAAGTTCCCCTGCAGGAATGGCCCCGCGAATCATGCTATGTTACTATGCAAGCATGCGCGGCATGGAAAGGAAATGAAACATGGCATACGTCGTCCGCAAGGCCCAGTCCACGCTGGTTCCCTGTGCGAATGGAACCGATCCGCAATGGAAGCGGGCAGTGGAACTCGTGTTGGAGAACACCATCGGACCGGAATCGTCGCACCGGCCGAAAGTCAACGTCAAAATGCTGTACGACGACACCGGAATAGCCGGGCTCTTCCACGTCGACGACCGCTATGTCGTGGGCAGGACCACCGGCGACCAGCAGATGGTGTGTCGCGACAGCTGCGTCGAGTTCTTCGTCCATCCGGACGGCGATCCGCGATACTACAATTTCGAGATGAGCTGCACAGGAAACCTCCTGCTCTACCACATCACGGACTGCCGCAAGAACATCTACGAGCAAATGCCGCAGCAAGAACTGGACGGAATCGTCCGGAAATCCACGCTTCCCCGACGCATCGACCCGTAGATTTCCGATCCGGTGACGTGGGAGATGAGCTTTTTCATTCCGATCGACTTCTTCATACGCAATTCCGGAATATCGCCAGACCTGGGAGGCAGGACATGGCGGGGCAACTTCACGAAATGTGCCAACGGCTCATCGCATCCGCACCGGATGACCTGGATGCCACTTTCGAAATGCGACTTCCATCTGCCGCTTGAATTCGGAGAAATATTCTTCGAGAAATGCTGAAACGACAACGCGATTGGCGAAAGTCGGTTGACACGAACGTTTGTCCGCAGTATATTAAGTGAACGTAATGGGGCAATAGCTCAGTTGGCTAGAGCATCACACTGGCAGTGTGAGGGTCGAGAGTTCGAGTCTCTTTTGCTCCACCATGAAACTTCAGGCAGTCTTGAACGACTGCCTTTTTTCATTCTGCGCTTTGTGTCGGCGAAAACGGTTGCGTTTCTAGAACAATTCGTCCTGCACCGGTTCGTCGTTCGCCGGCGCGGAGTTCCCCTCCCCCGCCATAGCCATGAACTCGTCCAGCGATATGACTTTCACGCCCTGCTTTCTCGCATTCTTGAGCTTGGAGCTATCGCCGTTTGGATCAGCGGCGACCAAAAGCGAAAGCGCCGAGGTGACCGAATCCACCGCCGCGTATCCTATGCGGACGGCCAATCCGGCGTAATACGAACGCTTCTCCGGCATCTTGCCGGTGAAGCAGATGGTCTTCGCGTTCGCATCTCCGGAACCGATGTGGACCAACTTGATCGCGCCGAGCAGTTCGTCGAGAAACTCGCCCTGCTCCCGGAACATCGCGCGGATCGCTCCGGCCCGCCCCTGTCCGATGCCTGCGATTTCGGAAAGCGCCTCCTCGTCCATGGAACGCAGCTCGTCGAGAGTGCGCTCCGAGAGAAGTATCTTCGCTATGTTCGGACCGACTCCAGGTATATTGAGTGCGGCGAGCAGCTTGTAGTCCTCCACCACGCTCGCCTTGGATATCTCGTCGACCAACGTCCCTGCCGACTTGTCGCCGAATCCGTCCAGACGCATGATATCATGCTTGCCGAGCGAAAAGAGCTCGCGCAGGCGGCGCACATTGAATTTCTCCATTATCTTGCGAAGCGTCGGTTCGCCGAGATGCTCGATTCCCAGATTTCGCACGGCGGCCAGCAGCCGTTGCAGCACCGTCTCCGGGCAGTCGCGGTTTGGACAGCAAAGTTCAGGTCCGCGACGAACCAGCGCCGTCTTGCAACACGGGCAGTTGTCGATGACGGGACTGCGACGTTCCCCGCCAGGCTTGCATGCAGAGATGTATGGTATCACGTCTCCGGCCCGCTCGACCGTCACCTCGTCCCCGATCATGATTCCAAGATCCAGGATGTTCTGTAGATTGTGCAGCGTCGCACGGCGAATCGTCGTGCCGGATATCTCCACCGGCGCCAGCTCGGCGACCGGAGTCAAACAGTTCTTGCCGAAACTCCACTCCACGCCAAGCAGTTTCGTCTGACGCCGGATGTTGGTGAACTTGTAGGCGATTTCGCCACGCGGGTGATGCGCCGTGTTTCCAAGGCTGCGCCGATATTCATCGTCCGCCAGTTTGAGCACGATGCCGTCCTGGGGATACGGAAGCGCAGCGAGCTTGCCCTTGAGCTCCTCCCATCGGAACTCCAGCGCCGACAACTTGACATCGAACGACACCAGCCGGTAGTCGGCGAGCGTCAGCTTGGCTCCCTGCGCCAGCATGTCGGCGATATCCTTCAATCCCATGATTCCGGCCACGGCGTTGCGGCTGTTCTTGTAGGTCTGCCCGTCCTTGCGACGCACTCTGGAGTAGATGCTCTCGAAGTCGTCGCGGCGTATCACGATTTCCCCGCGGCAAGGCCGGTCCATCGGACCGACATACCCGGGATATTCCAATTCAATGAGGGGAAGTTTGTCCGTCACGTCCTCGCCGTATTCGCCGTCGCCACGCGTTTCAAGTATCTTTCCGTCGAACCCCGCGGATATGCCGTCGTACTTGGGCTGAACCAGCAGCAGTTCGTCCGGAGTTCTCGCAAACTTGCGCGCCCATTCCAGAACCGCCTCCAGCGAATATGCCTTGTCAAGCGACAGCATGGGCTCGCGATGGCGGACCTTCCCCCCGCTGGATACGGACGGAGCCATCACCGCTTCGAGCAAGGGATGCGACGGATTCTTCGCGCGCAACGCCTCTACCAACTCGTCGTAGCGCACATCGGGGATTTCCGGCTCCCCCTTCTCCCAATAGAGCCGGTTATGATGTTCGACAAGTTCGGCCAGCGCCGCCTCGTCGAGTTCGGATATGTTGAAATTAATGTAGTCCATGATGGTGCGAATATAGGTCGCACGATTGATATTTTCAAGCCGGTGAAGTACATTATATGTACTAGAATATTGTCTGGACTATGGCCTTGTGGCCGGAAAAAACCAAGGAAGGTAAAAATGTTGAAGAATCCAGTTGTCGCAGTCGCCGGAGCAACCGGCGCGGTAGGTGTAGAAATGGTTCGTACGCTCGAGAAGCGCAACTTCCCGCTGGCCAAGCTCAAGTTGCTGGCGTCGTCGCGCTCGGCCGGTAAGACCGTGGACTTCAAGGGCGAGAAGATCGTCATCGAGGAAATGAAGCCGGAGTCCTTCAAGGGAGTCGACATCGCGCTCTTCAGTGCCGGCGGCGACATCTCCAAGGAATTCCGGCGCAGCGTCACCGACGCCGGCGCGATAATGATCGACAACTCCAGTGCGTTCCGCATGGAACCGGACGTTCCGCTGGTAGTTCCCGAGGTCAACCCCGAGGACATCGCCAAGCACTCCGGAGTCATCGCAAACCCGAACTGCTCGACCATCATCATGCTGGTCGCCGTGGCGCCGCTCCACAAGGCAAAACGCCTGCGCCGTCTCGTGGCGTCCACCTACCAGGCCACCAGCGGAGCCGGAGCCAAGGGCATGCAGGAGCTTCTCGAGCAGACCAGGCAGCTGCTTGACAACCAGCCGATTTGCCCGAAGGCCTTTGCTCACCGCATCGGATTCAACCTGATACCGCACATCGACTCGTTCCTTGACAACGCCTACACCAAGGAAGAGCTCAAAATGCTCAACGAGACGCGCAAGATGCTGCATGACGACTCGATCCGCATCACCTGCACCTGCGTTCGCGTCCCGGTTCTCCGCGCCCACAGCGAGGCTCTCAACCTTGAATTCGAGGATGAAATCACTCCGGACGAGGCCAGGAGCATCCTGCGCGGCGCGCCTGGTGTCGAAGTTGTCGACGATCCGGTGAACAAGCTCTACCCGATGCCGGTAGACGCGACCGAGAAATACAATGTCCTCGTCGGACGTATCCGCCAGGATATTTCACGCGACGATCGTCGCGGACTCGATATCTTCGTGGCCGGCGACCAGGTGCTCAAGGGCGCGGCGCTCAACGCCGTCCAGATCGCAGAGTTGCTGTAGGTAGCGGATGATGAATTCCTGGATGCTTCGCGGCATTGCGGTCTCGGCACTCGCCGCGGGATGCTTGACGCTCCATGCGGCGACTCCCATGGATACGGCTATTTCCGAGCTTTCCACTGGAGGAGATTATTTTTCCCTGACCAATGCCAAGCCGGTAAACGAGCTTGTTTGGAAATTCATCTCGGCATTTGCCGAGGCCCCTGAGAAGGCCGAAGCTCCGGATGAACAAAAGAAGCTGGTCGGCAATATCGTAACAGCGGTAGCGGTGTCTCTCCAAAAAGCCGGATTGAACGAGATTTCGGTTTACGGTGGAAGTTCGGTGAAAAACGGAGATATCTATCACAACCGCGGAGTCGCGGTGCTGGACCAGGAGCATCCCGGAATTGCGTGGACCATTCCGGAGACGTATGACGGAAACATCCTGGATCTGTTGGGAGAATCGTTCCCTGCCGACGTAGAGATGGCGATTGTGGTGGGAATCGACTTGCGGCCCCTTCACAAGATGGCATCGCAGTTCATCGCCAAGTGGCAGGAGGAAGAGAAGCTCAAGGACGAGATAGTGTATTTGTCCGGCCTGGTGGAAACGTTGCTGGACACGCACGGACAGTTGTTCGTCGCCACACTTTACGACGACTCCACTTACATTGGATACCCGGACCCGGAAGGAAAGATATTCGACACTTTGCGCGAATATCTCAAGAGCACGAATGCGCTCGGTGCAATGGAAGCCGACACCGTGACAGTATGCAACGGCGACGTCTCCATAACCAAGGGGAAAGGCGTAATGCATGTGGTGAGACGCGATTCGGAGCCAAGCGCGAAAGGCGGAAACAAGGGCCTGCTCAAGGATAACGACCGCTTCGCGTCCCTTTCCTCAGGTCTCTCCGGCAGGGGATGTTTCCTGGCCATATACATGCCGGAAGCCGAACATGAGCTGGACATACTCGGATATCCGCTTTCGTTCGACGGAAAGCTTGGCAACGACCTGGTGGCCACCGTCAGCTTCGATGGAAACAAGCTGGTATATGACGGCAACGGCACCCTTTCCTGGCCGCAGTCCCACTTGTCCGATGCGATTTTGCTGCCTTTGATTGTCCTGGACATGGCCATGTCGCCAAACGAACAAGTGAGAAACCTGCTTGATGACGCCAACGAAGAATTTGCGGAAAACCAGACGGAGAACGAGAACAAGGACGCGGAGCATCTTGCCGTGTGTATGGAAAACCTGAAGGCGATAGGCGCGGCCATCGCCAAACTCGAGAAGGAAGGCCGGCAGCTCCCAGGCGATGTCGCCGCCCTGGCCGCCGCCACCGGAATCAAGAACGTCTGGGACTGTCCGTCCGGTCTGGAGGACAACATCGGGGCAGCGGGAAACAAGTACAGCGATTACATATACTTCGGACCATGGACGGGATTCGACGATCCCAAGCTTCCGGTCCTTGTCGATTGGCCGGGAAACCATGTCGACAAGTTCAACGTGCTCTACGTGGATGGAACGGTGGAGACGCTGGACATGGAGAACATCACCTCGATTAGGAAACAGGCGAGCAAGCTGCACAGCGTGCACAACTACCAGGAGAGCACGTTCGCGGAACTGTTGCGTCGCGCCGACAAGTTGGATTCGGAATTCGAACTGGAGCAACATCATGAACAATAATCCGGACAAGAAGCAAGGAGACGACCTCAACGAGGCCATCGCCGAATTCTCGAGAACGACAGGAGTCAGGATGGAACTGCTACGAAGATTCATAAACAGGACCGCCCGCGATGCCAAGGCGGAAACCTGGGACAAGCTCTATAATTCGCTCAAGCCGTACCTGGCCAGTGAAACCCCGGAGACCAAGGACGAGGCCCCGCAGCGCATCGGCCCCGGATACAGACATCACAATGACCTCGTCGCGATGTTCAGCAACCAGAAGGTGCTGCTCGACGAGTTCGCTGTGCTTTCGCTGGAGAAGCGCAGCGCCATCATGACAATGCTCCAGAAGGCGTCGAACGATGCGGCGCCATCCAAGTATCAAAGTCTTTCCCAGGACGAAAACAGGCTCATGGGCTATTTTCTCGCGCTATCCCCCGAAGAGCAGGAATCCCGGATTGCCGAGATAACGAAAATCGCCACCGATGAACTCAAGGAGCGCAGGAAGGAGCTGATGTAGAATGGAATTTCTCAACAACCCGGCGCTGTGGAAGACCGCGGGACTTCTTGTCATCTCGAATTGCTTCATGACATTCGCCTGGTATGGTCACCTGCGCTCGATGAGCACCAAGCCTTTGATTTGCGTGATCTTGATCAACTGGCTCATCGCATTCTTCGAGTACTGCGTGATGACGCCGGCAAATCGCATCGGGCATGCCGGCGGACTCAAGCCGGCGCATCTCAAGATCATGCAGGAGGTGATCACCCTCTCCGTGTTCGTGCCATTCTCCGTGCTCTTCCTAAAGGAGCAGATACGGTTGAACTACCTGTGGGCGGCGCTCTGCATGTGCGGGGCCGTTTACTTCGTTTTCAAGAACTGACGCCATGAAGCACTTCGGCGCCCATGTCAGCGCAGCCGGCGGTCTCGAGAACGCTCCGCTCAATGCGGCTGCCATCGGAGCCGACGCTTTCGCCATGTTCACCAAGAACCAGCGTCAGTGGTCGGCTCCGCCGATTTCCGAGGAAACTGCGGCGGCATTCAAGGCCAATTGCAAGGAATCCGGCATCGGCCTGGCTCAGATTCTTCCGCATGACACCTATCTCATAAACCTGGCCCAGCCGGACGACGCCAAGCGCGCCGCGGCCTCCGAGGCGTTCGCCAGGGAACTGGAGCGTTGCGCCGCGCTCGGACTGGTTCTGCTCAACTTCCATCCGGGAAGTTCGCTCGGCAAGATTTCGGACGGACAGGCGATTTCCAATATCGCGAAATGCGTCAGGGATGCTCTGACACAGGTTCCCGGAGTCAAGGCCGTGTTCGAGAACACCGCCGGACAGGGTAGCGTGCTGGGGTACAGCTTCGCCCAGCTGGCGGAAATGCTGGAGAAAGTCGGAATGCCGGAACGCACCGGTGTCTGCATCGACACCTGCCATGCCTTCGCTGCCGGATATCGGTTGGACACGGATGACGGATATGCGTCCGCCATGGATGAATTCGAACGAAGAATTGGTTTTAAATATCTGTCGGCGATGCATCTCAACGATGCCGCGGGAATCCCCGGCGGACATCTGGACCGTCACGCATCCATCGGCATGGGTTCGCTGGGAAAGGAGGCTTTCAGAAGAATCGCCTCCGATCCGCGCATAGACGAGATACCGCTTGTCCTGGAGACTCCAGACCCCGGTCTCTGGGCAACGGAAATCGAGATGCTCAGAGCTTGGAGCCGTTGACTTCCAGCGAGCGTTCGATTGAAATCTGCAGCAGCTGCATCTCCCAATAGACGTCAGAGCCGGCGCGATGCGCCACATCCCCTTCCCTGTCCTTCAAATTGAAATAATTGCGGAGGAACTGCAATCTATAACAGGAAAGTCCGGGATGCGACCCCTTCAACAACTTGACAGTATCGAGAATTCCCACATCCAGTTGCGGAAAACCGCACCGCATCAGGTCGTGCTGAATGAATCTCATGTCAAATGTCGCATTGTGCGCCACTAGTTTCGCGCCATCGCAGAATTCGAGAAACTGCGGAGCGACTTCATAAAACGCCGGCGCATCGGCGACCATGCTGTCATCAATGTGATGCACCGCCACACAACAGCCTGGAATGTGACGCAACGGATTCACGAGCGACTCGAACTCGGTCACACTGCCGTCGAGATCAATTCGCATTGCCGCAATCTCGACAATCCGGTCATCGTTGCGAAGCCCCGTGGTCTCGACATCTACTACGGCAAACGGTCCGAGCTCGAACCAGTTCACCTGGCGTAACCCTCCGGATGGTCGAGCTGCCACTTCCAGGCGGATTCGATGATGGCCTCGGCCGACTCGTAGCAGGGCTTCCAGTTGAGTTCCTTGCGGGCGAGATCGCTGCAGGCGATGAGGCGAGCCGGATCGCCGGGACGACGCGGCGCCACTTCGAAATTGACCTTCTTGCCCGTGACCTTCTCCGCGGCGCGAATGATTTCGTAGACAGAGAGCCCGTTGCCGGTTCCAAGGTTGTAGTGGCCGCTGCGCGGGGCGCTCAACGCCAGTTCGTGGGCCTGCGCCAGGTCGAGGATGTGGATGTAGTCGCGAATGCAGCTGCCATCCGGAGTATCGTAGTCGTCGCCGTACAGCATGAGCTTGTCGCGCTTTCCGCGTACCGTCTGCAACACAATCGGTATGAGATGCGATTCCGGGCGATGATCCTCTCCGTGCACCTTGGTGGCACCGGCCGCATTGAAATAACGCAGCGCCGTGTAACGGATGCCGTAGATTTCGCTGTACCAGCGCAGAACCTTTTCGAAACAAAGCTTCGACTCTCCGTACGGATTGATCGGCTTCTGCGGATCGTCCTCGCTGATCGGAATGCGCTCCGGCTGGCCGAAAGTGGCGGCGGTACTGGAGAAGACGAAGTTGGACGCTCCGCATTGGACTGCGGCATCCGCCAGGTTGATGGCGTTGGCCAGGTTGTTGGTAAAATACTTGCTTGGATTCTTCATCGATTCGCCGACAAGGCTGAAGGCGGCGAAGTGCATGACCGCGTCGAACTTTTCCTTCTTGCAGAACTCGATGAGATTGTCCCGGTCGCAAAGATTGCCCTCGACGAAGCGTGCGCGCGGATCGACCGCATCGCGATGCCCCGTGATGAGGGCGTCGAACACCACCACTTCGTAGCCGTGGTCGAGCAGATATTCGGAGCATGCGCTGCCTATGTAGCCGGCGCCGCCGGTGACCAGAACCTTTTTCATTTTCAAACCTCCTGTTGTTTATGAATGGAAACAAAGTTATATTCTTACCATTTAAAATAAGTCGAACGTGAGGAGTTTTCAATTTTCATGGACAAAAAGACACTGCTGATGATTGGCTCCGGAGAGAAGTCCCCCGACGTTCTCTATGCGACCGGATTCTCCAGCCCGGATGACATCGTATGCTTCGTATCCGGATCCAGGCGCGCCATGCTGGCATCACCCTTGGAATTCGATAGGGCACGCGGCGACGTCACACCTGGAGTCGAGGTGCTTCCAGACGATGAATACGGACGCGATCTCATGACGCGTCTCCTGGAAATCGCCAGACGTCACGCGCCCAATGGATTCACCGTGCCAAGGGATTTCCCCGTCTACTGGGCGGACCGGCTCCGCGAAGCGGGAATCGAGGTAACCACGGTGGAACGGCCTTTCCCGAAACGGGAGTTCAAGACCATGCGTGAGATCCGCATGATTTCCAATGCCGAACTAGCCACGCAGTCCGCGATGATGCGGGCCCGCGACAT
>JAKSOH010000033.1 GCA_024405675.1 Victivallaceae bacterium
GTTTTATGGATGTTAACAATGTCCTTGCATTCGATGTCATGAAAAAGACGCAGACGAAGCAAGCGTTCAGTGGCTGACATTACTCTGCTTTTTTCCTGCGGCTCCAAGTTCTCCTGCTTCTGCTCGACCTCTGAACTCTTTAAGCTTAAGGAAATCACAAGGCCTATCACAAACACCATCAAGGCCACCAACAACATCACCATTACGGGCGACATCATATTGTTTCTACGTAACATCACACCCCCATGTCATGGCCAATCTCCAATGTTCGGCGTCATGCCGACATTCACTTTATACTGACAGTGAATCCTATTTCCTGCCCGTTCTGCTCCAACTTGGCCATCAGTTCATTGCCGATATCCACGGCAATACCGCCGGCCAGGACCTCCTTGCCGTTGATGTAGTATTTCTCCACGTTCAGGCAGCTTCCTATGGCCGTGTGGTATCCAACTGCCAACTGTGCGCCGTCCAAATTGAACCAGATTGCATCATCCCCCTTACCGAGGTCCACTTCCTTGGCGAAACCATTGGATTCGAAGACCAGGGTGTTGTCCTTGGCCGAGCCGGTGATCTTGCCCTGGATGTCCCCGGAGCCGAGGCCGAACGTGGATCCGTCGCCCAGCGTCACGATCTCCACGCCTTGGACATCTCCAGCCATGACCTCGGATCCCTTGCCGATGGTCAGTTTGTCCTTGTCATTTGAACCCTTCATGTCTATGGCTCCGAATGTCGCCGTCACGTCGTTTCCGAAGGCGTAGGTGTCGTTGCCATCGGTGCCCTTGAGCTCGCCGCTGACCCTGAGCGTGGTCTTCTCCACGTCGCCGGTCTTTGGCTTCTTTCCGGCCGCGAGCTTGAGCGAGGACACCTGGTTGATGGAGGAGATGCTCGCCGTGCCGCCGGAACCGATGCTGACCGTCGTCTTGACATTTGGATTGTCCAGCGTGGATGAGATATCCCAGGCCGTGAAATCAGCGAATGCGCCGATGTCGAGCTTGTTCGACACCTGGTCGAAGGTGATGTTCCAGACGTCCACATCGGCCTTCTCCGCCGCGATGGCGGACTTGCCTGCCGCCACTTTGAACGTGGAGATGTTGTCGATGTCACGCGCGTCGAACACCACGCCCTGGCCGCCGATGTTCAGCGTATCCTTGCCGTCCCCGAGGTCGATGCTCTTGAGAGTCACGCTGCCGAGGTCGTGGAGGGTCACGCTGCTGAAGTTGCCAAAGGACAGCGTGTCGTTCGCGGTGGTGCCGAAGATGGTCGCGCTGCCGGCGTCGAAGATGGTGTGGCCTTGTTGCGGGTTCTTTTCCTCGTCCTTGTACTTGGCTCCGGCCGCAACCGTAAGCTTGGATATGTTTTCGAGTTTGTCGCCGCGCATGGTCACCGTCCCGTTGGCTCCGATGGTCACGGTCGCCTTGGCGTTGATATCGACACTGCCGATGGTGGCTGTTCCGAATTTTCCGATGGAGAGAGTGTTCTTCTTGGCGCCTTCGAGGGAAAGCTTGCCGCCGATCTTGACCACGGCGGCGCCGTTTTCCGTTGGCGCGGTGCCGTTCCCCACTTTTAGCGAGTTGATTCCGGAAAGGCCATGACTGACGAAGAGCTTCGAACCGGCTCCGCCTACAGACAACGAGCTGTCGCCATCTGCCAGATCGATATATTCCCCGAAGAGCCATGCGGACTTCCCGATTGCAATCTTGTCCTTGTTGGAGGTGCCGGCAACGCCGTATGTGACCAGATAGGTTTTTCCCTTGTCCTTGGCTCCGTTCGCAAGTGTAAGCGATTGCACGCCGAACATCTCTCCGTTCACGTAGACCACCGAACTGGCCTTCGCCACGATTTTGTTCTTGCCATCGGCCAAATCCAGTATGCCGTCGATGTAAAAGGTACCGGACTTCCCGATGACCAGCGAGTCGTTGCCCTGCGTACCGACAAAGCTTCCCGTTGTCGCGTTTACAACGCAGTTGTCCGCGGTCGTCAACTTGGCAATGCCGGACATTCCATTGGTGCCAGAGACAACGAGCGTGGCGTTCTTTTTCATCACGATTGTCGTCTGGCTGCCGTCCTTATGCTGCTTGAGTTCGCTTATTTCCACTTTGCCGTCATTGGCAATCTTCACATTGGCCTTGCCCTCCTGGGTCTCGAGAATGGTACCCTCAAACGTTCCAGCGGTCTTGACGTCAAGCAGCTTGAGACCGGTGACATGTTTTTTCAAATAGTCGCGATGGGTGGTGCCGACACCCACGGTGATGACGGACTGTTCCTCCTCGGGATGGCCGTCGACGATGGACAAAGACAGCGTCCCGTCAGTGAGGTCAAGCGAGTACTGCACGTCACCACGTTGCGTCGTGCTTCCGACTTCGACGACCAGACTCTCCGGGGTATCCCCGTCGATTGTGACAGTGAATTCACGTTGCGCTAACGAGGAGACGCCGGTTGCCAGGATATAGGTTCCCTTTTGGTTCTCTGCCACATTGATGGAAATGGTGAGATTGGACTGGGACGAGCCGAACATGGTATCGAAATCGGTGAGCAGTTCCTTCGTTGTCGTCCCCGCGTATGCCGACAGATCGAGAACCAGCTCCGCTCCCGGTTCGACCGTGATCGCTTTGGTCGACGTGACGTTGGCCGCGGTCCGGATGGTTCCGCCGAAGGCCATGGTGCCGGCATTGTAGATGGTGTCGGTTTCGGTGGCGAATGAACTGTTTGAGATCGACATGGTTCCGGCGTTGAAGTTATATATCGCTCCGCCGATTCCCGCCGTGTTCCCGGTGAAGGAGCAGCCCGTCACGGTGGCGTCGCCGACGTTTAACACCGCCCCTGCGGCGTTGTCGCATGTGTTTTGGGAGAACACGCAGCCCGCAAGCGTCATCGTGTTGTCGTTTTCAATCGCGCCGACGTCGAAGCCTATGTGGCCGGAAAACGTGCTGCCGGTCACAGACATCACGCCGGTGTTGTGATTGTATACCGCGCTCCCATCCCATGACCAGTTGCCGCAAAACGCGCTGTCCGTGATCGTCGCCGTGCCGGTGTTGTATACCGCGCCACCTTTGGCGAATCCGCGAACGGCGGCATTGTCGGAGAACACGCTGTTCTCGATCGTCGCCGTGCCGGTGTTGTAGATCGCGCCGCCGGTGCCGGCGGTGTTGCCGGAGAACTCGCTGCCGGTCACGTAGGCGGTGCCGGAGATGTTGTATATTGCGCCGCCGCTATCAGGGGCCGAGTTGCCGGTGAAGGTGCTGCCGGTCACGTTGACTGTGCCGGCGGTGTTGTATATCGCGCCGCCGTCGAAAGCGGTGTTGCCGGAGAAGGTGCTTGCATCAATGGTTGCAGTGGCTCCTCCGTACACACTCAACGCACTATCATCTGTTATATTCCCGAACACATCCTTCACGTAACTCGCACTGCCACTCGACACCGTCTGCGGAGTCGTGTAAGTGTACCCGTTGTTAGCGACGGCCTCTCCCAAGGCAGCCGCGTCATGTCCTTCCAACCCCTCGTACAGCACGTCTTCGTATAGCTTCTTGTCATCCAGGCCCATGGCATGTCCTCCTGTTTGGAACAAACAATTCCCATAATGTCATCCTTCAGTAACCTACTCTCGCCGACACCGCTTTTCAATAGTAAAAAAGACCTGGGGCCGAACCGACCCCAGTAGTGCAATTCGCCGGAACGTTGGACAAACAAAACAACGGCGGGCCCGATGAAGGGAACCGCCGCCTGCGAGTTTCGGTGACCTTCCGGACGCGGCCGCACCGGCTCCGCGCTACCACACGTTCTACATCGACTTCAGGCACGCCTCCCTGTACGGGCATCCGGAGCAGCGCTGGATGTCGGCGTTTGGATAGAAGTGTCCGTCCGAGATCGCCTTGTCCAGTTGCCGTGCCAGATGCTCGAACCGGTCCAGCTCGTCCTGCGTCCTCACCGTGAAATACGAGTTGACCGTCGGGGTCTTCGCCTTGGTGATGACGTCGAACCGAAACACCGGAACCGTCCCGTGGATCTTCCGGTAGGCGTAGCTGAACACGGTCGCCTGGAGATCGTAGTCGACCTTGCCCATCGGCCACTTGCTCGCCGCCGTCTTCCAATCGACGATGCAAGGTTCGCTCTCGTTCTCCGTAACCAGGTCGAACTCTCCGATGACCGGCCTGCTCAATCCAGGTACTTCGACACTGAACGCTTCGGCGACCGACTTGACCTCGTACTCGTAGTCCCAGCAGTCCAATGCGGCATCGAGCATCTTCTCTCCAAGCGCAGTCAAAGACTCCAGGGATTCCCCGTCCTTCCAGACGAGGTTCTCCGTAGTGCAGATCTCCGCTTCGAGATACTCGCCGAACCAGCGCCTGGCCGCCTCCGCCGTGAAGGACGCTCCGCTACGGGCCTTCTCCGACAAGGCCGCATGGATCAACCGACCGAAGGGAAGACACGAGAACGTCCTCTCCGCCGGAATGCGGTCGACATAGCGGAACTTGTACTTGAGCGGACACTGCAGGTACGTGTTGGTGTGACTAAGGTGGCAAGAATTATCCTGAAACGATTTGCCAATTCAGCGGAGTGAGAAGATTACTGGAAAAAACGGTTAAACTGTGTCGGTAATTTTGTCGTTAACGTTTCCAACTACCAGTGCTTTTCACAAAATTTCGGACAACAACAAGAAGTTCCGTTTTGAGGCGAAACCGGAAAGCGGAAATGCCCGAAACACAGAATCTACATACCCACGCCTGCGGGTTGCCGGAAGAGTGTTCAAATCCCTGCATGCAGCAGGACCGACGGACAGCGCGACATCACAACAGACCGACGCCGAAGGTCCGCTTATGTTTTGTCGTCGGCATGGCCGTCACGGACTTTGAAAAATCCCGCTTCTTTTTTGTCCGGTCGGGTATGAAATAGAGGATGCGGTGATTTCGCTCCGCTATTCCGCTGTCGTCGGATTAAAATCAAAACACGCTTGCACCGAAAGTCTGGATGTGTTGTGCCGGTCGAAGGACGTCGCCGATTGAATATTAATCCCTGCATACGATGCGGCGTTGTGTTGTTTTGTATTTAACGGTGGTACTTTTGTCAAAAAACATAAAAACACCACCGTTAAACGCTGTTTAACAGAAAATTTAACTTGCAATAAACAAGTCGCGGCGAAACATTACAGCGTTGCTTGAGATAATCGTGGAGATGCGCATAATGAAAAAAGTCTTTAAGCGGGAATATTACCTGCAAAAAATCCGCCCGTTTTACCATAGCGACTTGATCAAGGTCATTACCGGCATTCGGCGTTGCGGAAAATCTTGTCTTATGCTCAGCGTTATGGACGAATTGCGGTCGTCGGGCGTTCCCGACAAGGATATTCTCTATTTCAATCTGGACAAACGCGGCTATAAAAGCATAAGGACGCCCGAACAGTTGGAAGCCGCTATAGAGGAGAAAAATGCGGGCGGCGATTACAAATATCTCTTCATCGACGAAATACAAAATGTTCGCAACTTTGAAGAAATCGTCAACGCTTATCGCGAGGAAGGGAATTTTTCCATTTTCATTACGGGATCCAATTCTTATTTACTCAGCGGTGAACTGATGACAAAACTGACCGGACGCTATGTGGAAATCCCCGTGTTCACGCTTAATTTTCAGGAATACCTTGCAATGCGGCGTTGGCGGGGCGAAACCTTAATAGACGTAAACGCAGCCTTTAACCGCTACATCCGCAATGGCGGATTTCCACAGACATTGGAATTTACCGACGATGAAGCAATTTCCACTTATTTGTCGAATTTGCAGGAGCAAATTCTGGTCAAGGATGTCAAAGGGCGGCGGCGGATCGGAAATAAACTCGCTTTCGATCGGGTCAAAACCTACGTCATCAACAATTTCGGCGGTACAACAAACCTTAAAAATATCGCCGATGATTTGCGTCGTCACTATCAAACGAACATAAAGACAGAGACGCTAAAGCATTATTTGGAGATATTGGAGAAGGCGAACATTCTGTATCGTTGCAATCGCTTCGACTTGAAATCGCGCCGTTCCTTGGGGGGTGGAGAGAAGTATTATCTCGCCGACCTGGGGCTTTACTTTGCCACCAATACCGATGCGCGCATAAATTACGGTCCCGTGTTGGAAAACATGCTCTATACCTATTTGTTGTCGCACAATTACAAGGTTAGCGTCGGCAAAATCGGGAAGTTGGAATGCGACTTCATCATCGCCAAAGACGGCAACTACTATTATGCGCAAGTGGCTATGACCGTTGCTGCTCCCGAAACCGAAGAACGGGAATACCGTGTGCTGGAAGCCATTCGCGACAATTATCCGAAATATCTATTTACGCTTGACGCGTTGTTGTTACGACGTAACGGAATCAAGCATCTTAATCTGCGTGATTTTATCGCCGACGGAATGAATTTGTAAATCGCATTGTACTCACAACCGCCCGACGCCGAAGGTCCGCTTATGCTTAAAGGCGGCGCGACCGTCGGCGGAGGCGATGAAACCGGTCACATCGGAAGCGTCTTGCTGGTAGTTGTACTGCGTTCATTGAAACCTGGATTCCCCTAAACGCCTAACGATATAGGTCGTCGGCAGACGTATTTCCCCTGGATTTCTAGAAAAAGCGTAATTTCCGCTTGACATTTCATGGTCAAAATGCCGATTTTCGAGATCAATCATAGTGCCATTTGCCGAAGTTGGGTTAGTCATCGGTCAACGCATCAGGCCGGCTGCCCGGTTTTGAGACAATCACCTTGAGAGCGGAGTTGTCGGCAAGTTCCACGCTGGCCGCTAGGTCGTTGCCGATGAGAATGGGGGTGTCTCCTATCGAGAACGCCAGGCCGTTGATATTGTACTGCTCGACTCCGAGGCACTGTCAATGGCCGTCCAGGAATCCGCTTCCGTCAACTTGGAGTTATCCAGCGTGAATGAAATCAGATCGTCTCCTTTGCCGAGATCCACTTCCCTGACGTGTCCCCCGGCATCGAAACACAGGGTGTTGTCCTTGGCCGAGCCGGTAATTTTGTCCTGAATGCCCCCGGAGCCGAGGCCGAACGTAGATATGTCGTCCAGCGTCACAATCTCCACGCCCCGGACATCCTTCGCCATGATATCTAATCCCTTGCCGATTGTCAGCTTGTCCTTGTCATTGGCCCCCTTCATGTCTATGGCTCCGAACGTCGCCGTCACGTCGTTTCCGAAAGCGTAGGTGTCGGTCCGTCGGTGCCGGAGAGCGTTCCACCAACCTTCAACGAGGTCTTGTCGGGGGTGCCCTGTAGTCTTGTTGTTCTTGCCGGCCGCTACTTTCAGCGAGGACACCTTGTCAATGCCCGCAATGGTTGCCGTGGCAGCCGAGCCGATGCTGATCGTGGTCTTGACCTTTGGATCGCCCGGGGCGGTCGAGGTCCCCGATGGATGCTGCGCCGTGCTGACGGGCGAGCTGGACCGGGCTGATTCCCCTGCGACCGGTCAAACTCAGCAAGTACTTCACCTGCTTCTCGAAGGCCTCCCCCTCCTTCTCCCTGGGTCTTCTGGACATTGACAGGCTGGGCGGCCGGCTCGTGGGCGGGCGCGGACTTGCCGGCAATCCGGTCCTCAACTGATTTTCTACTTCTTTTGTAGAATTGCAGATCAAGATGCCTTGGGGCACGGCCCCTGCATTGCCATATTGGCGTATATGATTTTCCTCTTTGCAAAAGCGAGGACGATTTTCTGCGTCATACACATTAATCGCGTCCGGATTTTAAAAGTTGTTTGAGAAATCTATCCGCCATGTGTATCTTAACCGATGTTTTTACATCCCGCATGAGGCGGAACTGGACGATTGCGAAAACTTTAACCAAACGTGGTGAGAAATATGCAGAGCGTTAAGACAACTTCCGGAAACATGCGCGATTCCAATCTGGAACTCCTGCGCATAATAGGCATCCTGCTGATTATTGCGCACCATTACGTCGTGAACTCTGGCATTCAAGACGTCAACGACATGCCATTGCTCGATGTGGCGTTGGCTAACCACTTGGATTCCAGGGCCGTTTTCTTCCTGCTGTTCGGGGCATGGGGCAAGACCTGCATCAACACCTTCGTGTTCATAACCGGATGGTTCATGTGCAAATCGGACATAAGCTGGAGGAAACTGGCGCACTTCGTGTTCCTCATCCTGTTCTACAACTTCCTCTTTCTCGCGCTGTTCCGCATATTCGGAAGGGGCGAATCGGTCGACTATCTCAGGATAGTCTCGTTGATCTCCCCGTTTAGCACCGGAACGAACAGCGATTATTTCACCAGCTGCTACCTGCTGTTCTTCCTGTCCCTGCCGTTGCTGAAGACGATGGTCTCGGCATTGACGCAAAAACAACATCTCGCATTGGTTTGCCTTTGCGTCGGCGCCTACTCCATTTATCCGTCTATACCGGGAATGGCGTCGACATGCGACTACCTCATCTGGTTCCCGATACTGTTCTTCATCGCATCCTATTTGCGGTTCTATCCGCCGAAATGGACATCTGATTCCAAAACCTGCTGGGCTGCGTTTGCCGTCTCCCTGTTCCTTGGCATCGCAAGCGTAATCGCCTGGGCCAAGTGGTCCGACAGCATATCCCCCGCCCTTCATGTGACGCATTGTTTCCTGCTCAGCGACTCCAACAAGATATTGGCGCTCGCCATTGGCGTGTCGTCGTTCTTCTGTTTCAAGAACATGAAGATTCCGCGGTCCGGAATCATAAACACCCTTGCATCGGCCACGTTCGGCGTATTGACAATCCATGCCAATTCCTGGGAAATGAGACATTTCCTCTGGAGGGATCTGTTCCAGAACGTCAACCATTACGGAGCGGAACATTACATTCTCTACCCGGTGCTGTCCGTCCTTGCCGTGTACTTCGGTTGCGCCATCATCGAATTGCTGCGCCAGAGATTCATCGAACGTCCGTTGCTGCCGAAACTGTGCGACAAACTGCATATCCCCGGCCGACGCTGAAAACAGATATCATTTTGCCGTGGCAGCCAACGCGCCCATGGAAGGTCGCGCATCCCGTGCCTTCCTTGAGGCGCTCTCTTCGGTCAAAGGATTGCCAGGACCGAGGGGCGCCCTGCGGGAGGATATGATTCCCAGGCATCCGCCCCGCTGAATTTCCCGATTTCGGACTTGACGCAGGCTAGAACGATATCATACGCGGCGCGGCCGCCGGTTCCCCGTAGTTGCATGTTTCATTATCGTCCAAAACATAGCGCATATTGGACAAAAATCGTTCATATTGAACGGATTGAGATTGGCGAGGTTGTGCAAGACGACGTTTGAGCCCAACGCCTGGGGAACATGCAGTTCAAGACATTGTCGCCCTGCTCTATTCGAACAATCGGCGGCAGTGGCACGCGCTAGAACAACTCGATTATCTGCTGTACGTTGCGAATGGTGTCCCTTACCTTCCCGGGATCGCTCGTGATGTCCTTGACCGTGTTCCCGAAAAGCATCTGTCCGGTTTTCGCCAGGTCCGGTTTTGGAACGGCCAGCGTCCCGCTTACCGCAATCGGTATTGAGACACTGTCCAGCTGCATGCTGGATTGCATTTCAAGCCGCCCGTCCGGAAGTTCCAAACTGGCGGTGACAAGTTCCTCCGGAATCAGCCCGTCGCTCATGCGGAGTTCCCGTATATCGAGCCGGCCGTTCCCGATGGAGGCCCTCAGCCGGCCGTTCCCGAATATCAGGTTATCCTGTCCGGAAATCACCGGCAGTATCCTCCTGGAATATTTATCAAGGGTCTGTCCAATGTTTGTCGAGACGAACGCCGGATAAAACGCCATGAGATCGGGAATGTACTTTATCGGCATCAACAACAGATACATAACCGTTCCTTCTGTCATTTCACCCACGGACATGGCTAGATTCCCTGCATCCACGGCCACCGATCCGGTGGAACGTTTCATCAGGTCGTAGGAGGTGAACCCGCGGCCTGATAGTTTGATTTCAAGTTTCCCGATCTTCCCGCCGACCCCCGGTCTCGGTCTCCGGCGGACGGCCTTCATTACCGGCGCGATGTCAAGTTCCGACAGGCCGGTCTTGAATTCGTACGGCCACCCGTCATCCTTCCCGACATCCACCAAAGCGGCAATGGTTCCCTTCGAACCATTGATGGCATATCCGCCATTGCCGATGGTCATGACATTGCCCTTGATTCCAATGACACCGGATACCGCGCAGCTCAGATCGGAAGTATATGTCACGTTCCTGAGGTCGAAGGCGATATTCAAACCGTCTATTCCGGTGAGATCCAGCGCTCCTGGTTCCGGTTGCTTTTCAAGCCCCGCGTGTGACTTGCCGGCCTTGCCTTTCGTTGCCGACGCCTCGTCGCGGGTCGTCCCGCCTGGATTCTTCGAATCGCCGGCGTCGAGCAATCCCAGCATCCGGTCGACATCGATTCGCTTCGAGACGACCTTGAAGTTCGGATATTTTCCCGACACGTCCAGATCCGTCATGGTTTTCCCGTCGCCATTCAAATTCATCGAAACCTTCATATCCCGGGGCTTTCCGCCGTCGATGCGAATTTGGGCATCGCCATTTGCATCCAGCATATGCCGGTTCCATTCCACGCCACCGTCGAACTTGCACCGGATGTTCCCGCCATCGATCTCGCCATCCAGCGAAAGCTTCGAACTGTTGAGTGCCTTCTCCGCCGGAGAGGATCCGCCGGCCGTCGGATTTTTTGCGACGGAAATCCGCAGTTTCACCCCCGCCAGATCGCCATCGCCGGGGATGACTCCGGAAACCCCGATCCTTGCCTGTTCGCGCCCCGCCATGTCCAGCGACATGTCGATTTTGTCCAGCCGTACGGCGTCCGCGGCCAGTCTCAGGTTTCCCGATATTCGCACAAGATAGTCGCCTTCCGCCGCCGTGGCGACGATGGACAAGGCGTTTCTGGACCAGTTTCCCTTGAGTTTCAACGACGGCTTGAGTTTTGCGTATCCGGCGAGCGCTTCGCTCTTGAACATCAGCGCCGGATTCGCCAGGTCGCCGGCTATATCCGCCTCGAAGTCTCCGCTGGACGGATGAAATTTCCCGGAGAACGAAAGCGTCGTGGCCGCGCGGCCGCCGGACGTGGCGTACGCGACGGAGCACTTGCCCTGCCGCACGGAAATCGACGATTGGCCGCAGTCGGCAGTCGACGAGAAATTGAACTCCGGATTGGCGAATACCGAAACATCGTTTCCGGATCCGACCGCCAACCGCTTCGCCCCCGCCTTCGCAGTAATGCCGGTCGTCAGCTTCCCGTCCTTCGCAACGATGGAAAAATCCTTCTCCAGGAAGAATCCGTCGACTTCCTTGCCTGTCGCGGCGAAAACAATGGCGTCGACGGTCCCAGACGGACCGACGCGCAGCTTTCCGGGAATCTCCCCGGTCCCGGCCTTCGTGTCTACGGTTCCTCCGAACCGCAGGTCGATCAGCTTTCCGTTCTTGTCGGAATCCAGGCTCAGGAATCCCTTTTCTACCGAAATCCGGTTGTCGCGGCAAGTTCCCATGACGCCCGCGGCCAGACCCACGGCTTGATCCGGCATGCCGGATGCCGTCAGCCTGGCAGGAACGGTTGAGATGTCCGCCATGAAGCTTTCCGGCAGACGGTACGCGTCCGGCGTCTTGAACTTCACGTTCACCGAGGCCTTCGTCGTATCCAGCGTCGCCTTCGGGGTCGACACGGAAAGATTGCCCGCGAGTTCGATGGTCGCTTCCTTTCCGGACGAAAGTCCGGCCAGGGACAAACCGGCGTTGGAGAAACTGATGTTGTTGCCATTGCCGTTCCTCCACGATACCGCGCAGTTTGTCACCGAAACCTTTCCTATGCGCAACGGCAGGCCGGACGACGCCGCCCCTGCCCGATTGTCTCGCGCCGCCCTATGCTTCGATTCCGTGACGGGGGCGGCCTTCGCTTCCGAGATATCGACGTTCAATCCGTCGACATCGAGCGATTCAACGTCCAGCCGGGAACCCAAGGCCGCCGCAATCGGATTTGCCGACAGCGCCACGCCCTTCACAGAGACCGCCAGACCATCGCCGCGCATTGAAAATCCGCTGGCGGTAAAAGTTTCCTTCCCGAACAGTGAGACGGAGCATTTTTCGACGGACATCTCCGCATTCGCGCAACGTCCCGCGACCGGCAGCCAGATGCGCCTGATGGCGAACTCGCTCAAAAGGAAAGCGTACGATCCGCACAGCAACAATACGATTCCAACGCAGATGCACAATATTTTATGAGACTTTTTGAATTTCATTTTCCGCTCCTTTGTTGTATCCGCGCCGCACCGGGAACAAAAACGACCCGTGGGGAAGACGCGAAGTCACGGCAATTTCATATATCCTCATTGTCGGCAACCGGACTGGATGCCGGAATTCTCGAAACTTACTATGTCGATTTTCGCCATGATTGCAAGCGAAAACGGCAACCGGCATGAAAAAGAGCGCATTCCATGGGAAATTTAAAAACCGCCGCGTCAGGGAGATACGCGTGGCACAGCGGCAGACTCGCGCCGGCAGGTCCGGAGACGCCGGACCGGAGCTATGCCTTCTTCTGACGCCTCAAGTTCGACCGGGCCTTCGCATAGATAGTGGCGCAGACGTAGCTCGTCGCATATAGCGCCAGCGTGACGAGCGCGACCTTGCCGATTCCTGCGCGCCCGGAGCGCAGCCACGGCAGGAACCCAAGCCACGGCAGTATTATCCAGTGCGCCACGTATATATGCAATATTTTTCCCGCGACCGCGGATATCCACCGGTTGATGCATTCCGGCAGCGCCTGCGCCAGGAAGTAGAACAAACCGATCTGCAACGCGACGGCGGCCGCGGCACACGACACAGAGATGATGTTGGCGTGATGCATGCGTAACGGATCTGCAATCGTCTTCAGCATGACCTCCGGTTCCAGCATCCCGCGCGACTGCATGTAGACGAGCATCGGTATCGTGGCCGCCGCCCCTAGTTCCGTCAGTACGCCGTAGGTCTTCGTCTTGTCCTCGCCGCCGAGCAGGAACGTGCCCCATTCCACGCCGACCATGACGATGATCCCCCAGTTGAGCAACGGGAAAGACGAGAAACCGACGATATCGACGATACCGCCTAAAAGCGGGTATGCCCACCGCGGAAGAAAACGGCCGCAGTCCCCCAGCAGCTGCGCGATGACGAACAGCGCCTCGATGACGCGGCGGATGGTCCTCCGCGACAAGTTGGCCTTCTGCAGGCCGCCGTACAGGAGAAAGAACAATCCGGTGAAACAGAGCACGTCGTTGGCCACGACGAACATCAGGCTGTCACGGAAAGGAACGCCCTGCATCGCATGCCGCAGGAGCGAGAAGGACATGGTCCGCAGGACGTTGACGGACAGCCAGGCCGCAAGAAGTCCGATGCCGCGGCGGATGTTCGCCGCCGGGTCGTTCCGGCGGCTGAACGGAATCGTGCATCCCATCGAGAACATGAAACCGAAAGTCCCCGTGAGATACGTCGCGTTGCCGAGGAAGAGTATCCACCAGGAGTTCTGGACGAACGCGCGGTCGTTGTAATTGAAGCTGAAGACTATCTCCTGCAGATGCATGGCGATCATTTCGAAGATCGCGATCACCTTCAGGATGTCCAGTTCCATCCGGCGTCCGGTTCCGACGGCCGAAACCGCGGGCTGCCGCGGCGCTCCTCCGTTAATTCCAGTACACCCTGTAGTCATTAGTCTCCTCCTTGTTGGGGAAGCGCCTTTCTATTTCGCCCGGGGTGCTCCACAATCCGTCCAGCGGAGTCACGACCAGGGCCCGCGTCTTTAACTCGTCTGCCAGATAGTCGGCGTCCGCCCGGGACGGATTCCCGGAAAAGACCGCCACCACGCGCCCGTGAATTTTCTCAAGCCTGTCCTGGGGGGAAAACTCCGAATAGCACTTTGAGAATATCAAATCGGCGATCGGCGTGTCCCTGTGCGCATACACGGAGAAGAACACGTTGGTCGACTGCGAACTGTTGTAGATCTTGCCGATTTCGTAGAAACCGGCCGGATTGCAGAGCACTAGATCGTCCCTGGATGTATGCGAACGCACCACGTCCCATGCCGGCACGGCGCGGGCGAATGCGCGGTGCAAAGCCGGATCGAACTTCTGCAGCGAGCGATAGGCGTAGTAATCCATGGTGCTTGCCAGGTACATCAGCGCGCACAGCAGCACGGCCGTAATGGTCACTATCCACTTCGGCTTGATTATCCTGACGCACTGACACCAGAACCAATGGAGCATGTGGACCGACAGCACGGCGAAAATCAGTTGCGGGATGGTGAGTATCCGCCATCCGAAGTCGTTGCTGTAGAAAGTGCTGTGCATGAAGAATACCGAGAGCAGACATAGTACGGCGTACTTCCGGAAAAAATCCACCAGTTGATGCTTCGGCAGCACTCCTGGCAGAAAAATCGCCAGCACACCGAGCACATAGGTGATTCCCAGCCGCATTGGCAGTATCGCAAAATAGAACTGGAGGAAATACACGGGATACTGCCAGAAGTGCTCCACCTTCCCGAAACACGGCATGATTCCGAACTCCAGCGGGCACTTTTCCGATGGATACGAGAACATGAAGGCAAGGTAGGCCGCCGTCAGCGCCAGGCAGATCGCCAGCGCCGCGACCTGCCAGAGGAACGTTACGTTGAATCTTCCGCGGAAGTCGCCGTCGGCACAGTAGGCATATGCCATGACCATGCCGACCACGACCAGCGCGAAAGCTCCGGAATAGACGCTGTTCAGCAGCGCGGCCGCCGCGAGAATCCCGAGCAACACAGTCAATGGTGCGGAATCAGCGGTCTTGTCCGACCTCAGCAATGCACCATGCACGCAGAGGACCAGCAGCACCATGGACGCGGCGAACATGTGCTGCGGCGCCCAGACGGAGTTGTTCAGCAAGTTCCAGAAACCGGGGATTCCCTCGGTGGAGAAGACCGCCGTCCACGATTTCGGCAGCAGACTCGACGCGAGGTCGGCGTATTCGAAGTCGGAGAAGATTAGGAAGATCAGACAAATGGCCCAGCCCCAGTTCATCCTCTTGTCGCAGAAACCGGCGAATCCTGCGGTGCCAAGCATGACGATGGCAAAGGTGAATCCGGTCATCGCGCATTCGGCAAAAAACGCGTCGCATCCGGTCAGTATCGGCAGCTGTGCGACCCATGCGTGCCAGCCGTAGTAGTATACCAGCGGCAGACGATGTCCGCCGTCGGCGAGCCAGGGATTGACTGGAGGAAGGCCGTGCGCCGAGATGGAGTCGACGATTGCGGCCTTGATGTGGTCGTAGATGCACGGCAGGAAGTAGATTCCCCCGTTTTCCTCGTGCGGTGCGATGCCATAGGACATCAACGAGGACAGGATGACGATGACGGCGGCCAGCGCCCACAACCTCGCCCCGTCGGGGAGGAACAGGGCCTTGCGTCTATGGACGATCCATGCCGCCATCGCCGCCAGCGACGCGCAAAGGAATGGCGCGCCATAGGGGACGACTGTCCCGATACCGACAGTCAGCGCAAGCCACACCCCCGCCCCCATGAGCGGGGCGATCGCGAACAACTCGTTGCGGTCTTCTGTTTCCCGTACGGAACCGGGGAACAGCGTCATTCCGAAAAGTCCGTAGAACGCTAGAAGCGCCAGATGCGCCAGGGCGAAGCCAAGATACTGCATTGCCGACTCCTTTACTTGGCGGTCGCGATGCGCCCGCCGGTGAGAATCGAGAAAATCCACGGACAGAAGCGTCGGAGCAGGATTCCCGTCAAAGTGCACAGCACGATATCGACGATTCCGACGATGAAAATCACCGTGATGCTTATCCAGGAGGGCGCATTGTCCGGGACCATTTCACATGCTATCACACCGCAGAACGAAAGCAACATGGGGGCATGCGAGCAATAAAGGAAGAAAGACTGCTCGCCGAGGAAGGCGGTGACCTTCAACCATTTTTCGGACGAGACGATGATTCCGGAAAGTTTCATGAGCAGCAGTCCGGATGACAGCTGCACCAGCATCGGCACGTCCGGATCCGGATTGCCGGAATAGCGGAAGTACATCGCCACCACGGAAATCGTGCTGATTGCAATCAACTGCTTCCAGCTGAGGTGGCGGTCCAGCAGTTTGAAGAAATTCTGTCTGCGAACGGAGAGGAACATGCCAAGATAGTAGTAGAACAGCGAATCGCCGCCGACTATGCCAGGCCGGCATCCCGACGCGATGATCGCACCGAACATGACGCTCTCCCTGCTGATGGGCGTGCGTCATCGGGCGCGCAGTCGGAACCCGCTGCCCCGGGCGGCGTCAA
>JAKSOH010000034.1 GCA_024405675.1 Victivallaceae bacterium
TTGGTGTCATTCGGGCGGCGGTGAAAAACAATCCATATGCAGGAGGTGAAGATGAGTATTTCCAACATTTTCGACGATCTCGTTGGGCGGAAGGGTGTGTCCGTCCGAAATACCGGCGACGATTTTACCCGCAATGCGGCGCTTTGCTTCTTCAGGCGCATTTGCAACGGGTATCGCGACGCCATCGACAACAGCGACTTCTTCGAGCTGATTGTCTTCATGCTGGACAAGAACGTGGTCAGGCAGCGCATGCTGAAGGCCTTCGACCTGCGCTACGACCGCAATCGCGATTCGTATGTCCTGCCGAACGGCGCGCCTTGGGACGACATGTCGGACCCGGACGACGCACTGCAGACGTTGTACAGGAAGTCGTCTGCAATGCGCACCAAGGTCATGAAGTTCGTGGTCGGACTCATTGACGACAAGCTTGCAAAATGCAGGAATACGCAGAAAAGCGTGTTCCGCCGCAAGTTCGATGAGCTTGTCGACTTCTTCGGACTGTCCGAGAACGAGGCCCAGTTGCTTCTGGTTTCATATCTGTTGCACTCCTCGCAGCTGGAGGTACCGTTTCTCAACGGCTACTCGCGTGGCGATGTGAGTTCGCGCATCCGCTTCTTCTGCATGACGACCGGATTGCCGGACGCCGAGGTCCGCAAGGCCCTGGCGAGGACCGGACGCCTGATGAAATTCGAATGTCTGGACAACGATCTCGATTTCAATCCGGATCTCGGGACTTTCCTCTGCGGACTGGACAACACCCCGCTGTCGAATTCGTCGTACCGCATAGTCGGGGACGATGAGGTCATGCCCTGGGAATTCTACGACGAGATCACCAAGGAGCACGGAGACATCCTCCAGAAGCTCCTGTCCAGCAAGGATGGACATCCCGCGAAGATCCTGTTTTACGGAGACCCGGGAACCGGCAAGTCGAGCTTCGCCAAGTCGTTGGTCCACCGCATCGGTGTGACATGCTACATGATATCCCAGGAAACGGAACAGCACTCCGGTGTAAACTTCCGTTTTGCCGCGCTGGAGCACTGCTCCAAAGGCATCGCCAAGGGGAAGGGAATCGTGATAGTCGACGAGGCGGACCGCATGCTGGCCGGCGGCAGTCTGTTCAATACCGAGGCAGCGGGAGACAAGAGCCGCCTCAACGCGAAGCTCGACGACTGCACCGTGCCCACCATATGGATATCCAACACTCCGGAAGGCGTGCTCGACGAGTCGAGCCGGCGCCGGTTTGACTACTCGGTACGCTTCAATCCGCTCTCGGATCACCAGCGCAAGATCATCTGGCACAACTGCCTTGGCCACAACGGGTTGTCCGGGAAGTTGTCGGATGAGACCATCGAGGAAGCGGTCAAGAACTATCCGGTGAACGCCGGAGTCATCTCCACCGTCGTGGAAAACCTCGTCAAGCTGAAGGTCAAGCCGAAGGACATGAAGGCCCATATCGACAAGCTGATGGCCGCGCATTGCCGTCTTCTCGAGGTCGGTATCGACACCAAGAAGAAAGACAATGTCATCCGTCCGGCGAAGGACTACAGCCTGGAAGGGCTCAACGTCACTGGCAGCCTTCCGCTTGAAAAGCTGGTCGAAGCAGTGCGGAAATTCTACGACGAGGGCGGCAAGTCCCCGCAGAAGGACACTCCGCGCATGAATATTCTGCTGTCCGGTCCTCCGGGAGCAGGAAAGACCGAATTCGTCAAGTACCTGGCCAACGCCGTCGACAAGCCGCTCATGGTCATGATGGGCAGCAACATTCTCGATTGCTGGGTCGGTCAAACGGAACGCAACATCGCCGCCGCCTTCGCCGAGGCGGAGTCCCGTGGGGCGATACTGTTCTTCGACGAGGTCGACAGCATGCTCAGCAACCGGCATCATGCCTTTCGCACGTGGGAAGTGAGCCAGGTGAACGAACTCCTCAACCGCATGGAGAATTTCTCAGGCGTCATGATCGGAGCGACGAACTTCATCGAGCGTCTCGACCAGGCGGTGATGCGACGTTTCACGTTCAAGATGGAACTCGGGTACCTCGACCGCGTCGGCAAGGAGATCTTCTATCGCCGGATGTTCGAACGCGATCTGAACGAGGACGAACGCGCGGAACTGGCGTCGATTCCGAATCTCACACCGGGCGACTTCCGGACGGTCCGCCAGAAGATGTACTACATCGCGTCCGGCGATGGGGACTATTTGAAGGCGTTGCGCGCCGAGAGCGAAAGCAAACGCACCGGAGAGGCGCCGCGCGTGGGATTCTGACGGTTTAGTGCCGTTTCCTTAGCATGTTCCGCTGGGAGCGTCGTTCGGCAAGCCCGCGATTCACATCGATGGGCGTGCCGTCCGGCGCCTCCCCGGAGCAATACATCGCGCATCCCATGGTCATGGGCAGTGGAATGAAATCCTGGACCTGCTGCAGACTCCAGTGGTTTTCCTCCAGGTAGCGTTCCACCTTGCCCATGGCCGTGGCCGTGCATCCGGGGAAGTTGGATATGAAGTATGGCACCATGAACTGCCTCTTGCCGGCGGCTGCACTGGTCGCTTCGAAGATTTCCCTGAATTTCTCGAATTCCCCGGCCTTGCCCTTGCGCATCAGCCGGAGGACTTCGCCGTCCATGTGTTCGGGGGCGACGCTCAGCTGTCCCGACACGTGGTTGCGCAATATCTTCTCGGTCTGTTTCTTCTGGACGAGCGCAAGATCCAGACGTACTCCGGAATTGATGAAAACGTGCTTAACCCCGGGGATTTCCGACACAGCCTCCAGGAGATCGATCAGCGGTTTTTCGTTCGCGTTGTAGTTGGGACAGAAATCTGGAAACAGGCAGGACACCCTGCGGCATTTGCGGCATATTTCCGGATTCTTCGGGCCATGTCCGAAGATATTTCCAGCCGCGCCGCCCAAATCGCTTATCGTGCCGTGGAAAAAGGGTTTTCCGACAAGCTTGCGCACGCTGCGGCAGACGCTGGCGATACTCCTGCTGACGAGCTGCCTGCCCTGATGGCATACCAGTCCGCAAAACGCGCACCCTCCCGGACATCCTCTGACCACGGTTATGGAGTCCTTGACGACCTCCCATCCGGGAACGGGTTCCCGGTAGGACCAGTGCTGCACGCCGGTGAACGGAAGTTCGCATACTTGGTCGAACTGTTCCGTCGTCAGCGGCGGTGCGGGTGGCTCCACTCTCAGCAAGCGTCCGTTTACCATCTGCACGAGCGGCCGTCCGTTCCAGGGGTTCATCTCGGATTCCACCAGCTTCGTCTGTCTCATGATGGCAGTTCTGTCGGAGCAAATTTCCTCGTGGCTGGGCAGCACGACTTCATCGGCGCGTCGCCACGCGGCAGTCTCCCTGCCGCCTAGATAGCGACAGGTGCCGGGTATTCCGGATAGCGGTTCTTCGCGGTCTAGACGCCGGAATATCTCCACCATCGTTATTTCCCCCTGCCCGTAGCAAAGCAGATCCGCCTTGGAATCCACCAGTATCGACGGGCGCATCTTGTCCTGCCAGTAGTCGTAGTGGCTGACTCGTCGCAAGCTCGCCTCGACTCCGCCGAGCACGACTTTCGTTCCGGGGAAGGCCTGCCTCGCAAGTTGCGAATAGACGATGGATGCGTGCGGCGGGCACATTCCTGTTTTGCCTCCCGGCGCATACATGTCGTCCTTTCTAAGACGTCGTCCGGCGGTATATAACTTAATCATCGAATCCATGTTTCCCGAGGCAATGCCGCAACCGAGTCTTGGACGTCCGAACACCTTGACGGACGATGCGTTGCGCCAGTCCGGCTGGGCGACTATCCCCACCTTGAACCCGGCATCCATCAGCACTCTTGCGATGAGCGGAGGACCGAACGACGGATGGTCGACGTAGGCGTCTCCGGAAATTATCAGGATGTCTATCCCGTCCCACCCGCGCGCGATCATTTCCTCGCGCGTCATTGGAACGAACGATGTCAGGGATTTTTCTTCCATGATGTCAGAATTCACCGGATTCGGCAAGGCGCCGCATGAATTTTCCGGTCAGTTCCGGGATGTCGTCGGCAATCGGAATTCCGTCGCAACTTTCGGCCGCGCGCCCATGGCAAAACACTCCAAGCGTCGCCGCCTCGAACGGCTCCATGCCGTTCGCCATCAAGGCGCCGATTATTCCAGAGAGCACGTCTCCGGTTCCGGCCGTGGCCAGCATCGCATCTCCGGATGTATTTGTTACGCATCTACCGTTCGGATGGGAAGTTACCGTACCATGTCCCTTCAACGATACGACGCATCCAAGTGTCGCTGAAAGCTTGATGGAATCGTTCATCCGGTCGCCGGATAGCGTCACTCCGAACGCTTTGGCGAGTCTTGCCGCTTCTCCGTAGTGCGGGGTGAGAATGATGTCGGCGCGTCCGGAGAAACTGTCCGGAGCTTCGCAAATAGCATTGAGCGCATCGGCGTCAAGTACTGTCGGTTTGCCTGCATTGAGTATGGTTTGAAGCATGTTTGATTTTCCCGGCCCCCATCCGGGGCCGGCAACGATAACGTCGCTGTCCTCCATGGCTTTTTCAAGATTATCTGTACATACGATGCATGCGGCGAGATTGGGAATGCGATGTCCAACGAGTTTAACGTACCCTGCGCCAGCGCGCATCGCTCCATGGCAACAGAGAACCGCGGCTCCGGCATAGAGGTCGCTGCCAGCGCATACGCAAACCCTGCCTCTTGATTTTTTGTGGACGTCAAATGTCGGCTTGGGGAGTTTCAGCGCCGCATCCAGCGCAGTGTATGCTTCGAAACAACAGGTTTCCGGAGGGGGCACCGGTATCGGCACGAATCGCATTCTTCCGCAATGCGCGGGACCATCGCCGGAGAAGAGGCCGGCCTTTGGATATCCTAGGACAATGGTCATGGATGCGGCAATCGCGTCTTTCGCCGCTTTACCGGTATTGCTGTCGAGACCACTTGGTACGTCGACGGACACTATTGGCACTCCCGAGGCGTTCGCTATGGCGGCCATGGCGGCGATGTTCGGACGCAAATCACCGCCGTTGAAGCCGATTCCTAGCAACCCGTCGACGATGATGTCTCCGGGTAGGTATCCGCCCTCCGGTTGTTTTGCGAATCGTATTTCGACACCGGCCGCGCGCGCCGCCTCAAGAAAACGAAGCGGTGTCCCATGGTATCCATCGGCTTGTATTGAAGTGAGAACCAGTGTTTCGATTGGCGAATCGGCGGCCATGCGGAACGCATCAGAGGCATTGTTGCCAGTCCCGGCCAGAACCACCATTCTCCTGAATCGGGACAACATCATCGGCCCTAAAACGCGCATGGCACCATCGGCCGCCGTGCAAACCAGTTTGTCTTCGGATATTCCCGCTGCAATGGAACGCGCTTCCAATGCGCGCATTTCTTCGCGGGTAATGACTTTCATTTCAGTTCTTGTCCGGCTTGACCGTTTTCCTGCATAATCCGGAAACGGCAAGTATCAACGCACCGATGCAAATGCCCATGTCGGCCACGTTGAAAACCGGATAGTAGTAGATGTCGTGATAATGAAGGCTTATGAAATCTATGACGTAGCCGCGGAACATCCGATCGATGCAGTTGCCGAATATTCCACCCAGCATCAGGCAAAGCGCATAGTAACGTTCCGCGCATCCCTCGGCTATGTGCCGGAAGAACGCAATGATGGCCGTGGCCACTGTCAACCCAATGCACAGGAGAAAGATGCCGTGGCCGGACAATATGCTCCAGGCCGCTCCAATATTACGGACATAAAGGAAATCGAACCACCCGTTTACGATAGCGATGCCTTCGTGCAGATCCATCATCCGGCATACAGCCAGTTTTGTCAACTGATCCAACAACAGCACCGCGACTCCTACTGCGACGGACAGACCAAGAATCAAGCGCTCGCTTCGGCTGCGAGGTGCGATCCGATGCAATTCAGCTGGATCGGACACCGCTCAGCCTTTTTGTTCTTTTTCAATCTGCGTCTTGCATTTGACGCAGTAGACCGCATGGGGGCGTATGCGAAGCCGGCCTTCCGGGATCATTTCCCCACAAGACTGGCAACGTCCGTATTCGCCTCTTGCGAGACGCTCAAGCGCTTCGTCGATTAGCTTGAGTTCCCTGCTGTTTTCCGTGAGCGAACGTAGCTTCAAATCCCTGCCCGCCGCATCGCTGGAGATGTCGGCGATGTGGGTGGCCGCCGCTACGTTGGCCACCTCGCTAGCATTCAGTGCATCGGCCGCATTGCTCATCTTGGACTTGATGTCCTCCATGCACTTGATCAGGGCTTCGTAATGGGCAAGATCGTCGCCTTCGTAGCTACTGACGTCCCGCTTCTTTTTCATTTTCGCTTCCTTTCGATGCGTTTATTTTCCGGCGCCTTTTTCGTCCTTGGCCTCTTCGTCCTCGAACTCGTACGAAAGCAATCCCTCCGCAATTTCAAGCAGTGCGATGTCCAGCGGTGTGGCGTCGGGATCCGGGCACTTCACCATCGGACGCGACTCTTTCTTCGCCAGCTGTTTCGCGCGACGTGACACCACGACCGCGAGAATTTCCGGATCGGTGATGCGCTGTTTGGCTCTTTCAAGATATTCATTGTTCATGTCAAACCCCCCTTTGGTTGCCTAGTAGTCGATGATATCGCGGTTGTTGCGAGCGAGCAGTCTATCGTCGCTCATGATCTTGGCGTACTTCGCATAGAAGTCCACCTCGCCATCGATGACGAACCTTTGTGCAATCGCGGCGCGGTCCGCGCATTTCGCGGCGTCCCTGATGAGCAGCAGGGCCACGAAAACGATGGTCTCCATTTCCACTAGCATTCTCGCGACCAGGTCGTGGTATTCGCTGTCCTTGCGATCTGAGACTGCGGCTACTGCCGCCAACTGCTTCTTGTGCAGATTATCTACCCGGTCGCGCAGAACGGCGAGATGCGGCGGAAGCTCAATGGCCATGAGTTCCTCGATGCGCTTGTCAAGATCGCGCTGAATAACTCCGCCGATGGCGGCGACGACTTGCAGTTGCGTGGTGCCTTCGTAGATGTTGGTAATCCTGACATCCCTGTAGAACCTTTCGGCCGGGAAATCCTTCATGTATCCGGTTCCACCATGAATCTGGATCGTGTCATAGGCGATCTGGTTTCCGACTTCCGTCGTGAATGCCTTGCATATCGGGGTGAGTGTGGACGCCAGCTTGCCGTAGTACTTTGACAACTGTCTCTGTTCCGGTGTGGCTTCGCCGGAATCACAGAGCTGCGAGTAGTTGTTGCGCAAGTCGACGGCGCGCGTCGTCTCGTAGAGCAACGCCCTGGCAGCCGTCAGCTTGACTTTCATCGAGCTGAGCATTGAATAGACGGCAGGGAATTTGTCAATGGTGCGCTTGAATTGCTCGCGTTCCGCGGCATACTTCCGCGCCTCTCTGAAAGCGGCCTCTGCGATACCTACGGCCTGCGCGCTGATGGCGACGCGGGCCCCGTTCATCAAGCTCATTACATAGCGGATGAGTCCGAGACGGCGCTTTCCGCAGAGTTGAGCAGGTACATCGTTGAATTGCAGTTCGCAGGTGGCGACGCCATGTATGCCCATCTTGTTCTCGATGCGTCGGACCACCAGCTGCGGGCATTTCTCGCAAATGAACATGGAAAGTCCGCGGCCATCGCTGGTGCCTTCCTCGCTTCTAGCGAGCACGAGATGAACCTGGGCGCATCCATTGGTGATGAAACGCTTCATTCCGTTGAGGAACCAGTTGCCGTTTTCGTCTTGCCAGGCGCGCAAACGCACCGATTGCAGGTCGCTGCCGAAGTCAGGCTCTGTCAGGTCCATGGCGCCGTCGAGTTCGCCGGCGGCGAAACGCGGCAAGTACTTGTCCTTCTGCTCGTCGTTTCCAAACATGCTTATCGTCTCGGCGATGTCCTGCAATCCGAAGATATTCTGTAGCGAACCATCGGCCCTGGAGACGATTTCCGTCATCATCGTATATACGGAAACGGGGAAATTAAGCCCGCCGTAGCGATGGTTCAGCATCACTCCCATGACACCGGCCTTGCGAAGGTCGGTCAGATTTTCCAGGGTAAGCGGATGGTAGTCCACTTTCCCGTTCGCGAACTTAGGTCCCTCTGCGTCTACAATGCTGCTACGTGGCGCGATACGATCCGCGGCGATTTCGCCGACCACCTCGAGAATCCTCTCGTAGTTGTCCTTCGCGTCCTCGATGTTGCGCGGCGCGGTATCATAGGCCGACGAATATCTGAAGTCCTGCTCGATTAAACGCACGATTTCCGCGATGTCGAGTTCCTTCAGCGTGAACTGGAGGTCGGCGTTGTCCTTGAAGAAGTTACCCATTTTTACAACCTCCCTAGTGCTTTGCCTTGAAGGCCTTGATCATCTGCGGGATGACGACGTTGAGGTCGCCGACTATGCCGTAGTGCGCGCAACTGAATATCGGCGCGCCAGGATCGGTGTTGATGGCTATGATTTTCTTGGATTCTGCCATTCCCGCCCTGTGCTGTATGGCTCCCGATATTCCGCAGGCGATGTAGAGACGGGGCCTGACGGTTACTCCGGTCTGGCCGATTTGATGGTCGTGATCGATCCATCCGGCGTCAACCGCGGCGCGGCTGGCACCGACTTCACCGCCAATGGCTTGCGCAAGGTCGCGTATGAGCGAGAAATTCTCCTTGGACCCAACCCCATATCCCCCGGCGACGATTATCTGGGCGGCCTGGAGGTCGACCTCCTTGTCGGCGCGAACCCGCTCGATGACCTGAATGACCAAATCCGTCGGGTCGAGATTCGCCTGAATGCGCTCGATTTCGCCGTGGCGATTCGGATCGGGCGTTCCCAGTTTCATGACCCCTGGCCTGACCGTCACCATCTGGGGGTCATCCCAGGTGTTGACGATGGTCGCGATGATGTTTCCGCCGAAAGCGGGGCGAATCTGCATGAGTTTGTCCGTGTAGCTCTTATTGTTGCGCTTATCTTCGAAATCATCAATCTTGAGATCGGTACAATCGGCGGTGAGTCCGGCCAATTTTTCTGATGCCACGCGTGGAGCTAGCTCGCGCCCCTTGAACGTCGCACCGAAGAGCAGAATGTTCGGATGGCGCTCCTGGATAAGCCTCATGATGATTTTCGCGAACGGCAACACCGTGAACGGTTCCAGGGCCGGATCCTCACAAAGAATCACCTTGTCGCATCCGTAGGAGAACAAGCTGTCGCATATCCCGGAAACTCCGTTGCCGAGCAGAACCGCCTCCAGGCGGACGCCGAGACGATCGGCGAGTTCACGGCCTTTGCAAACCAATTCCAGACTGACGTTGGCAACCGAGCCGGCTTCCTGCTCGATGAATACCCAAACATTACCTCTTGTCGTTTCGTCCATGATTCACTCCTATCCGAGCGTGTGGTCGGAGATCAGCTCGTGCATGAGCTCGCCTATGCCGGCTTCGGTCGCCGGTACCTGCTTGACTTCACCGGCGGTGAGCACGACGCTCATCACCTGCTTGACCTTGGTCGGTGATCCGGGAAAACCAATGCGGCCTGGGTCGGCTCCGAGAGATGCGGCGTTGCGCTCCTCTATGAGCAGGCCGTCGGCGGCCAACGCCGCGATGGCGGCATCCGCGTTCTCCGGATCACGTTTCTGGAGTTCGGACGCGGTGGCGGCACGCTTGTACTTCATGATGCGTCTTGCATGCATCGGCCGCGGAGAATTGGCGTCGACGACGGTGAGAAGGCATGGGAGCGGGGAGCTCAGCACTTCGTATCCGCCCTCGATGGTGCGCTTGGCCGTGATGCGGCCGTTCTCCAGACTTCTGACTTCCTCGACGTAGCAGATTTGCGGCCATTTCAGTTTCTCGGCGATCTGTGGTCCCACCTGGGCGGTGTCGCCGTCGATTGCCTGACGTCCGCAAAGGACGAGATCTATGTTGCCAAGTGCCTTTACGCAGCAATGTAGCGTGTAGCTGGTCGCCAGCGTGTCGGCTCCGGCGAGCGCGCGATCCGTGATGAGCACGGCGCGGTCGGCGCCGCGGTACAGGCTCTGACGAAGTACTTCGGCCGCCGCCGGCATTCCCATGGTCGCCACGATGACTTCGGCGTCATAGCGGTCCTTGAGTTCCAGCGCTAGCTCGAGCGCGTTGAGATCCTCCGGATTGAAGATCGCCGGAAGCGCTGCGCGATTGACAGTCCCCTCGGGCGTCATCGCGTCTCCGGTGATGTTCTGGGTGTCCGGAACTTGCTTGACGAATACCAGAATGCGATATCCCATCGACTCCTTTCCTTTCCTTTGACTTGATTTTTATGGACAAATTTCGAATTGAACTCACTATTTAGGCTACTAAGATAGTTCGCTTTTGGGTTTAAATCAAGCGTTAAAGCTATGCTTTATGGGAGGAGATGACGAGGTCTAGCAACAAGTCGGCTATCTCTTCCTTCCTGGCCGGACCAATCGGCGTCTCGTCTCCGTTCGAGGATATGACGACCACCTTGTCGGTTTCTCCGCCAAATCCATCGGAAACCAAGTTGGCGACGACGAAATCCAGATTCTTGCGGCGCAGCTTGCTCTTCGCATTTTCCAGCAAGTCGTCTGTTTCCGCGGCGAAACCGACCAGCGTCTGGCTGATTTTTTTGCGACGACCCAGTTCCGCGAGAATGTCCGTCGTGCGCACTAGTTCCAGAACCAGGCTGCCATCGCGTTTCTTGATTTTCGATTTCTCCGGGTTGGCGATGGTGTAGTCGGCGACGGCCGCCGACATGATGACGATGTCGGCAGCCGGAGCCGCCGATAACACCGCATCGGCCATTTCTTTTGCCGAGTTTATGTTGACAAGTGTAACACCTTGCGGCGCAGGTATATGTACCGGGCCTGACACTAGTACGACATCGTGTCCGCGATGTTTCGCGGCAATTGCTATGGCATATCCCATGCGACCAGACGAGCCGTTGGTTATAAATCTTACGGCATCAATACGTTCCCGCGTCGGTCCGGCACTGACAAGAATGCGCATCGACAGGATATCCTATTTGCGCTTGCCGAAAATTCTCAACAAATATAGGAAGAGATTGATGAAATCAAGGTAGAGCTGTAACGCACCGATTACAGCGAGCTTGTTTCCGGTTTCTCCGTCCATTTTTTTCTGCGACGCGGCGAGCATCTTGATTTTCTGGGTGTCGTAGGCGGTGAGCCCAACGAAGATTGCGACCCCAAAGAACGATATGATCAGACTGAATCCCTCTGAACGGAAGAATATGTTGATGAGGCTCGCGACTATAAGTCCGATGACGCCCATGGTGCATAAACTGCCAACCGCGGTTAGGTCGCGCTTGGTACTCATGCCGTACAATCCCATGATTGCGAACATCACTGCCCCGGCGCCGAACGCCGTGGCCACTGAGCCGATTTCGTAGACGAGGAAAATCGACGACAGCATCATGCCGTTGAGAATAGAGTAAGCGAAGAATCCGCAACAGGCCATTGTCGCGGAAATCCTGTCCATGGCGAAACTAAGTCCGAAGACAATGCCGAAAGTGAGCAGGACGAGCAGTATCGATAGCGCGGGATTACCATAGAGCACCCTGCGACATGATTCGTTGGTTGCGAACTGCCAAGCGGTGAGTCCAGATATCGCCAACCCGGCGCTCATCCATCCGAACACCTTGTTGATGAATGCACTCTGCGTCATCGCCGTGGACGCGACATCATTCAATCTTGCGAATTTTCCCATAATCATTCCTCCTTTGTTTGACAGTTGGCTTCAGTCGTTTGTGATTCCGGGCGGTAATATAACGTCAAAGTGGAACTTTTCAACAAGGAGGTAGCATGGGCCGTCAAATCGTTTGGCATGGCTGTTGATAGACCTTAACGGGTACGCGACCCGAATAGTTGTCCTTGCAAAACGTTTGGCAAGGTGGTAAATTACAAAAGTTTTTTCCTTATGGGAAAAAACGTATCCATGGAAGGAGAAGAGGGGAATGAGTGAAAGTTCTAACGTCGCGCCGGGTGGTATTGAATTGGAGCGGACACGCATCTACAGGATGGTGCGTGGCATATTCGGCATAGCCGTGGCGATAATTGTCCTGGTGGCCGTAGTGACATATACACCGGAGGATTTCAAGTATATTTCAGGCGGTGCGATCGGAATATACCGTAACGGCATCGGTCTTCTCGGCGCCAAGATAAGCTACTGGATGTTCACGTTGTTCGGATTGGCGACATATCCGTGCGTAGCACTGATACTGCTTCACGGGATACGTCTGGCATATCCGGACATGCCGAATCGGAAGCGTAAACCTGGAATGTTTTTGATCGGACTGTTGTTCTTTGTGGCAGGATCCGTATTGTTGTTCGGTCTCTGGCCGGAAGAGTTCACGGGAGTCGCCCCAAAACTGGGACTGGGGACGGCGGAGAATCCCGAACTCGTGATATCCGGTGGATTGGTCGGACAGTATTTCGCCGCGCCGAACTGCCGTATCGCCGGCACGGAGATAGATCCGGGCGTCCTGCGGTTGCTCATCGGTTGCCCCGGCACGGCCATAATCGGCGTCGCCATGGTGGTGGCCGGACTCTCCGTGTTCGTGATATCGGATGTCCTGACGTTGAAAAGGGGATGTTTTCACGCCCAGGCCCAGAACATTCGCGACGCCGTTTCGGCACTGATTGATAAGTTCAGTCGGCGCAAAGCAGGAAACGACGTCGATTTCCCCGATGTCGACCCCCAGCCGCCGACAGCCGCCGTCGGCGATAACGGCATCGACTCTGGATTCGTCTTGGGAGATGTCGAGGAAAACATTTCCGCATCCACCATTGCGTCTCCAGCATGTGATGCCGAGCCAGAAATCGCCGGCAACGACCCGCTTGCGCCTGATGTTCTGGTAGCGCCGGTGGCTCCGGTAGAACAGAAGCCGCAGACGTCCGTTGGGAAACAGGTGCCGACGGATTATCCTGAAATAACCGATGAAATGCCGATGTCGGCACCGACGGACGTTGTCGCAACGGAACCGCAAGCCGGACCAAAGGTCGTAATCAATCCGGCTGTCGCCGCTCCGACACCGACGATAACGTTTGTTCAGGTGCCACAAGGGCCAGTTTCGTCCGGTCCCGTGATACAGGTGTCTTCGCAGACAATCACGCAAGTGCAGCAACCAGCGGCTTCTCCCGTGCCGGACAATGCATCACCACAAACCAAACCGGAGGTAGCCCGCCCTGTCGTCCCCCCTGTGCCACCTGTCGTTCCTCAGCCGCAACCAGCGCCACAGCCGGCGCAACAGTATCCTGAAATCGTTTTTCCGCGCCCAGCCGCTACGCCGGCGACTTCGCAACTTGTAACGCAGCCGTCTCCAACCGCTCCGCTACAGGATCCGACGCTGGAGACGAACATCAAGTCCGCAGGGGATCGAGCCGACGATCTGGAACGGCAGATGGCTGCATATGTGCTTCCGCCAATTTCCATGCTGGCAAAGGGTGACGAGTCGGCGACGGAGGATACTCATGAAATAGAAGAACGCGCCATAAAGCTCCAGGACACTCTTGATGCGTTTGGAGTGGCAGGAACCGTGGTAGGCCACGTCACCGGTCCTCGTATCACCCGCTACGAGATATCCCTGCAGCCCGGCGTACTCGCCAGCAAGGTGGAGCGGTTGAGAGACAACATAGCGATGAATCTTTCGGCTGCGAGCGTTCGCATTCTGGCGCCCATTCCCGGACGACCGGTTGTGGGCGTGGAGATATCCAACAAGCGTCCAAGCTCTGTCTTCATGCGATCTGTCATGGAATCTTCGGAGTGGAACTCGAAAAAGGAGATTCCGCTTGTGCTCGGCAAGGATGTCGCCGGAAATCCTGTGGTGTTCGATCTGGCCAAGGGGCCGCACCTTCTGGTGGCCGGAACGACAGGAACGGGAAAATCAGTATGCACCAACAGTTTGATTTTGAGTCTACTCTTCAGGTTCAAGCCGGACGAGCTGAAGCTCATCATGGTTGACCCGAAGTTCGTCGAGTACGACGCGTACCGCACCTTGCCGCATCTGCTGGCTCCGGTGATTAACGAGGCAAAGAACGTTCCGACCGTCTTGCGTTGGGCCGTCAATGAGATGGAAAAGCGTTACAAGATACTTGCGGCCGGGCACGTGAAGAAAGTGACGGAATACAATACTCTGACTCCGGAGCAAATTGCGGAAATCGATGATACGGATTACGAAGTCCCGAAGAAGATGCCGTATCTCGTTATTTTCATCGACGAGCTTGCGGATCTCATGATGACGGAGTCGAGACGAGATATCGAAACCAGCATCACCAGGATAGCGCAGAAAGGCCGGGCTGCCGGTATTCACATCGTTTTGGCTACTCAGCGTCCAGACACGAAGATTATCACCGGCGTGCTGAAGGGCAATCTGCCGACCCGCATCTGCTTCCAGGTCAGGTCCATGATAGACAGCCGCGTGGTTCTTGACGAAGGCGGAGCGGAGCAATTGCTCGGGAAAGGGGACATGCTGTTCATGCCACCGGCCGGCAATCTCGAACGAATACAAGGCGCATTCACGCCAGATTCCAATATAACGGAAATCGTCAAGTTCGTCTCGGCGCAGGCGGAACAGCAGTTCGATGACTCCGTGACGGCTGAGGAGGAGCAGACGGAGGGCGATGATATCGACCAGGGAGACGGAGATGGCGACCGCGACAACTTCTTGTCATCGGACTCGCCGGAAATCGCTCAGTTGCTCGGACGTTATCTACGAGCGACCGATGATAACAACATGCGCCGAGCAATGGAGATAATCGTGACTGAACGCAAGGTGAGCATCAGCTATCTGCAACGCCGTCTCGGCATTGGATACAACAAGTCGGCCGAGCTGATAGACGAGCTGGAGGCGCGAGGAGTGGTCGGTTCTCCTTCCGGCAGTGGCAACAAGAGGGAAATACTGATCCTGAGCGAACTGGATCAGATTGACATGGCCAATGGCAATATAAACGCCGGAGAATAACGTTTTTCATAATGTCTAAAACGAGCATGGAGAGGAACGAAAAATGAATGACAGTGGCAAGGAATTGTTTTCCGCCAATGCCATGTCGACGGATACCGGTCCGTCGGCCAGGGTGGCAGGCGACACCAGTTCGCCGGATGATCCTAACCTCACCGTGAATGCCCCGAAGGACATAAACGACAACACCGGGGATTTGTTTGCATCGTTGCCGGAATTCGCGAGAAAAGACGTTTGGATGGCACGAGACGGAGGTGATAGCAATGTGTCAGTCAGAAATGACGTCCGCCGCATTGTCGCCGCATCTCCGACAAAGGTTGTCGAGTCAAAGATGATAGAAGAATCGGAGGATTTTTCCATCCAAGGTCGTCTTCCGGCTGCAAATCGGTCCGCATTGCGAATCTTCGCCGAAGGCGGAATAGCCGCTGATTTGAGTCCAGTCGTTCCGCCGCTTCCAGCCGGCATTTCCGATGACGAGATCCCTCCTCCAGCGGATGTCGTCAATGGTCCGTCCAACGAACAGCAGGAGGCGAACCAGGAGAACAATCCGACAGAGCCGAAAGTGACAATACCGATGGATGTCGTTCCCGCACAAGATGGGGCGATGCAATCATTGCCGAATGATGTGCCAGTGCCGGAACTTGCCTCGTCAATGGCCGAGGAACAGCCGGTTACTATTGCCCCCGCGCCAGCTGACTCTGTTGCTCAAGAAGCCCAAAAGGTCGTTGATCAACCGGCCGAGGCATCTGTACCGGTTGAAACTCCAAAGAGCATTGAATCTTGGACTCCAGCCGTCAATATGGACGATCTCTTCTCCGAATTGCCGGATAAGCCGGCAATTCCCGAGACTGTTCCCGCGCAGGACATTGCAGCCACGGAAGTTCCTGCTGCAGTCGCCGAGCCGGAAGCGAACGAATCCGCCCAGTCGCCGGTTGCTGAACCGGAGCCCGTTGTCGCCCCTGCGACAG
>JAKSOH010000035.1 GCA_024405675.1 Victivallaceae bacterium
TGATGCCGTTCAACTCCGGCTACTTCATGTGCGTGAAGCCGATCGGTGTCGACGCCGAGAAGGTCCGCAAGCACCTCATCGAGAAGTATTCGACCGGCACGATCATGCTTTCCGGACTCATCCGCCTCGCGTTCTCCACGATCCCGAAGGCGAAGCTCGCGAAGCTGTTCGCGGACGTCAACTCCGCGATCGAGGATCTGAAGTGATTTTCCGCTGTCCCGTGGTGTATTGGCCGCACAGGGGTGTTTGATACCCTTAGACCTGGTTCGAACCCAGGCGGGACAACCCGAAATGGCAATTTACGGATCCCACCGTTTGATGAGATCGACATTGGAACGCGAGAGTTACACTGCTGCGGCGAAGCTGATTGGAAACGCCGGGCGCGTCCTCATTTCCGGACACCTCAGTCCGGACGGGGATTCGCTCGGAAGCATGATCGCCCTGGCGAAACTGCTTAACAACGCCGGAATCGAGGCCTGCGCCACGGCTGACGTCAACGCCCTCGGCAAACCGGGGTTCCTCGCCGGCTGCGAGAAGATCATCCCCGTACGCAAGCTCAAGCACCAGAAGAAGAAGTTCGATCTCTTCATCGCCGTCGACAACTCCGGCTTCGAACGGATGCCGCCCGAGGTGAAGCCCGTGGCAGAGAAACTGCCGCGGATCTGCATCGATCACCATGTGACGAACAACGCCGAATTCGCCGAGGTGTCGATCGTCGATCCCGAGGCGTCGTCCGCCGGCGAGCTCGTCTGGCGCTTCGCCAAGTGGATGGAATGGAAGCTCGATACCGAGATCGCCGAGGCCCTGTGGGTGGCGCTGATCACCGACTCCGGCCGTTTCGCCTACGATTCGACGAAGCCCGGAACGCTCCGCGCCGCCGGCGACCTGTTGAAGCACGGCGTGCGTACGGCGCTGATCAACGACATCATCTACGGATCCTTCTCGCGCAAGGCCATCGAACTCAAGCGCATCGCCTGGCGTTCGCTGCACGTCTGGAAGAACCACAAGGTCGCCGAGGTCACGCTTTCACGCGACGATTTCCGTGACGTCCGCGGAACCAAGGCCGATGCCGAGGACGTGATCGAGATCCCGCGTTCCGTGGCCAGGAACGAGATCGCGCTTTTCTTCTACCAGGTCCCCGACCGCACCAAGGAGACCCGTTGCTCCATCCGCACCCGCGGCGACTGGGACGCGACGGAACTCGCCGGCCGGTTCGGCGGCGGCGGACACCGCAAGGCCGCCGGTTGCACGATCAAGGCTCCGCTGGCGAGCGCCAAGCGCCAGATGCGGAACGCGGTCAAGGATCTGCTCAAGAACGCCTGTAAGAAGACGGCCAGGATCGAATCCGACGCCCGGCCGCCCGAGGCCGGTGAGGCAAGCAAATGAACAACGCTTTGATTCTGACGGACGGCAAGGCGGGACACGAGAACCAGTCCAAGGCCTTCGCACGTGCACTGGGTTGCGAATTCGAACTGGTCGAAGTCCATTTCAAGTCGAGATTCCACAAGGCGCTCAGCTACGTTCTCGACCGGCTGAACGTCCATCTGCCGTCGCTCCTGACTCCGGACGTCTCGCTTTCCGACGCGCCTTCGGTCGTGATCGGCACCGGTTCCGGGACGTTCTACGCCGCGAAGGCGATGGCGAGGAAGTTCGGCGTGAAATGCGGCGTCGTCCTTTACCCCCGCGGTTACCGGATCTCCACCTTCGACTGCATTCTCGCGCCGGCGTTCGACCGTCCCGAGAAGGCGGCGAACGTCATCGAGATCCCCGCCAACCTCGTCGCCGCTGACGAGGCGTTCTACGAGAAGGGCGTCGCCGCTTTCCGCGAAAGCACGTCGGTGGATCCCGAGATCGCCGTGATCATCGGCGGGCCCAACAAGTGTTCCACGATGTCCGTCGAATGGACCAGGGCGCGGCTGGACGAGATCTTCGCGCTCCCCGGCAGGAAGGCCGTGACCACGTCCCGCCGCACCCCTCCTGAAGTCGAGGCGCTGGTGGATTCGTATCCGTGGGATTACAAGCTCCTGTATTCCAAGGATCATTTCAATCCGATCCCCGCGTTCGTGAAGCTCGCGAAGAAGCTTTACGTCACCGCCGAATCGACGATCATGCCGCCGGTGGTGTCGCGGTCGAGTATCGCCACGGCCTTCCTTGACTTGCGGGAATCGCCGCTTTGTTCCACAGCCTTTGCCTGTTCCAGCAATTCCTTGCGCCGCTCGCTTGCCATTTCGATGGCGTCATAGGGCACGCCCAGAAGTTCGAACGCGGTTCCGCTGAGTCCGTTCCGTTCCTCGGTCAGGTGGTATCCCAGTTCCCTCATTTTTTCCGCCAGCATGCAGTCGTGCATCGAGATGACCGCGGCGCTGACCGCCGGCTTGATGTCCAGGAACTTCCCGTTGTCGTATGCCAGTTTCGGTATTATGCAATGGGAGTGGAGATGCACCATGCAGTAGCGGTTGTAGTGATGGGTGAACATCGCGTACATGATGTTTCCCGGTAGGATCGCGGCCAGAAGCCGACGGCACACGTCCTCGTGCGCAGGAACCAGGCGTTTGTCGAACAACGCCATGATGCCCACCGACTTCGGCGTGGTGATGCACAGGGTGGCGAGCCGCATACCGGAACACTTTCGCAGGACTTCCCCGGTGGCGGGATGCCGGCGCCTGGCGAGCGAAATCAGCTGATTTGCATCGACTTCCACGCCGGTCATGCCAAGCGATTCCGCCAGCCGGCCCTCCCATACGCCCTTGATCTCATGCGGATTGTGCGGATCCACGAAATCATTATGGGACACATGGTTGAAATGATCCTGGATGGCTCCAGGTGATGCTATTGAATTCTTATAGATATACAAAAAATCCCCCCTGCGGACTCCTCTCGAGATTCCGTCGTCGGACTCCCACTTCCCCCGACGCATAACGTAGATTGGCGAACGGCGAATATCAAACCCATGCTTTTTCGAAAATGTGAAGTAATCCGCGGTTTTTGCCGGATTATCCACATATTTGCCGGATATTGACTTTATGCGCGATGTCATTCGCTATATATTGTCAACAGATTGGATTTGGACCCGTCAATCAAAACAAGGAGTTTCCAATGGTTAGAATCGGACTTGTCGGGCTTGGTTTCATGGGAACCACGCACTTCGGAATCTACTCAAAGCTTCCCAACGCCAAGGTCGTCGCCATCGCCGACGTGGACGCGGCGAAGCGCTCCGGCGACATCAGCGCCGTGTCGGGCAATCTCGGCGACGGATCCGGCAGCAAGCTGGACCTTTCCGGAATCGCCTGCTACGACGACGCGGCGAAGCTCATCGCCGATCCGTCGGTCGACGTCGTGGACATCTGCGTTCCGACGCCGTTCCACGCAAAGACGGCGATTGCCGCGCTCGAGGCCGGGAAGAACGTCTTCTGCGAGAAACCGCTCTGCCTGAACCGCGACGAACTCAATGCCATCGTCGCCGCCGTGAAGCAGAGCAAGAAGGCCTTCAACCTCGGGCTCTGCGTCCGGGCATGGCCGGAGTACCGCCACGCCTACGAGCTCTACAAGTCCGGCGCGATCGGCAAGGTGCGCAGCGCGGTGTTCAAGCGCATCTCCCCCAGCGTCGCGGGGAACGCCTGGGACAACTGGTATATGAAGGGCGACATGAGCCACGGCGCGCTGCTCGACCTCCACATGCACGACTGCGACCAGATCCGCTACTTCTTCGGCCGTCCGAAGAGCGTTTCGGCAGCGGGGGCGCGCGGCATCGTCAGCGACCACGGCATCGACCATGTCTACTGCTCCTATGATTTCGGCGACGGAACTCTCATCGCCGCAGAAGGGGGATGGGCGCCGGCCAAGGGAACTCCGTTCGAGATGAGCTTCACGATTGTCTGCGAGAAGGCCACGCTGAAGCTCGACGCCTCCGGATACCACGTCTACTACGTCGACGGCACGTCCGAGGCGCCGCAAGTGGCGGATTCCGACCTCCCGACCGGCTGGCACCAGGAGCTTTCGTACTTCGTCGACTGCATCGAGCGCGGAGTCGATCCCGACAAGTACCAGAACATCGACGAAATCGCCGACTCCTATGCGATGATACTCGCCGAGGAGGAATCGGTGGACACGAAGAAAACCGTGGAGGTTCGCTATGTATAAGGCCCTCAACTACTGGGTGTTCGGAGGATTCTCCGGGGAACGTACGCCGTACGAATTCATCGACTTCGCCGCGAAGAACGAACTGGACGGAATCGAGCTGACGGTCGGTGACGCCATCAAGGTCGACGTCACCGAGGAGGAATGCCATAGGATCGCCGCCTATGCGAAGGAACGCAACGTCGGACTCCGCACGCTGGCGACCGGGATGTACGGCGCGATGTCGATTGGCGCCACCGACGAAAACGAGCGGCTCAAGGCCGTCGAATTCACGAAGAAGTACATAACCATTGCCAAATGGATCGGCGCCAAGGTCGTCCTGGTGATTCCCGGATCCACCTTCGTCGCCTGGGCTCCGGAGCGTCCGGTGTTCCCGTACCGCGGCGTCTGGGAGAAATCCACCGAAAGCCTGAAGGAACTCATTCCATTCGCAGAGGCGGCCGGAATCGAAATCGCCCTTGAGAACGTCTGGACGCGTTTCCTGATGTCTCCGATGGAATGGAAGCTCTTCCTCGACCAGTTCGATTCGAAGAACGTCGGCGTCTACTTCGACACCGGCAACTGCTGTTTGTACTGCAAGCCGGAAGACTACATCGAAATCCTGGCGGACAGGATCAAGGCCGTCCACTTCAAGAACTTCAAGGGCGGCGACTGCGGCGGCGGACTACACGGATTCGGAGACGACCTCTTCGACGGGGAGATCGACTTCAAGAAGCTGATCGGCGTCTTCGGGAAATACGGCTACGACCGCACCTTCACCGTCGAGATGATTCCGTTCTGCCGTCTGCCGGACATGGTCCTGCCCGATGCCGCGCTGGCGCAGAAGATGGCGGACCAGATTAAATCGCTGTAACCGGACATCCAGCTCCTTTTTACACGGCGGCCTTCGGGCCGCCGTGTTTTTGTGCCCAAGGAATTGCCACGCAGTGCATGTGGCTATTTTATAATCCAATTATAAAAAAGTCAAAACACGCCGAGAGACGTTATGTTTATCGAAAGACACCTGAAGATGTTTTTCGAAAAGGCCTCCGGCTTTTTCCCCGCCGTACTTGTGACGGGGGCGCGTCAAGTCGGGAAAACAACTTTTCTCAAGATGCTGGCGGAACCAGAGCGGAAATATGTCACCCTTGACAATCCCGAACTCCGCGCTCTGGCGAAAGAGGATCCGCACGGATTTATAAATCGATTTTCACCGCCGGTGCTAATCGATGAAATACAGTACGTCCCCGAACTGCTGAACATGATAAAAATCATCATAGACGAAAAGCGCTTCGCCAGTCCGGAAGAGGCCCACGGCTTGTTTTGGCTTGCCGGTTCCCTGCCATTCGAACTGATGAAAGGCGTTACCGAATCACCGACGGGACGCATCGGCATTTTCGAAATGACCGCCTTTTCAAGAAGCGAACTGGAAAAACGCGGGAACATTCCGTTTACTCCCGTGCGTCCTGTCGGTCGCGAAAGACAGCAGGGCAAGGCCGAAACATTCCGCCGGATATGGCAGGGAAGCTATCCAAAGGCGCTTCACGCCGACGCCATCGAAAGAGATATCTTCTATTCATCGTACGTAAACACTTTTCTCGAACGTGACGTCAGAAACCTAGCTAAGGTCCGCGACCTGGAGAAGTTCTACAAATTCCTCAAATCCTGCGCGGCTCGGACTGGACGGATGCTGAACTGCAACGAACTGGCGCGCGACTGTGAAATCAACGTCTGCACGGCGCAATCCTGGCTTTCCATGCTGGTTTCATCCAGAATCGTATTCCTGTTGCCTGCCTTCGCCGGCAACCTGCCCGCCAGGCTGGTGAAATCCCCGAAACTGTACTTCCTCGATACCGGACTCTGCAGCCATCTGACCGGATGGCCTTCCCCTGAGACGCTTGAATCGGGCGCAATGTCAGGGGCGATTTTCGAGACATGGTGCATCTCCGAGATACTCAAGAGCTATTGGAACGCGGGGCGGGACGCGCGCAATCTCTTCCACTACCGGGACAAGGGCAAACGTGAAATCGATCTGATCATAGACACCCCGGAAGGTCTGTTCCCTGTCGAGTGCAAGAAAACCTCATCTCCCAAACCTGACGATGTCCGCCATTTCAAATTGCTCGAGGCTTTCGGAAAGCCGGTTCTCAAGGGGGCGTTGCTCTGCACCTGCGACAGCGTCATGCCCTTGCCAAACATGAACGTCGCATGCATTCCGGCCGGACTGATATGAACGTCGCCGGTCCGGTCGATTATCCTCGGGCCGCGAAACGGCAGTTCTTCGGCCCGACGGGGAAATTTCCCGGGGGTTTCAAGACAGTCAATCAAAACGACACGATTTGACGTTCTGATGTTGCATATTCTATTGTGCGGAAGACAACGATTGAGCGGTCTTGATTGCAAAACGACATGATGTCAGTCTAAAAATGGGGGGAACCGACATGAAGACATTCCTGGGATTCGACGAAAAGAAATACCGCCGGATTTTTGCCGACGAAAATTTCATCCTGGAACAAGCCGACAAGGAAACATATCCGCGGGGGTTCCAGCCGATATTCAACGTCCATGTGCATGACACCATATTGTGCGACGTGGATCCCCCGTGCGACACCAACGTATGCTTCGGATGCACGGAAGATGGCGACTACAAATTGATTTGCGACCGGGAATACATCGTCCCGGTTGAAAAGCACGCAGGGGATCTGCTGCGCCGAAGAATCACCGGCGAGCGACTGCTGTTCGACCACAACTGCCCGCCCGGACAAAACCGTCCCGGCTGCTTCTGTCAGGAAGCGATTTTCTTCGATGGATATGAACCGGCAATCCTCTGCGCATGGTCCGACGACCACTGCGGTTTTGAAGATGCGCCGAGTGAATGGAAGAGCATGTCGGAGTTGCGCAACGAACTGGAAGACATGGCAGTCGAGTATCTGAAAAAGGAATGCGGTATTTTCGTACACATGATCGATTACTTAGAAAACGGCCGTGGCATGCAGGGGAAAAACTTCCGCAAACCGGAGGAAATCGACTGGCGGTGGCGCGGAACCCCGATATGCGACATATGCGGCAAAACGATCGAGGATGTGATCTACGAGGCGAACTGCCCCCGCGAGGGACTCCGATGGGCCACGATGTGCGAGGATTGCTTCATCGCGGAGGGTGCCACTCTCCGCTGGGGCCAGGGGCACAGGTACGTCAAGGCGGACGATGAAGAGACGTTCAGCATCGAAGATCCGGATGAAGAACAGACAACAGACATGGAAGAACAGCCATAACGAAAGGGGAGACGCTCATGGACATAAGGATTCCCGGGAAACGCGACATGAAGTTTTTCTCGATATTCGGCGACGTGGATACCGAGACGGCCCAGCAACACATCATGCAGGTCAAGATGCACATCGCAATGAACATGATCGACAGTTGGTTCCATCCCGTCTTCGCCTTCCTGTCGGAACACGGGAAGGACAAAAGGTACTGCGTCTTCGGCACAACCGACCGGGGAAGTTACGAGGTACGGGGATTCCTGGTCGAACATGGCAAGCTTGACAAGAAAGTTGGTGCGGCGCTGTTCCGCGACATCTACCGGGAACGGCTGCTCCTCGAGCAGGACATTCCTCCGGTGACACCGCAGAACACGTCCGACATCGCCGAAGGAAACGTGCTGTTCCGGGCATTGTTCTTCGACAACAGGTCCGTACGGATCGGCTGTGTCTGGTACAACGGCAACGACGAGTGGAAGAACCTGACCGACATCTGCAAGGCGCTCTACGGCGAGTGGCTGGATGTGATGTTGCCCGACGACGAGGAGGACGAGGAGGACGAAGAGGAACAGGGGCCCGACGAGCGCCTCTACCGCTGGCATGGACGGACTGCCTGCGACATCTGCGGGAAATCTATGGAAGACTCGCTGCACCGCATCGACATCAAGCACGGCGACAGCCCGTACACGATGATGTGCGAGGACTGCTTCACCGAGTACATCGTACCGAAATTGCTTCTCAACCAGAAGCAGGTACACGAGGAAGTCTACATGCTGCAAGACGACGGGTACTACTATCCCATCAACGCGCCGGTGTGGACATACACATGCCCATCCCACCCCCGCACGGAGCTGTGGCCGGAAAAACGGCGCACGCGTCCCGGAACGGACGAAAAGCAGTAAAAAAACGAAAGGCCCGACATCGATGAAACGAAAGCATTGCAACAACTGGAACCGGGGTGGTTTCGACGACGCCTTCGTTTGTCATTTGCCTGAAGCGCCGGACCGGCATTTCGTCATGCGACTTGACTGCCATCATGGCAAGGGTCGGCGGGAAATCGAACCCGCCATGGATGCGCAGAAAAACGGCATCTTGCGCAAAATGCCGGCATTTGCCGCCTTCGCCACGAGAGGACCGCTCGTCTGGCACGCCTTTTGCACCATGACGTCAGGAGGAGGCACTGGGATATGACAGAATTCGTTTCAGATCGGGAAATATACGAGAAGGCGGTGATGAAACTTGTTCCGCAATCCCGCCGGCGGTTGTGGATCGCCACGGCCGACATCAAGGACATGTACGTCGAATCCAACGGGGAGATGGTGCCGTTCCTGAAGTTGCTGGCCGACCTACTGGCGCAAGGCGTGGAGATACGCCTGATACACGCCAAGGAGCCAGGACCGAACTTCAGGCAGGACTTCGACCGGTTCCCGGGGCTTTGGACCGGACTCGAACGGGTGTTGTGCCCCCGGGTCCACTTCAAGTGCATCATCTCGGACGGCGCGGAGGCATATTTCGGCAGCGCCAACCTGACCGGGGCCGGAATGGGGGCGAAGGCCTCCAACCGGCGCAACTTCGAGAACGGCGTCCTCACGGACGACCAGGTCATGGTTTCCAAGCTGGAGACGCAGTTCGACGACATCTGGCGCGGCGCGCACTGCAGGAAGTGCGGCCGGCGCCAGTTCTGCACGGATTGCCCGCTGACCTGAGCTCTATTTTCTCCTGAGCAGCACGGCGGCTCCCTGGAAGTCGTGCAGTCCAGAGAATTTCAACACGCCGCAGAGACCGCAGCAGGACGTATTCACGCCCTTCGGCGCGAACACCCGCTCGACCTTCCATTTCCGGCCGACGGCGGCTTTCAGGGATTTCGGAGCATCGTGGAAGGTGTGCACCACCACCAGCTTCATGTCCGCGTTCTCGCGGATAAACGTCTGGCTTCCATGCGGTTCGCTATAGGCAAGTCCGGTGCGCCGGTCCAGCCGGTTGTTTCCGGAGATGATGAGCGGCGAAAGGGCGCGGAAGAAGTCGCAGGCCTCCGCGACCACATCCTCCTGCCATGGCTGCAGTTCCTCGATGTCGCCGGACAGGCAGAGCCGGCCCATGAACGTCGCCGCCAGGCTGTAGTGCAGCCGGTCGTCGTCGTCGCTGCCGTGCAAGGTCGCCCATATCTGGTTCTTGCGCATCGGTATCAGGCGCGCGGTGTTGGCCGCGACCAGCGGTATCTCCACTCCCTCGTGGGCGTCTGACGAACTCACCAGGGTGACCATGCGCAACCAGCCCGGAGCGATGCGGTAGCCGCCGCTGGCGCAGGCCTCGATGATGAAGTCCGGTATCTCGTCGAGAATCCGGCGGAAGAACTTCTCCACGCCGATCATATGCTGGCGCAGTCCCTCCCCCGGGGACTCGCAACCGTCGCAACCGAATCCGACCGGGGAGTTGTAGTCTACTTTCATATAACCGAAGCCGTTCTCCTTCAGGAAGGCTATCACCTTCTCTGCGAGATAATCGATCACCTCCTGCTTGCGGAAGTCCAGGAACGAGCGGATTCCGGTCCGGATGATCTTTCCATCGCGGTGCAGGAACCAATCGGGATGTTCCTTCAGCAAGGTCGAGGTGTCGACCGCGTTCTCGAATTCGAACCAGATGCCGGGGATGTAGCCGCGGCGCCGCAGCTCGGCGACGAACGCCTTGAGTCCCTCCGGATAGTGTTCGGCCGCCACCACCCAGTCGCCGATTCCGTATCCGGAATCCTTGCGGAACCATCCGTCGTCCAGGACGAAATAGCGCGGTCCGTATTTTTTCAGGCGCTCGGAAATCGGCAGCAGACGATCCGGATAGGGCTTGCCCCATGTGGTGCACCACTCGTTGACCATCACCGGGCAGTCCTCGTCCGGTTTGCGCACCTCGCCCTGTCCGAACTCGCGCAGGCGGTTGCAGATGTCGTCGACATCTCCCGATCCGCAGGTCACCGCGGCCTCCGGGGATGTCAGCGTTTCACCGGGCGCCAGTCGTTTCGACCAGTGGCCCAAGTCACGGTCGGCGAGTCCGCCGGACAGGTTGATGTTGTCGAGGATGCGACTGACCTCCAGCTGCCACGACCCCATGTTGGCGAGCGAGGCTCCCCAGATCGCGCCGGCCTTGCGGTCGATGAAACCGACCTGCGGAAAGTAGTTCTGGACCGGCGCCGTGCCGGGCTGGCCGAACCGCAGTACGCGATGGCTGAATCCGGCCCACGAACGCTCAAGTCCGTGCATCTCCAGCGGCAGCTGTTCGAGCCGTCCCTCCGCGCTCCAGTTGCTGTGCCAGCGGCATACTTCATACGCCTCGGGGCCGTCGTCCGGCTGGAATGGGGAAAGTCCGCCCAGCGAGAACGACGCCAGGTATTCGACGTCGACCGGCTCGGATCCCGTGTTCTCAAGACTCGTTACGATGCGAAAGAACTTCTCGCCTTCCACATGGCGCACGGTCTGCCTGGCGACGATGCCATGCTCGCCCTTCATCACGAGGCGCACGCCGTCCGCGATCTCCTCGAAGGCGGCGTTGCCCAACTTCTCGACGGAACCGGAGTTGCGCATGCTGCTTCCGGTCGTCCACATTCCCTCGTTCTTGTCGCCGGCCAGGCGGTACTGGATGGCGCTCTCCGCCCGGCGCGCCGGGAAGTTCATGTCCCAGATGCGGTTGAGCACCCGGCAGGCGACCGACTTGTTGAGGTTGTCGCGGAACTCCGCGATTTCGCCTTCCCTTCCCGCCGGCACCAGACGCAACTCGACAGTCTCGTCTTCCTTCGCCCATACGGCGAGCATGTCGCCAAACTGCTGTTTCCTGACAATCGAAATCATCTCCTACTCCTCGGTTATTTCCCTGGAAGCCCCCTCGGCCTTCCTTTCCCTTGTCTCAAGCCAGACGGCGCACACCGCGTCTCCGACGATATTGAGCGTAGTCCGCCCCATGTCCAGCACCCGGTCGATGCCGGCGACGAGCGCTATGCCCTCAAGCGGCAGTCCGGCGCTCTTGAGTATCATCGACAGCATGACCACTCCGGATCCCGGTACTCCGGCCGTGCCGATTGCCGAAACCGTGGCGACCAGCACGATGTTGACCATCTGTCCCAGGGTCAGGTGGATTCCGTAGCAGTAGGCCACGAACATCGCGCAAACGCCCTGGTAGATGGCCGTGCCGTCCATGTTGATGGTGGCTCCGAGCGGCAGCACGAAATTGCAGATCTCCTTGCGGACGCCGAGGCGTTCGCAGCAGCGCATGTTGAGAGGCAGCGTGCCGACCGATGACGAGCTTGAGAATGCGAAGACGATCGCCGGGGACATCTTGTTGAAGAACTTTATCGGCGACACATGCGTTAACAAGTATAGGCACGGCACATATGCCACGAGCGTGAACACGATGAAACTGGAATATACCGCGACCACCACCCAGAAGAGGTTGCCAAGCACGCTGGCGCCGTTTTGCGCCACCACAGGAACCAGCAGTCCGAAAACGCCGACGGGCGAAAGCCTGATGACGAATCTCATGACGACCAGCGACACCTCGTTGGCGGCCTCTATCAGCTTGACGAGCGGCTCGGCCTTCTCGCCGACGGCAAGCACGCCGAACGAGAGAATGATTGCGATGAATATCACCTGCAGCATGTCAGCCTCGAGCAACGGCGCGATGAAGTTGCCGGGGAAGAGTTCCTCGACCAACGTTGCAAGCGTGATCTGCTGCGAAGATCCGGCTGTCGGGATGGTCTCCATCTCTGCTATGGCGCGGAAATACGGAGCGAAGAGATTGGAGAACAACAATCCGACGACGATGGCTAGCGCAGTCAACACAAGGAAGAAAACAATCGCCCGGAATCCGATTTTCCCGACCTTGCGGATATCCTTGACAGAAATCACGCCGGTCATGATGGAAAACGAAACCACCGGCACGACCACGAACTGCAGCAGCTTCAGGAACATGGTTCCTAGCGGGGCAACGTATATCGTTGCGACATCGGCGGCATGGAAATATGCGAGGAGACATCCGACACCGAGTCCGGCGACAAGGGCGGCGAAAATCTGCATCGAAAGCGGAATCTTCTTGAGCATGTCATTCTCCTTTTACGTTTACTGTCCGGCAATCCGACGCTACTATATCTCCGCTCGATTGCGTTTCATAGGACATGGATATTGAAATCCCGCCCTGTTATGCTAGATTCTATCTCGCGACAAAACGACACGTGAACAACGGAAAGAAGGCGGTCTCATGAAGAAAACATACATCTGCATATTGCTGCTCTCGACGGTACTGCCGCTCATGGCCGGAATCGTGGTCAGGGACATATCCTACTACGAGGACGAATCGCTGATCGACAACGACCGGGCCTACGCCATGGAGCGATGCAAACTGGACGTGTTCGTGCCGGAAAAAGTCAGGAAGGGAACGCCGGTCGTGCTCTTCTTCCACGGCGGCGGACTCACCGGCGGCAACAAATCCATTCCAGAAGACCTCAGGAACACAGGCGTCGTGGTAGTCGCAGCCAACTACCGGTTCAGTTCGAACCGGGCAAAATGCCCGGACTACCTGTATGACGCGGCGGCCGCCGCCAGCTGGGTGTTCAGGCACATCGCGGAATACGGCGGCGATCCCGACGCCGTGGCCGTGACCGGCCATTCCGCCGGCGGATATCTGGCGGCGATGATCGGCATGGACAAACGCTACCTCGCAAAATTCGGATTCGACAATCTCAAGTTCATGATGGTCGCCCCGGTCTCGGGCCAGATGTCGACCCATTTCCAGATCCAGAACGAGCGTCTCGGCACGAAGCTCCCGATCGCGCGGCATCTGGTCATCGACGAATACGCCCCGCTCTGGCATGCGGGGGAGAAGCTCCCGAAGATCGTTCTCTTCACCGGCGACGAAAACCTCGACTGGCCCGGACGTCCGCAGGAAAACCTGCTGCTTCACGCGATGCTGCGCAACGCCCGGAAAGACGCGCGCGCAGAGTGCTTCTGCTTCGCTGGATTCGATCATGGCACCTGCGTGGCTCCGGCAATGATTGTCCTCGGCCGGCAGAAGGTGTGGGAGGCATATGCGGAGAGGAAGCGCCCGCTGCTCATGCCGCCGCCGTACGACACGGAATCGGGCGGGCGGCTTTCCCTGAAAACCAAGTTTGGGAACGCCCCGGACGTGCCGACGTCCGCCGTCATCGACAGGAAGGGCGGCAAGGTAGTCTTCAACATATCCTGCGTCGAACCGGAATTCGGCCGGCTGAAATACAAGGAGCAGTGCTGCAACAGCGATTGCGTGCACATCTACGTCGGCGACGGAAACGGACGCTGCGGCCAGTTCACGCTGGATTCCAGCGGCCGCACGGAATACTATGGTTTCGGGTTGAAGAAAGAGGCATACGCGGCCACGGCGACGCGAACGGCCGACGGCTGGAACGCCCGCGTCGAAATACCGGAATCGGTCTGCGATGGAAACTTCCTCGCCAACATCGTGCGGGTCAGGCGCACTCTCGACAGCGAGGAGACGTCCTACTGGTCGCCGGTCTTCGGATCCCACCACCTGGAGCCCGAGGCGTTCGTAAAGATAAAATAGAAGCGGGGGAGCGGGATGAAGACAAGGCACGTCATAGCGACAATGACCGCCGTCTTCCTGGCCGCGGTGTCCGGATGCGCCAGCGCCCCGTCGCCGCACGAGGGGCCGTGGACGCTTTCGGAACTTGAGAACGCCGACGCCGGATCCGACCCCATCGAGCCATTCAACCGGGCGATGTTCGCCGCGACTGATGTCGCGTTGTGCTATGTGATCGATCCGGTCGGAAGGATATATGCGACGATACTTCCGCGTCCGTTCATCGAACACTTCGACAACGTCTGCGAAAACCTAAAGTTCCCGGACAAATGCATCGGCACCCTGCTCCGTGGAGAATTCCGTGCGTCGGGCGAGGAACTGCTCCGTTTCCTGATAAACTCGTCGATTGGAATCGCCGGCATCTTCGACGTCGCCGACTACTGGTTCGACATGCCGGACACGAAATCCGACTTCGGATGCGTATTCGCCGCCTGGGGCATAGGCCCCGGATGCACATTCGTGCTGCCGTGCCTGTTCCGACATAACGTGCGCGACGCGGTTGGCATGTTGTTCGACGTGGCGCTGGATCTCCGGACCTACATCCCCTACGCCGGATACGCGACCATCGCCAACATAGCGGTCATGGCCGAACGCCAGTACGCGGCGACCATAAAATACGACTACGACGTCTACAAGTCCTACCGGCAGATTATGTCGGTCTACAGGAGTTCGCTGGAGCAGATGTCGGACTACCGATACAAGAAGGCCATCGCCGCGGCCAGGAATGCGAGAAAGAACGCAGGGCTGCCGCCTGGCCCGGATCCGGTCAAACCGAAGTACACGCCGAAACCCGGGTGGATGCGCGGCGAATGGGTCGACCTGCCTTATTTCGATTCCGATGTTCCATCCGTCGACTCGTTCCGCCAGCGATTGTTCCGGTCCGAGGACGACGACTACTGGTTCATGAAGCTCTCGCTATTCAACCGCGACTTCCTGACCAGGGGCAGCACGGTGCGCCTGTCGCTTGACGACGACCTTCCCTCGTTGAAGTGCCAGTTCTGGGAAACGCCGAAGAAATGCCACAGGGACCGCCTTGCAGTGGTTCTCCCGGGAATCGGGGCCACCTGGCGCGACAGCATGCCACTCGCGCTGGCCGAACTCTGCAACCGCGACGGTTACGCGGTGGCCGTCATAGACAGCGCGTTCTCCTGGAAATTCGCCGAATCGCGGCCCGACCGGGCGCTAGCCGGAGACCTCGACCGGGACGCCAGGCTGCTGCGTGGAATCATCTCCAGACTGATTTCCAAGCTGGAATCGAACGGCGACCTGCGCGATCCGGAACTCCACATCGTCGGCTACAGTTTCGGAGGATTGCACGCACTGAAAATCGCGGCCATGGAACAGGACGAACCGATGCTCGGAACAGCGGCATATGTGGCAATCAATCCGCCGTACGACATGCGGCATGCCTGCGACACGTTGAAGCGAATGAGCTTGGCAAGCGCAACCTGGAACCTTGACGATGCCAGGAATCACATTCTGAACGTCGCCGGATTGCTGGTGAACATGCCCGACGACCGCACAGACGGCGAGGAGACCACGCCAATCGCGCTGTCACCGATATCCGGCGACGAGGCGGACTTCGCCATCAGCCAGCAAATCGCAATGTGCCTGAGGAACCTGCTGGTAATCGGACACCGCGACCACGGCTACGAACAGTTCTCGCAACCATATTCCTGGTGGCGGCGCGGCAAACTCTACGAGGAGGCGGACGCCTTCGGCATGGACGGCTACCTGAACGTATTCCTCGCACAGGACTGCGACAAGTCGCCGGAACGGCTGTTCGAAGAATCGTCTCTCAGGTCGTTCGCGCGGGACATCGCATATGACGGCCATGTGCGCATACTGCACAACATCGACGATTTCCTGCTGACCGAGGAGGACCGCAAGGAGATGGACCGGACGTTCGCAGGCAGGA
>JAKSOH010000036.1 GCA_024405675.1 Victivallaceae bacterium
GCGGGCGGGCGGTGGTCGCGGCGTGCGGGGCGGTGCCGGCGGCGCCGAGGTGCGGGGAATCCGCGCATCCATCGTTTCCGCCGATTCTCCGTCGCGCGGGATGTAGGTCATTTCTCCTTTTGTCTTGTCATAGCAGTATTCGCCCTTTCCCAGCAACGCCTCGCGGACATTCAGTAATACGAACCGCATCGTGTCCGGGAAATTGCGTTTCGCATGGATGACGATACGACCGTTTCCCTCGTCATATGAGAGTTTTCCGCGGGTTTCGGCGTTCCAGCGCTCGATTGCCAGCAGATGGACGTTGCCGAGGTCGTATTGCACGGCGGGGAAGTCCCCTGGATCCGGAACGACATAGGCCGCTCCGTTCATGTCCTGTGTATCGCATACGCCGATCTCCTTCGCCTTGAACGCATCGGCCAGTTTTTTCGGAATCGACGCTGGAACCGCCGGCCGGCCGTTCACATAGAGCCGCGGCAGCTGTCCGTCGATTGTCGCGTCGGACGGGACCCGGGCGACAAGCGCATCGCGTCCGTTCAGCGTCATCTTCTTCCAGTCGGTGAGCCGCAGTCCGCCGTCGAATGCGACTTTCGCTCCTTTTTCCGGTCTGATGACCAGTGGAACCGCCGGGGACTTCGATATCACCACGGGGGAGGCGAGTTCATATATTCCATCCTTGCATTCCACGGTTATCTCTTTTAGTTCCGGACGCCGTCCGGCGAGGGCGACGGCCGTCTCGACGGCCATCGGCAACGTCGGCACGACGATTTCACCTTCCGTTCCCCTGTACCCGGGGGCGGCGAGCACGATTTCCGCCGCTCCTGCCGAAAGCAGGAACGAGCAGACGGCGGCGATGGTAAATGTTCTTTTCATGTTTGTCTTCCGTGTTTGCAGGTTATTCCTGCGGAGCACCGCGATGTCGCCCGTCATTGGATATCCTGTCGCTGCCGCAGATTTTCCGGCCACAGCCGGGCTTACGTGGGTTGGTATGATTTTCGCCGTGGATAAATCAATTCCTTTTCCTGACGCCGGCTCCTTCGATTGTCTCGGTCGTGTCGGGGAACCCGGCCTTCAGCAACGGCGAATCCGGCTTCAGCCTGAAGTCGCGCTTCGCGATGTCGGCGACCAGCGGGTCTTCGAAGCCGGACTTCATATCATGCCCAAACCCTTGCCACTGCCGCATCGTGTAGGTCTTCGGCTTGCCTTGGCCTTCCGCGTTGGGAACGTTGATGGCGGCTCCGGGCAGGCCCGTTGGATCGATGCTCCAGTAGAAGTTGGCATCCGAGTAAAGCGTTTCGCGGGAAAAGCATTTCGGCCAGGACATCTTGAAGAACGGCTTGCCGTCTGTAATCAGGAGGTTGCGGTAGACGCTGGCCTGTGCGCGGAGGTTTGCCCCCGGATTCGCGTAACGCAGGTCGTTGTTCACATCCGATATCGTGAATTGGCGGAGGGTGTTCAGCGCGAAGATGTTGTCGCGGACAACGTTCTCCCTACCGAAGTGCAGGTGGAAGCCGTCATCGCCGTTGTCATGGCAGATGTTGCGTTCGACCACCATGTGCGACGATCCTTCGTCGAGGTAGATCCCCCATCCGCCGTAGAGGCGGCCTGTTACATGGTGGACGAAGTTGTTGTATATCCTCGTCCCCGGCTGGATGCCGAGCAGGTAGATGCCCCCCATGTCGCTCATGACACCCTGTCCGATGTCGTGCACCAGGTTGAATCCGATGCGGTTCTCGCGGCAGCTCGACTCGTCGTATCCCCAGTTCCATCCGCAAGAGATTCCGGAATAGTAGAGATTGTGGATGTGGTTGTGCTCGACGAGGTTTCCAAAGGCGTTGGTTATGAGTATGCCGACTGCTTCCGGATAGACGAGGCCGCAGTCGTGGACGTGGTTGTCGGTGATGACGATTCCGCTCGTCGCGTCATTGTATGATTCTGGATTGCGCGCCGGGTTCGCCCCGTGCACGGCGATGGCGCCTGCGCCAAGCCCCCTGAACTCGCATCCGGAGACCGAAATCCTCGAACATCCGTTGTTGACGACGAGTCCGCCCTGATTGGAATTTTCGAACACGCAGTTCTCGAAGGCGCAGTTTCGGGCCTGTTCCAGCACGACCGAGCCGTTGCATTGCACTCCTGCCTGATATGAAACCCGGCCGTTGAGCAGACCGTTTTTGACCAGAGGTAGCACCGGGTAGCAGGGGAAGTCGAACGGGAGTTCGGGAAACGTCAGCTTTCCGAGTTTCGGAACGACCAGTCCGGTGTGCCGGAACGATATGTCGCGGAAGGTGATGCCGGATATCGGCCGTTCCGGAGTGCCGGATACGACCAGCAGGGCCGAGGCGCGCGGAACCCGCGCATCCATCGTTTGCGCCGATTCACCGCCGCGCGGCACGTAGGTTATTTCGCCTTTCGATTTGTCGTAGCAGTATTCGCCCTCTTCCAGCAGCGCCTCGCGGACGTTCAGGAAAACGAATCGCGTCGTAGCCGGGAAATTGCGTTTCACGTGGATGACGATGCGACCCTTTTCCGCGTCATAGGATAGTTCTCCGTGGGTTTCGGCGTTCCAGCGGTCAATTGCCAGTACATGGACATTGCCGAGGTCGTATTGAGCGGCGGGGAAGTCCCCGGAATCCGGAACGACATAGGCCGCTCCGCTCATGTCCTGTGTATCGCATACGCCGATTTCCTTCGCCTTGAACGCATCGGCCAGTTTTTTCGGAATCGATGCTGGAACCGCCGGCCGGCCGTTCACATAGAGCCGCGGCAGCTGTCCGTTGATTGTCGCGTCGGACGGGACCCGGGCGACAAGCGCATCGCGTCCGTTCAGCGTCATCTTCTTCCAGTCGGTGAGCCGCAGTCCGCCGTCGAATGCGACTTTCGCTCCTTTTTCCGGTCGGATGACCAGCGGAACCGCCGGGGACTTCGATATCACCACGGGGGAGGAAAGTTCATATATTCCTTCCTTGCATTCCACAGTTATCTCTTTTAGTTCCGGACGCCGTCCGGCGAGGGCGACGGCCGCCTCGACGGCCATCGGCAGCGTCGGCACGGCGATTTCTCCTTCCGCTCCCTGGTAGCCGGGGGCGGCGAGCACGATTTCCGCCGCTCCTGCCGAAAGCAGGAACGAGCATACGGCGGCGATGGTAAATGTTCTTTTCATGTTTGTTCTCCGTTGTGGCAGGTCATTCCTGCGGAGTGTTGCGTATGTATGCCGCGACGTCGTCCAGTATCGAATCGAGGTCATGGCGCGGCTTCCAGCCGGTCAGCTTGCGCAACGCCTCCGTCGACGGACGGCGGTGGCGCATGTCCTCGAACCCTTTGGCATAGGCTACGTCGTAGGGCACGAACTCTATTTTCGATTCGCTGCCGAATCTCGATATCACCTTGGAGGCGAGGTCGCGCATCGAGATCAGCTCGTCGCTGCCGATGTTGTAGATGCCACCGATGCTCGCATCGTTGTCGATCAGCATCCGGAGCGCCCGCACGGTGTCCGAGACATGGCAGAAACACCTCGTCTGCTCTCCGTCTCCGAATACCCGCACCGGACTGCCTTCAAGCGCCGAACGCACGAAGCGCGGCACCACCATGCCGTAGCGTCCGCTCTGGCGCGGACCGACGGTATTGAAGAAGCGCACGACCGTCCCCGGAAGCCCGCCGTCCTGGACGTGGGCCATGAGCAGGAATTCATCGATCAGTTTGCTGCAGGCGTAGCTCCAGCGCGAATGATACGGCGAGCCGAGCCTGAGATCGTCGAACTCCTGGAAACGTTCCTGCGTGGACTTGCCGTAGACCTCGCTGGTCGAGGCGATCACGATGCGCCGTTTGAACTTTGCCGCCGGTTCAAGGACGTTGAACGTTCCCTCTACATTCGTACGGATGGTACGGACAGGGGAGTTGACCACGAGATCCACGCCGACCGCCGCCGCCAGATGGACGACGACATCGCTGACTTCCACGGCCCGGCTCACGACATCCGGTGACGCCGATATGTCGGCTTTGAGAATCTGCAGTCTTGTATTCTTCTTCGCCGCATCCAGGTTCTCCAGCCGTCCGGTGGAGAAGTCGTCTATCACCATGACGGAATTTCCGTCTGCCAGCAGGGAATCCACCAGATGGCTTCCAATGAATCCGGCGCCGCCGGTCACGAGGAATTTCTTTTTCATTTTTGCAAATCCGTCGCCACGAGGTTGTCCACCGCGCTCTTGATGACGCGGTATGTCTGCAGGTACACGTCGTCGTCTCCGCCGAACGGGTCGGACACGTCGCGTCCGTTGACATATTCACCGATGAGTCTTACCTTGGCGTGCACCTGTGGAAAGGCATGAAGCAGCTGCCGCCGGTGCGATTCAGTGAAGGCCAGGATGATGTCTGCCGTTTCTACCGATTCACCGGAAACGCGCGAGCTCCTGAATCCAGACGCCTCTATTCCGTCCGTCGCTAACGCGTTCGCTGCGCCGCGGGATATCTCGTCTCCGGGGAAGGCCGCTGTCCCTGCGCTTGCCACTTCCACGTCCGTTCTGTTGAGTTTCTTCATGAGATCGGCGAGATACATATGCGCCATGGGGCTGCGGCAGGTGTTGCCGCTGCAGACGAATAGAATCCTCATTTCGTGTTGTTCCTGAGGGCCAGTCGCACTAGGTTCTCCGTCGTTTGTTCCTCCGGCGGGAGTTCGGCCAGGAGCGCGTTGATCGCCCTGTTGGCGGCGTCGCGCTTGAATCCCAGCTGCTCCAGTGCCAGCGCGGCGTCCATCGCCGCCCGTCCCGCGGCAGGGGCGGCCGAAGTGTCAATGGCGAATCCGTCTGCTATCTTGTCCTTGAGATCGACGATGATGCGCTCCGCCGTGCGCTTGCCGATGCCGTTGATCCGGGATAGCGTCTTCACGTCTCCCGAGACGATGGCCGAGCAGAATTCGTCGATGCCCATGGCTCCTAGCGTGTTGAGCGCGAGCTTGCCACCGACGCCGCTCACGGTCAGGAGCAGCAGGAAAAGCTTCTTTTCGGCAGGGGTGGCGAATCCGTAGAGCGTTATCGCGTCCTCGCGGACCTGGGTGAACACATGAAGTTCGACATGCCCGCCGGGCAAGGGGAGCTTGTCCAAGGTGGAGAGCGGAACTTCGACCACATATCCGACGCCGTTGCAGTCAACGATGCATCCGTTCGTATCCGCCTCTCTCAGAATACCGGAAAGCCAGCCGATCATTTCACCACCTCGACGTCAAGCGATATGTCCGCGGATTTCACCGAATGTGTCAGCGCGCCGACGGAGACGTAGTCCACGCCGAGCCGACCGATCCGCGGCAACCGTTCGATGGTGATTCCGCCGGAAGCCTCCAGCGGCACTCGTCCTGCGACCATCCTGACGGCCTCCGCCATCTCCTCGTCTGTCATGTTGTCTAGCATTATGCAATCCGCTCCGGCCGCTAGCGCCGCCTCGACTTCCTCCAATCTGTCCGCCTCGACTTCCACCGCGAGATTCGGAAAGGCCTCCTTCGCCCGTCTGACGGCGACGGCAATTCCGTCCCCGTTCTCGGTGGGCGCCGGCTCGCGATGGTTGTCCGTTCTCGCCACCGGATCGAATAGCCCGATCCTGTGATTGACCGCCCCGCCGACCGCCACCGCGTATTTTTCAAGGTTACGATAGCCGGGCGTGGTCTTGCGGGTATCCAGCACGACGCTCCCTGTCCCCGCGAGTGCGTCTACGTAACGGCGCGCAGTCGTGGCGACTCCGCAAAGACGCTGCAGGAAGTTAAGCGCGGTGCGCTCGGCCGAGAGGACCGATCTGGCCCGGCCGGATATTTTCGCCATGCGCGTCCCTTTTTCGAGAACGTCGCCTTCCGAAACCATGGGTTCGAACGAAATTTCCGGATCCACCGTCCGGAACACTTCCCGCGCCACCGCTAACCCGGCCACCACCATGCGCGGCTCCTTGCAGAGCAGGTGGGCTACGCAGCAGGTGGATTCCGGTATTACCGATATGGTGGTGGTGTCGCCAATCGTTCCCAGATCTTCGTCGAGCGCCATCGCAATCAGCGCCCGAACCCTGTTCATGTCAATTTCCGGCACTGTCGCCGGATGCAGTTCGTTGTTCATGCAGTGGATTCCTTTCAGTAATGCGGAATTTCAAACGAACATTCATCACAATAAGCTACACTCCGCGCCGGGCGTTGGCAAGCGAGCGCGCGGAGCGTGCGCGACAACGCGGCGAATTGAAAACCGGCAGGTTATGCGTTATATTCCAAACTTAAGCAAGTGGTTTGCTTTTTGATTATAGATTTCGGGCGTTTTTGCCCGAAAAGTCCGATGGAAGGCGGACAGGGGCGAACGGAGGCATCGAAGAGGATGCCATTGGCATATTCGCAAAACGGCGTCGCGACCGGCGTCGGGGATTTCGCGAGCCTGCCGAACCAGTGCGTCGCCACCGGTCCGGAAAGGCGGTCCGAATTGGAAGATTCCACGTGCAAGTCACGTCTCAGACGTTGTTTCGAGAGTAGGCGCAAGGCCATACCGATGGCGGAGCGCCCGGCGTTGGACAGGGCTTTGGCGCGCAATGTGTCTACCATTCCGGAATACCTTTCGGCGAGTTGTCTGGGTGGTTTCGTGCCCATTGGCGCGGAACCGGATCTCGGATCCCTCGCCGCTGGGAAACGTCTTTTCCTTCCGCGCTTCAATCGGAATCAACTGGCTTACGAGATGGTGGAGATCAACAATCCGGAACGCGACCTCGCAATCGGCAGGTACGGCATTCCTGAACCGGTTTCCACCTTGCCGGCCGCCTCGGAGGCGGACCTGGCCGGGATGTTCTATCTTGTCCCGGCCGTGGCCTGCGACCGTTGCGGCGTCCGCCTGGGAAGGGGCGGCGGATATTACGATCGCATTCTGCGCGGTGAGGCCACCTGGGCGGCGGTCGTCTACAGTTGCCAGCTGTCAGACGAGAAGCTGCCGTCCGAACCACACGACGTGTCAATGGACTACGTCGTAACCGATGCGGAGGTTGTGGACTGCCGGAGAAATCCGGGAAAACAAAAAGACAAGACAGGAAGATAACTATGCTGGAACAGGTAATTGAGTACGGTGCGTTTTGCGCAGGAGGAGCCGTTGTCGGCGCCGCGCTGACCGCCGCCGTCGGCGCCGCGATTCGGGCCGCCAGACGGGATTCGGCGCTTAAGGATGCCGAGAACATCAAGAAGGAAGCCAGGCGCGAGGCGGAACACATCATCCGCGACGCCAAGGTTTCCGCCAAGAGCGACACGCTCAAGATGCGCGAGGATTGTGAAAGCGAAATCAAGGAGCGCCGCAAGGAGCAGGCGGGGATCGAGAAACGTCTCGCACAGCGAGAGGAAATGCTTGACCATAGGAGCAACACCCTCGACGAGAAGATCGCCGGGGTCGAGCGCCAGGAGGCGCAACTGGCAGAGCAGAAGACGCGCCTCGCCGTCCGCGAGGAGGAGATTGCCAAGACCATTTCCAAACAGATCGACGAGCTGGAACGCATTAGCGGATGCACCAGGGAGGAGGCCAAGGCGCTCATCCTTGACAAGATTCGCGATGAAATCCGCAACGAGTCCGGACTCGTTGTCCGCGAAGTCCTGGATGAAGCCAGGGCGAAGAGCGAAAAGGAAGCCAAGCGCATCCTGGCCTACGCCATACAACGCTATGCGTCAGACTGCACCTACGAGCGCACCACCGCGACGATTCCGCTTCCCAGCGACGAGATGAAGGGACGTATCATCGGCAGGGAAGGGCGCAACATCCGTGCGATCGAGGCGGCAACCGGCGTCAGCATACTGATTGATGATACGCCCGAAGCGGTGGTCATCAGCTGTTTCGATCCCGTCCGCAAGGAAATCGCCCGTCAGCTCATGACCAAGCTCATCGGCGACGGCCGCATCCATCCGACCCGCATCGAGGAGATGGTCGCCAAGATTACCAAGGAACTTGAGGAGGAGCTCCAGCACGCCGGCGAGGACGCCGTTCTCGAGACCGGTCTCACGGGGGTCTCGCCTCAGATTGTCAAGATGCTCGGCCGTCTGAAGTACCGCTTCAGTTTCTCACAGAACGTGCTCAAGCATTCTCTCGAGACCGCATATTTCATGGGTATCATCGCCGCCGAGCTCGGACTCGACGTCAAGAAGGCCAAGCGCATCGGTCTGTTTCATGATCTCGGCAAAGCCATGGATCACGAGATCGAAGGCCCGCATGCCCAAATCGGCGCTGATTTCCTGCGCAAGCACAACGAGGCGAAAGACGTCATCCACGCCGTGGCCAGCCACCATGGCGAGCTCGAGCCGGAGTCCTTGTACGATATCCTGGTCATGACCTGTGACACACTGAGCGCTTCCAGGCCAGGTGCCCGCAGCGAGACGACCGAGCTCTATCTGAAGCGTCTTGAGCAGCTCGAGACCATCGCCAAGGATTTCAAGGGAGTGGAGAGTTGCTATGCACTGCAGGCTGGACGCGAGGTTCGCGTCGTCGTAATGCCGGAGAAAGTCAGCGAGGGCGAGGCTCAGATGCTGGCCAAGGATATCTGTGACCGCATAGAGAAGGAGATGACCTACCCGGGACAGATCAAGGTCACCATCATCAGGGAAACCAGATCCGTCGAATACGCGAAATAGGCGCGCCATGGGCAGTGTCCGTTTCGCCTTGAACGTTGACCTCGGCCGTATTCGCAGGAACTTTAATCGGATCAAGGACGGACTCGACGGAGCCAGGGCCCTGGCGGTTGTGAAGAGCGACGCCTACGGCCTTGGATTGGAACGCGTGGCGCAGGCTCTGGCCGGAACGGCCGACATGTTCGGCGTTGTGGACGTCGACGAGGCGGTCAGGGTATCGCATTTCAGCGTGCCGACCATGATATAAGGCGCGCTGCTCCCAACGGAAATCGGCGCCGCCGTCGAATGCGGCGCCATACTTCCAGTAGGTGACATGGATTCGGCGCGGCAGATATCGGACGCCGCGGTCCTGCGCGGATTGCGGGCTCCGGTCTTCGCCGTCATCGATACCGGCATGGGGCGTCTCGGTTTCAACGTAGGGATGGCGTTGGATCCGTTGCTGGAAATCGCCGCGATGCCGGGAATTTCCCTGCGCGGCATCTACTCCCACTTCCCGCAAGCGAACATACGGCGCGATGGTTTCACTGCTTGTCAGATATCTTCGCTTTCAAATCTCGCGGTACGTCTAAGGGAATCGGATTGCGCCATGGAATTCGTCCATATCGCGGCCAGCGACGGCATATGCAATTATCCGGCCGCGCTTATGCATGAGTTTAATCTCGCGAGGGTCGGAATAGTGATGTACGGCGTCGGCGACTTCAGCGTTCCCAATCTGGAACCAGTGGTTTCCATGACTAGCGTACTCGCCCAGGTGAGACGGCTGCCGGCCAGAAGCTCGATCGGCTACGGTCGCACGCGGATACTGGACCGGGACACGCTGGTCGGAACGGTGGCCGCCGGATACGCTTCCGGAATGCCATTGGAACTCTCCGACAAGGGGAGCGTCATCATCAGGGGCAGACGCTGTCCGATACTTGGACGCATTTCCATGGACTTCACGACCGTCGATCTCACCGAACTCCCGGACGCTTGCACCGGCGACCGCGTTACGTTGCTGGGTACGGACGGCGGCGAGAGCATCGGCGTCATGGACTGGGTGGCATTGACAAAAACGCACGCCCACGACATCCTCTGCGGGATATCCGGGCGCACGCCACGGAACTATATCGAATAATTCCTATATGTCCTCGTGCGGACGCAACGCTTTCTGCGCGATGTCCTTCCTGTATTGGACGTTCTTCCAGGATATCTTGCCCACCGCGGCGTAGGCGCCTGCGATGGCGGACGGAATGTCCTTCGCCCGGTATGACACGCCAAGGACGCGCCCGCCCGCAGTGACCACCTTGCCGTCTACAAGTTTGGTTCCGGCGTGGAAGACAACCGCCCCGGCGGCCGCCGCGTCGTCGAGTCCAAATATCTCGTCACCCTTGTCGTAGTGGCCAGGATAACCTCCCGCCGCCATGACCACGGATACAGCGGGTTCGTCCGACCAGACGAGCTTCGCGTCGGCGAGGCGGCCGCAGGCGACGAGCCTGAGCACCTCGAACCAGTCTCCCTCGAATCGGCGGAGCACCGGTTGGATTTCCGGATCACCGAAGCGGACGTTGAACTCCAATACCTTCGGCATGCCCTTGTCGATCATCAGTCCGACGAAGATCACTCCGCGGAAATCAAGCTTCTCCTCCTGGATGCCGCGCAGGAATGGATCGAGTATCTGCTCGCGGATGCGCTTCTCGACTTTCGGTGTCACTACCGGAGCCGGGGAATACGCCCCCATGCCACCGGTATTAAGTCCGGTGTCGCCGTCCCATATGCGCTTGTGGTCCTGCGAAGAGACCAGGGGGACTATGGTGTTTCCATCGCAGAGAGCAAGGAGCGACGCCTCTTCGCCGGACAGTTTCTCCTCGATGACGACCTTGCTGCCGGAGTCGCCGAACGCACCGCCGAAGCAACCGTCCGAGAACTCGAGCGCTTCGGACAAGGTCTCGGCGACGAGCACGCCCTTGCCGGCGGCCAGTCCGTCCGCTTTGACTACGATGCCGTTCGCACCGGATGCGAACTCGCCCTCGATGTACTTGCGGGCCGAGGAAGCGTCGCTGAATGACGCTCCGCGGGCCGTCGGTATGCCATGGCGCAACATGAACTCCTTGGCGAAATCCTTGCTTCCCTCTAGCTGGGCCGCCTCGCCGGACGGTCCGAACACCGGAATGTTCTTCGCACGGAATGCATCCGCCACTCCGTTGCAGAGCGGTAGCTCCGGTCCGACCGCCACCAGGCTGATGTCGTTCGCAACGGCGAAATCCACCAGCTTGTCAGTGTCGCAGACACCGATGTCGACGCATTTCGCGACGGACGCTATTCCTGCGTTGCCCGGCGCGCAGAACACCTCGTCCACCTGGCTGCTCTTCGCAAGAGCCCAGCACAAGGCATGTTCACGGCCGCCGGATCCAATGACTAGAACCTTCATTTCCTGACCTTTCTCTTTTCCGTCTTGCGGACGTTGGGTTTCGGTTTCGTATGCTTTTCGACGGGGACGAAATGGTCTGGACCGAGAATGACTCGCCCAGGGGTCCTCAAGTCGAAATCATGGCTGTTCCGTTGTTCGCGGCGCGCCCGGTTTACGGCCGTCTGGTAGTCGTTGAGAAGATTCCGGGCGTTGTCCTTGCCGAATTCGTCGTCGCTGGCGTCGATGGTCAGGCAATCCTTCTCTTCGTTGAAATAGCTTAATTCCACTATCATTTCATGGCGATTCGCCACGCTGCTTTCGATAATCACGTTCAGTATCTTGAAGTTCGGGAACGTTTTGTCCTCTATGAGCATGATTATGTCCATGGCCTTGCGGATTTCCGACATCTGTTCCTTTTTTTGGAGTTTCGCGTATCCCGGACCTTCCGTTATGTATGGCAACCCGGTGCGTTTCTGGGCCTGCTGCCCGGGGATGGTTACTATGTCCTCGTCGATGATTCGCAAATTGCCGTACTTGCCGGCCGCCTTTGGTTTTCTGAGCATCGCCCTTGGCACTCGCTCTTCGATTTCAATAACCAGGCGGCCGGGAATTTCCAGTTTGACGGCCGCATCGCGGCTGCTCGGCGTCTGAAGCAGCTTCGCACGGACTCTGCCCCCGTCGCTAGTGAACATATTGGTCGATCCGTCCAGCGTGACGCCGATAATCGAACACAGATGCTGTTGTGTCTCCGGCTTCTTCCAATATCCGATTTCGCTGGAAACGACGCGTATGTCCTGCAGGACCATGCGCCGGTTGCCGGTGAACATCCCGTCACGCAAGGTGAGAAACGCCCAGATGAGGCAGCAGATAATCACCACCGCCAGCGTGGCGAACGACAACATCTTTATCAGCTCCCGGCGCTGCGGTGTCAGCCAATCGGCGAATTTCTCGCGGAAGCTGCGGTTGTCGATCTTTGGAACCGGCTTGTTTACAGGCAGGGACTTCGTCTTTATAGGCGGAGCCGCCATTTTCACCGTGGATTTGTTTTTTCCGAAAAAAATACTCACTTCCAGCCTTCTTCAATCATCTTGTGCTCAATCCACTAATTTACCGGGCGGGCGCGCGCTTTGCAAATTGCCGTTCATAGTTCTATATTCTAGTTTATGGAACGCAGTTCAAATACGGGGGATTCCAGGTGAAGAAAAGCAGGAAGAAACATTTGCTGCGACTGGCGGAACGCGCCATGGGACGCGAGGCGCGTCGCGCGGCGTCGAGAGTCATCGGCAAATTGTCGGTGGCGGCCGGAGGATTCGGATTCGTGAAGTCGGACGACGGCACCGAGGTGTTCGTTCCGGCCAAGATGGTCAACGCGGCATTGGACGGAGATGTCGTCAAGCTCGAGCTCCTGCCGCCGCGACGCGGAGTCCACGAGAAGGGACCATGCGGACGGGTGATAGAAGTCCTGGAGCGAGAGGAGCGCGAATACGTCGGGGAGCTTCTGGAACGTGGCATCGTCCGCCCGTTGAACCGGCATCTTCCTCCGGAGATAAAGGTTCCAGGAACCGGCAAGGCCGCCGTTCCCGGAGACTGGGTTAGGTTTACCATTTGCGGCATGAGGGACGGCCGCTGGCAGGGCGAGGTGAAGTCGAAGCTGGGAAAGGTCGGCATGATATCCGATGACCTCGACGCCGTCATGTCGGAATTCGGCATCCCTGGAAAATACAGCGAAGAAGACGATATGGCCGCGTCCGATACCGTTCCGCGGGAGATCGAACGGATCGACCGTCGAAATCTCGTCGCATTGACGATAGACCCTACGGATGCAAAGGATTTCGACGACGCGGTGTCGGTCACCGGCGACGGGGAGCTCGTCACGGTCGGCGTCCATATCGCGGACGTCGCCGCCTACGTGCCGCCGCGTTCGAAAATCGACGGGGAGGCCGCGAAACGCGGATTCAGTTGCTATCTGCCAGGTCGCACGCTTCCCATGTTGCCGTCGTCGCTTACTGCGAAAATCAGCATGGGCGAAGGCCGCGACTCGTTGGCTCACAGCGTGTTCCTAGACGTCGAGAAGGCCACCGGAAAGGTGCTGGCGTCGCGTCGCGAGCACTCCTTGATACGTGTGGCAAAACGCCTGGACTATACCGAGGTGCGCAAGGTCGTCGAAGGCGCCGAACCGCCGCCGACCTGGAGTCCGGAGGTGGCCGACGCGGTTGCGCGGCTGCTTGACATCACCAGGGCGATGCGCCGTTGGCGCCGTCGGACCGAGGAATTCATCGACCTGCCGGTTCCGGAGGTACGCGTGATGTGCGAGGAGGGTGCTAACGTCATATCCGGATTCGAGAACAAGGTCTCGACCGAGTCGGAGCAGCTCGTCGAGGAATGCATGCTGGCGGCCAACAGCGCTGTCGGAGACGAACTGGTCAACCGCGGTGTGGCCGGCAGATTCAGGATACATCCGGATCCGGAACCGGACCGGACGATGGAGTTCTGTTCAGCCATGGAGGAGGAATTCGGACTGCATCCTGGAAACGTCGCCAACCGGAGCGACTGCAACCGCTTCATCGCGTCGATTTCGGACGATCCACGGCGCGACGCCGTGCTCGGCATGTTGCTGCGCACAATGCCCCGGGCCAGCTACGACGCTGAATGTAGGATGCATTTCGCCCTCGGCAAGAGGCGTTATAGCCATTTCACCAGTCCAATACGCAGATATACCGATCTCACGGTCCACCAGCAGCTATGGAACCTCGACCGCGGTGTCCGGACCCGCGACAAGCACCGCATGGATGCCATCGCAGTCCTGTGTACCGACATGGAGGAGCGTTGCGACGGCGCGAGCAGGGCAGCGGGGGACCGGCTCAAGCTGCGCTACTTCCAGCAGGCCCTGGAAGAAGGCCGCCGCCTGGTCTGCGACGGCGTCGTCATCAAGGAGCTCGCCGCCGGGCTGCTCGTGGAGATTCCGGAGTACGGCGTTACCGGGTTCGTGCCGCGCAGCGAGACGTTCTCCGGATTCAACGGCCGCGGCGAACAGATCGACCTTCGCCCGGGCGACGAGGCCAGGCTGCTGTTGGCCGGTGTCGACATGGAACGGGGCCAGGCCTTGTTCGTTCCCAGCCGCAAATGATGGCGCGCTTGTTCGTTTGTGCCGCGACGCTGCTTTCCTTGGTGTTCGTCGGATGTTCCACGGCGCGACTGGATGCGCCGCGCCCGAAGTGCGCTGATATTTGCGCCGGTGTGAGAAGAAACACTCTTTCGTTCCGTTCGTACGAGGCTCTGCAACGCCATGCCGCGCGAAGGGCGGGCAAGGAAATGTGGATCAAGGAAATCGTCCTTGCCGATTTGTCAGTGCTTACCGATGAGCGTCGGATGTCCTCCGATCCGAGGATCGCGATGCTCTCGGAGGCATGGCACTACTGCATCGTGCGAACGTCCCGAAGAAACGCTATTCCCGAGCTTGGGTCGGAGCTTTTGGCTCCCGTCGTGGACTGCGAGACGCTGGATTCTCTGGACGCGATGTCCGTGAAATCGGTTCCGGAAGAACGGCGCGTCGAACTCCTGCTGGAGCTTTCTGTGTCATCGGGATTCTCCCAGGAGTATCTGGTATCGGCCGACATGTCCGATTTTCCGGACGTCGTCGTTCCTATGGAGGAATCATGCGATCCGTCCCCCGAATCGGTCGCCGCGGCGTTGCACGCCGCCCAGCGGCTCCCGGAGGCGCTCGCCAAAAACGCCAGGCTGGGCGAAAAAATCACCGCTCTATCTTGCGCCGACGCGGTCGCCGTCCATTGCTCTAACATGCTGCGTGACGTGCTGCTCTCCGACTACGAGGTGGCGAAGGAGCGTCATGCCGCCACCGGAGACCGGATGGCGCTGCTGAGGATGCGCGGCTTTGCGCGTCGTCTCGCAACGGTTCCGCGACGCGAACTTCCCAAGCTTTCCGACGCCGACAGGGAATTCCTGAAAAGTCTGGGCATTTTGAAATAACCGCCGTAAAATGTTATATTTTACAAAATTAAAAACGGACGCCTGACGTTCCTGCGGACGGTGTTCGGTTCGGTCAATGTCAATCAGGGGTGCTATCATGAGGAAACAGCAGGACGCAGGACGGGGCAAGGTGCCGCCGATTCACTTTTTCAGGGAACTATTGCTGGAGAGCAACATCATATGCGGAGTCGATGGAGTGTCCGTGCAGGAACTCTTCGATATGATGCTGGACAGGATGAAACGAACCAGTCCCGAACTCGACATCGACAAGGCGCGCAATGCCCTGATGGAACGCGAGGAGCTGATTCCGACGATAATCGCCCCGGGACTTGCCGTTCCGCACGCCAGGATCGATGGAATCAAGAAACCATATCTCGCGCTGGCCTGCTCTCCGTCCGGAATCGACTTCCATTCCGAACTCGGTCTCGGCAACGTGGTGGTGCTGTTCCTGTCGCCCGCAGAAGAGCCAACGCTGCACCTCCAGATACTCGCTTCGCTGGCTTCGGCGTTCAAGCAGTCGGATTTCGCCGGCAGCCTGTCGTCGATGCGTCGGCCGGAGGATGTCATCGAGGCGTTCGGCGACGGCGCGCTTCCGACCTTGATCAAGGC
>JAKSOH010000037.1 GCA_024405675.1 Victivallaceae bacterium
CGTGGTCCTGACTTCATTGCCGATCTTCCGCATTGCGACCGAGCAGGTCGGCGACTCGAGGAAGCTCATGTAGAGTCCGTCCCTGCAGACGACGTACTCGAACGGCTGGCCGGATCCCGAATATCCCCAGCACAGTCCGTTGGCGCGGTCCTTGAGCTCGATCGTCGTGTCGCAGGGGCGCTTGTTCTTGAACGACGGACTCGTCTTGTCGAAGTAGCAGTTGATGTAGCCGCGAGGTCCGCTGTAGCACGAGAAGCGCCTGGCGAAATCCGCCGACGGCAGGTCCAGGACGCCGTCGAAGTAGAGTCCGCTGATCAGAAGCGGCGACTTGACGAGCCTGGCCTTGTGGGCGATGCCGTCGTAGACACGTCCGTCCAGGTTGAACTTGCCGGATTTGAATATCCAGACGAGCTCGTTGCCGCCCTTCTTGTCCACATAGGTGGCGACCGCGGTCTGCCCGTCGGCCCTTATTCCGGAAAGCGACCATTTGATCTCGAGTTTCTTGCCGGCGTCGACGGTGTTGGTGAACTCCCAGGTCTTGGTGTCCACTCCGGCCGCCTGCTTGCTGGAGATCATGATTCCGGGAACCGCATATTTCCTGATATACGGCTTGCTCGCCCCCGGGTAGAAGAAGCTTGCGCTACCGTCGGCGGAGTTGATCTCGACCTTGGCGCCGTTGGCAAACGAAATCGTCTTGCCCGACACGGAGACGCTGGCGAGTTCGGTCGAGAAGACCGGTTCCGCGACCGTGGCCTCCACTTCGTCCAGCTGCCTGGATTCCGGAATCGGCTCCAGGACCTTCTTGGCGAGGTCCACCTTGATGTCGTTGAATCCGGCGCAGTCGGCGACCAGCATCACGGTGAACGCCTGCGCATACAGCCAGCGGTTGTAGTTGGCCATGCTGCGGGCGTGGTCGATGCAAACGTTGAAATAGGTTATGGTACCCTTGCCGACCTTTTTGCGGCAGATGAACGGAGCCTGCTTCTCGCCGTCCTCCGTGCATATCCAGCTGAGAACCTCGGCTCCTTTCGCCGGCGCGCCGCCGCGGTATGCGTAGACGGGAATGCGCTTCGGGAATCCGGAGAAGTTCTTCGAAGCCGGGAGATTCGCATAGGTTCCCTCCTCGCCCGACGAGGCCACGGCGGAATCGGCTATGAAGGGAAGTATGTCGTCGATCGTATCGACCGGCGTGGCGTTGGTGAAGAGTGCGTTTCCGCCGTTCGAGATGTACTTGTTGAACTTCTCCTTGCGCTCCTTGGTGAAGATCGTCGTCAGGCTTTCCGGCGGGAGCGCGTTGAAGATAACCAGCTTGCACTCGCCGGTTCCGCCCTTGACCATCTTCTCGAAGGCCTTGTCGATGCCGTTGAACGGATCGGGTTCCGGCAGCTCCATGTGGCTGCGGATCGGCGCACCGGAAAGTCCGGCGAGATACGTGCCGTCCAGCAGGAACACGCGGATGCCGGCCCTTTCCAGGGGCCCCGCGGCCTCGTTGGCCACCCACGGACGGCGGCCGTTGAACATGAACACCTTGTTCTTGCCCCTGACGTTGGAACGCGGGAAGCGCTCCTTGAGTTTCTTCGGGGCGCCGGCCTCCTGCTTCTTCGCAGCCGGCGCGGCGGCGCAAAAGGCCACGGCGCAAGCGAAGAGCATTAACAGCGACAGGATTCTCCTCATCATAGTTGATCTTCTCCTTGTTTATCTAATGTTGGTTTGGAATTCCATCGGGTTCTCTACAAGGGCATCCGGAGCGACGTCTCCTTGACGAACGGAGTCTCGACGACGGTTCCGTCGAGATTGGCCCGGTCGTTGGCGAGGACGATGCTGCCGTCCGGGGGCAGGACTGCGTCGGCCTCCACGCTGCAGAGCGCGCATGCCACGCCGAGCGTCGGGCAGAACGTCCCGGAGGTGACGACACCGACCGGATTGCCGGACGCGTCAAGCACCCGGTCCCCCGCCCTGGCCGCCCTTCTTCCCGAAAGCCTGACCGCGACGCGGCGGCGGGTCGGAGTGGCGGCGGCGAGCGCCTTCCTGCCGACGAAATCGCGATAAGTATCGGTCCTGGCCAGCGCGGCGAGTCCGCAGTCGGCCGGCGTCCATTCCGCCTTGAGCTCGTGGCCGTATAGGGCATACCCCATCTCGAGGCGAAGCGTGTCCCTGGCGCCGAGGCCGGCCGGCCTCACGGGGGAGATGTCCAGTAGTTCGTTCCACAGATCCACGGCGTATGCCGCCGAGAAGTACAGCTCGAATCCCAGTTCCCCCGTGTATCCGGTGCGGCTGAGGATGCATTTGAGACCGCCGAGGTCGGCGAAGGTCCAGTGGTAGTAGGCGGGAAGGGTTTCGGCGGCGATGTCGAATTCGGCCAGCACCTCGGCCGCCCTGGGCCCCTGCAGGTCGAGCTTGGCCATGTCCTTCGACATGTCCCTGAATCCCACGCCGTCGGAAAGCCTCTCCTTGATCGCCGCCGCATCGGTGGCGATGGTGCCGGCGTTGACCACCAGCATGAAGTCGTCCCCGGCCATCCTGTAGACGATGAGGTCGTCCATGATTCCGCCCTGGTCGTTCAGCAGCAGGTTGTAGCGGCATGAGCCGATCGCGAGATCCGAGACCTTGCGCGCCAGCGCACGGTCCAGCGACTCTGCGGCGGCGGCGCCGTTGATCTGGAATTCGCCCATGTGGCAGATGTCGAAGAGCGAGCACTGCGTGCGGGTGTGCTGGTGTTCGGCCAGTATTCCGCCAGGATACTGGACCGGCATGTTCCAACCGGCGAACGGAACCATTTTCGCGCCGAGCTCGACGTGCGTCTTGCAAAGCGGAGTTTCCAAATAAGCGCCCATTTTGTCCCTCCAGATGTGAAAGCGCGGAATCCAGCACCGACGTCGCGGCCTTGAGTTCGGCGACCGCCGCCGCCATTCCGGCCGGATGGCGGAACACCGCGGTTCCGGCGACGATCATATGGGCGCCGTGCGAAGCCGCCTCCACGACGGTCCTGCCGTCCAGGCCGCCGTCTATCTCGAGAATCGTGTCGAGTCCGCGGCGAAGGATTTCGCGCTTGATGGCCGCGGTCTTGGGCATCTGGTCGTGCATGAACGACTGGCCGCCGAATCCCGGCTCGACCGACATCACGAGAACGAGGTCGACCTTGTCCAGATACGGGAATATCTTCTCCGCGGGGGTTCCCGGCTTCAGCGATATGCCGACGCCGAGGCCGAGCCGCCGGATCTCGGCGATGACCTTGTCTGGATCGTCGAGACATTCGACGTGGAAGGTCAGCAGGTCGCTGCCGGCCTTGGCGAAGCTTTCCGCGTAGAACAACGGACGCTCGATCATGAGATGGGTGTCGAACACGAGATTGCTGGACTTGCGTATCGACTTGATCACGGGAACTCCGAACGAGATGTTCGGAACGAGATGTCCGTCCATCACATCCAGGTGGAGCACCTCCGCCCCGGCGTCGGCGGCCGTCCGGATTTCCTCGCCCAGCTTGTTGAAATCCGCCGCGAGGAGCGACGGAGCGACCACTATCCTGTTCCTTGGCAGCGACTTGATGTCGTTCATTTCATTTTCTCCGGTTTCCATTTCCGCTTGCATTATGGCTAATTGCTACAATAGCCCGACACGACGCTCTCTACAATCGGAACGGCATTTGAAAACAACGGGGCATCACCTTTTATTATGTCGTTTCGTGGAAACGGCATGCAATTCCAACAGCGTTGTCCTGGAGGCTGCAATGAACAGGAACATCGTGAAATATTTCATCCTGGCGATGCCGGGAATGGTGAATTTCGTAATCGGGGGACTGTGCTTCATCTTCGCATACAGGTTGTCGAAACTGGAATGCGAGGGATGGATGCTGACGATACCGGCGGTGCTGTGGGGAATCACCTACACCGCGACCAACTTCCTTCTCCGCAGGACGGTGAACCGGGACAACGCACCGGCCTTGATCATGCTGGCGGGGATCAGCCTGGCCGCCGCGCCGGCATTCCTGCTGCTGCCGGGATATTTCTCGCTCATCATGTCCCAGGTGCTGTCGGCGCTGGGCGGGGCGCTCTACACGCCGGCGAGCCAGCTCATGGCGAAGAGGATCGACCCCGGATCTGGCGGCGACATCATGAAGGTCTCGGCCGGGTACACGTTCATCGTGAGCCTGGGACTCGGCGTGGCCAACTTCCTCTGCGGACAGCTGTCGTTCGCGACCTGCATCGGCGCCTGCGTCGCGCTGCCGGCGATCCTGGCCGCCGCCATAATGCCGTGCGCGAAACTGTTCCCCGCCACGGATGCCGAATGTGCCGACGGATCCGGCACGGCCACGCCGGTAGATGGACGGAGGATGCCGGACCTCATCATCGCCGGCTGGGTCACGGCCGGCGTGCTGGCCATATCGCTTTCAATGTTGCGCACGTGCGAACCGTTCCACGGGGTGAACATCGGCTTCTCCAAGGCGGTGTGCGGAAACGCGCTGGCCATCGAGGGGGTGGCTGGCGGTCTCACGGCGCTGGCCCTGGTCAGGAGCCGCCGCTGGATGTTCCGCGCCGCGCCGGCCGCCGGAATGCTGTTCCTGATGTTCGCCGCGCTGGCGTTGTTCGGGTTCGCCAGGATGCCGTGGATGTTCTACATCGGCGGGGCGTTCTTCGGCATGGCCTACGGATGCATGGTGTCCTATCTCATCTTCCACGCCATGGTCAACAAGGAGAAGGACGGTTTCTATTCGTCCATCAACGAGAGCATTATCGGCGTCATGGCCATAGTCGGACCGACACTCAACGCCCTGGCCGGCAGGAACACCAGCTACATTCCGTTCGCCATCTGCGCGATCGTGGCCCTCGGCGCCTCGGCGTTCGTCGTGCTGTATGTTTCGCACAAGCTGCGGACATCCGGCGACATCCGGAGGCGTTAGAGTTTGCCGGGACCGTCCGTCGGAACTATATTAGTCCAGTCGAAAGGGGCGATTAGCTCAGTTGGTTAGAGCATTTCCTTTACACGGAAGGGGTCGGGGGTTCGAGTCCCTCATCGCCCACCAGTCTTCGGAATTCGGTTGCCTTCCGGATTTTCCGCCATGACGGCGGCCATTGCAATTCCGCGATCGGCTGGCATGGTACGGGAACTCGACAAGCCATTCCTGTTGGAGATACGACATGAAAAAAGTACTGTCCGCCGTCTTGTTCTTCATTTCCAGCTACCTCGCCGCGGACGATGCCGCGCTCAAGGTCCTCATGGTCGGGAACAGCTTTTCGCTGAGCTGCGGAACATACCCGCCCAAGGCCGCCCAGTCGGCCGGTTGCAAACTCGACCTGGAGGTCGCGTACATCGGCGGATGTTCGCTACGGCGCCACATCGAGGAATACGAGAAAACGGAAAAAAATCCTGATCATCGTCCGTACGGCTCGTTCGGGAAGAAGCGTGTTTCGCTTCAGGAGCTCCTCTCCATGAAGAAATGGGACATCGTCACGATCCAACAGGCCAGCCATCTCAGCTGGCGCGACGAGTCCTACCAGCCGTGGGCAGACCGGCTCATGGAGATCGTCCGCAAGTACAATCCGCAGGCAGAGATCGCAGTGCAGGAAACCTGGAGCTACAACGGCGGGGACGGACGGTTCGCAAAACTGGACGACAGGTGGAGCGTCGACCAGAACACGATGTTCGTGAAGCTTGACGCGAACTACCGGAAGCTGGCGAAGGACCGCAATCTGCGCATCATCCCGGTCGGCGTCGCCGTGCAGATGTCGAGAAGGGACAGCCCGCGGCAGCTCCCGGCCATCGATGCGAAATACCTCGAGTCGCTGGTCCATCCCTGCGAACTTCCCGAAACCCTCGACGTCGTAGGGAAATGCGGCTGGAAAAAGCGTCCCGATGGCAAAATCGTCGCCACTGCCGACACCATCCACCTCAACGAGTACGGGCAGTACCTCCAGGCCTGCGTCTGGTTCGGATTCCTCTTCGACCGGCCGGTTTCCGACATCACATACTATCCGCCGGAACTCGACCGCAACCGGCTTGAGAAACTTCGGGGAATCGCCCAGCAGGCGCTCGACCTGGAGAAGAGACGGAAAAAGACATCACGGTGATTTTCCGGTGAACAATTGGAGATTTGAAATGAGCATCAAGGGCAAGGTCTTCGAGATCATACAGCCGGGCGATTCGGATCATGTCGCCAGCAAGATATTCGATTGCGTCATTATTGCGCTGATTGCCATGAGCATAATCAGCGTGTTCCTGCAGACCTTCGATCTGCCTAGCCGTCTCTCGCGGGGGCTTTACGTATTCGAAGTCGTCTCGACCTACGTGTTCACATTGGAGTACCTGCTCCGCATCTGGACGGCCGACCTGCTGCATCCGGACATGCCCCCGTTCAGGGCCAGGCTGGTCTACATCCGCTCCGGCATGGCAGTCGTAGACCTCCTGGCGATATTGCCGTTCTACCTGCCGATGATACTTCCGTTCAATCTTCTCGGACTCAGGGCGGTGCGCCTGGTGCGGCTGCTGCGCATATTCAAGTTCAACCGGTATTCCGACGCCATGACGTCCGTCTGGCTCGTCATCAAAAAGAAGCTGCCGGCGATCACTGCGGCGCTGGTCATGGTGTTCATATTGCTCGTCATGTCATCGTTGTTCATCTACTTTGCCGAGCACGATGCCCAGCCGGACAAGTTCGAGAACGCATTCTCCGGACTGTGGTGGGCGGTGGCGACGCTGACGACGGTCGGCTACGGAGACATCTACCCCATCACCATCTGCGGAAAGATACTCGGGACCGTCATCGCGCTCCTGGGCATCGGCGTCGTCGCCATACCGACCGGCATCCTGAGTTCCGGCTTCATCGAGCACTTGAACAAGCATGAAGACGAGGAAGACAAGGACGACGGCATGAATTTCTGTCCGCATTGCGGCAGGAAGCTCAAATAGGAAGATGCAACCCACTTTCGAAAGGATTTGTTCATGGACAAGAGACCAGTGCTATGCAAGCCGGTTCCCGGCGGAATGACCGAGCAGGAAAAGGCGGAATCCGGATTGCTCTACAACCCGAACCGCACCACCGAGATGGCGGCCTTCAGATTCAAGATACAGGACGCCATACACGAATACAACAAGTTCAAGCCGTCGCAGGTCAGGGAACGCCGCGACTTCCTCGCGAACATCTTCGGGAAGATCGGCGAGCATTGCAACATCCTGCCGCCGTTCAAATGCGACTACGGGTTCAGGATAGAGGTCGGGGAAAACTTTTTCGCCAACTACAACTTCATCGTCCTCGACGGCAATTTCTGCCGGTTCGGCGACAACGTCTGGATTGCGCCGAACGTCTCCATCCTGGCCGCGGGCCATCCGCTCGACGTGCAGGACCGCATTGCAGGCTGGGAATACGCCTTCCCCGTGACCGTCGGCAACAACGTGTGGATCGGCGGATCGTCGACCATAATCGGCGGCGTGACCATCGGCGACAACGCGGTGATTGCCGCCGGTTCCGTGGTCATACGCGACGTCCCGGCCGACACGCTGGTCGCCGGCAATCCCGCCCGCGTCATAAGGAAGATAACGGCGGCGGACCGCGACAAATACCGCTGGGCTCCGCAGGACATGCGCTGATCGGAAAGCGCGTTCAGCCGCCTGGCACATCATAAGGAGTTCCTAAAATGAAACTTTCGACAATACTTGCTTTTGCGTTGCTCGCCGCGACATTGCTGGGTGCCGTTCCAGGCAAACCGCGGTATCTCCTGGTAGACGGAAAGCCCTGCGTCACCGTCGCCGCTCCCGGTTCCGGAAAAACAAAGTCCGGTATCACAGTGGAACCGGCCGACGGAGCGGTAGTTCCGCTTCTCACCGACCGCCATAAGGAGTTCATCGCGATGGAATCGGCGAAGCGCGTGAAATTCTTCGAGGACAACCGCAAGCTGATCGGCACGTATGGCGAGAACTGCAACCAGGTCAAGTTGAGCTGGACGCCGGAAGCCGGCAATTGCGTGGTCACCGTATCCGAAAAGCCGGATATGAAACCATCGATATCCGTCGCATGCAAGGGCAATGGAATCAAGCTGGGCAACCTGAAGATCGCGACGAAATACTACTGGAAGGTGTCGTGGGACGATGGCGAGTCGAAGATATTCTCGTTCACAACGGAGGACGTGGCGCCCCGCATTCTGCGTATCAGCGGCACCGGCAACGTACGCGACCTCGGCGGACGGAAGGGACTGTACGGACGTCGGATCCGCCAGGGATTGATCTACCGGAGCGCGGCCTTCAACGAGACGTCCTCGAACGGCCGGCCGGGCAAGTTGCGCCTGACCCCGGAATGGCGCGAATACGTTGTCCGTGACCTCGGGATCGTCACCGACCTCGACCTGCGCAACGAGAAGGAGACGGCGGGAATGGAATCCGGTCCCCTCGGCGACGGGGTGGCGTGGATGTTCCTGCCCTCGTCCCAGTATTCCTACATTCTCAAGCGCGACTTCGGCCGGGCCGCCTTCCTCCGGACGTTCAGGATGCTCCAGGACGAGAAGAACTACCCCGTCGACTTCCACTGCATACACGGCAAGGACCGGACCGGCACGCTGGCCTTCATCCTCAACGCCCTGCTTGGCGTCGACGAGAACGAGCTGGTCGTCGACTGGGAGGCGACGCGCTTCGGCAACCCGCACGGCCTGCTCCCCCACAAGTATCTCGACCCGTTCATTGCGGGACTCAGGGAGTTTCGCCCCGGCGGCACGATCCGTGAATGCGCCGAGGCCTGGGCGCTCGACGTCGGGGTAACGAAGGAGGAGATCGAGAATTTCCGGCGCATAATGCTGGAATAGCCGCGGCGAAACCTTGTTCGCGGTTCGCGACTGTTTTCGCCGGCTTTTTTCGCCTGGAATCGCAAATTCCGTTTTAACAAGTGGATGTGTTGTGCTACATTATACGCAACTAAAATTAAAAACGGATGGCAACGACGCCGTCCCCAAAACAACCGAAAGGCATGGATGATGAACAAGTATGCAGCCAGGGTTCTCGATGATCTGAAGAAGAAGTATCCGTGGGAGACCGAATTCCTGCAGAGCGTCGAGGAGGTCTTCGCCTCCCTCGATTCCGTTCTGGAGGAGAATCCGAAGTACGAGAAGTTCCGTATTCTCGAGCGGATGGTCACCCCGGAGCGTTCCATCACGTTCCAGGTTCCGTGGATTGATGACAATGGCGAAATCCAGATCAACACCGGATACCGCGTCCAGTTCAACGGCGCCCTCGGCCCCTACAAGGGCGGTCTCCGTTTCCATCCGGCCGTGACCCTCTCCACGATGAAGTTCCTCGGTTTCGAGCAGACTTTCAAGAACAGTCTCACCACGCTGCCCATGGGTGGTGGCAAGGGCGGCAGCGACTTCAACCCGGTCGGCAAGAGCGACCGCGAGGTCATGAGCTTCTGCAAGTCCTTCATGCGCGAACTCTTCCGTCACATCGGTCCCGAGACCGACGTCCCGGCCGGTGACGTCGGCGTCGGCGCCCGCGAGATTGGATTCCTCTTTGGCGAATATCGTCGTCTGGCCAACCGCTACTGCGGCGTTTTGACCGGCAAGGGCGTTGGCTGGGGAGGTTCCCTGGTCCGCGCCGAGGCGACCGGATTCGGCGCCATGTACTTCGTCCAGCACATGCTCGCGATGAAGGGCGAGGACATCGCCGGAAAGACTTTCGCCATTTCCGGATTCGGCAACGTCGCCTGGGGCGCCGCCCTCAAGGCCACCCAGCTCGGCGGCAAAGTCGTCGCCATCTCCGGACCGGACGGCTACATCTATGACAAGAACGGCTTGGACGAGGAAAAGGTCGCCTACATGCTCGTCCTCCGCGCCAGTGGCAAGAACGTCGTCGCGCCGTTCGCCGAGAAGTTCCCGGGCGCCGAGTTCGTAGCAGGCAAGAAGCCGTGGGAAGTCAAGGTCGACATCGCCATGCCGTGCGCCATCCAGAACGAGCTTGCGCTCGAGGATGCTCAGACGCTCATCAAGAACGGCGTCGAGATTGTCGCGGAAGTCTCCAACATGGGCTGCAAGGCCGATGCCGTCCACGCCCTCCAGGAGGCCGGAATCACTTTCGCGCCGGGCAAGGCGGTCAACGCCGGCGGCGTCGCCACCAGCTGCCTCGAGATGTCGCAGAACGCCGAGCACACCTTCTGGAGCGCCGAGGGCGTCGATGCCAAGCTGCATGAGATCATGACCAGCATCCACGAGGCCTGCGTCAAAAACGGCAAGAAGGGCGACAAGATCGACTACGTCGCCGGTGCCAACATCGCTGGATTCAAGCGCGTCGCGGAAGCGATGTGCGCCCAGGGCTGCTAGTCCCCGGGACGGTTCGACACATCCTCCGCCGGGCGATACCGGCGGGGCATAGATCAATTTGCGCAATGGCGCCCGTCGTTAATCCGGCGGGCGTTTCTGTGTCCGGCGTTGGTCACTGGATTCCCGCGTAATGGCGGCGCCGGGCTTTGCGAAATTCACAGATGACATCGGTTCGGTTTTTCAACCTGTTTGACATCGTGCGCGCACGAGTGTAGCTTATACGTGTCGTAATGCGCTCATGGCGCCAAACTAAACAATAACGAAAGGTCAAAGGAGGAAGAGAAAATGGCAAGAAAGTTTTTGAATCGTGCGGTGATGATGGAGTATGTGATTATCGCAGTCATGATTGCGGCGGCCGTTGTCGTCGCGGTAATCATGCTTGGACGGAGCGTTACCCAGGAATTCGGAGTGGCGACCACTGCAATGGTTGACCCGAAGAAAGCCAAGGAAGTCCATGAAGAAGTCAAGAAAGACACGAAAAACAAAAGAGAACAAGCGGAGAAGCATGCCAATTCGATGCATGGCACAGGCGTCAAGTAACGGTATTTGCTAGTCGTTTTGACTTCGAGAACCGTTTCTTGGGAAGCGGTTCTCGATTTTTAGTTTACCGCGGAATTTACGAACACTTGACATCATGACATTGCCGTTGTTGAAACTGCTTCTCGTGACCCCGTTGCTCTGCGTTATGGCGTGGAAGGACATGAAAACGCACATACTGCCGAACGCCCTCACCATAGGATGCGCGTTGTTCGCGGCGGCAGTGGCGTTTATAGCCGAGGGAACCGGCTACATGCTCTATTCCATCCTGTCCGGTTTCATTTGCGCGATTTTCCTGCTCATCCCGTTCTTCCTCCGCGCCGCCGGTGCTGGCGACGTTAAGATGTTGTTCGCCGCGGGAATCGCCGCTGGCCCGGGGGGCGCGTTGCCGCTGATGTTGTTAGTTTCCCTCTGCGGCATCGTCACCGCCGTCGTGGCGCTGATGATGAAAAAGGTGGATACCCGCCGCCTGAAGCATGTGCTGCAGTGTCTCTTCAACCCCAAGTATGACCGCGCGCTCGGCAAAAGCGGCCTTCCGCCACGGACCGACGAGGCCAGCCGGGTGCCGTTTGGCGTGGCAATAGCCGCCGGACTCTTCCTGCTGCTGATGCTCCAGGCCGTCGGGGAGGCCCGTCTGGCATGATAAGGCAGACGGCACGTCGGCGCGGCAGGCGCGAATCCAGAGCTGTTCTCATGGAATTCGTCATGTGCATCCCCATCGTCCTGACCCTGTTCTTCTTCATCGTCCAGCTGGCACAAATAATGATCTCCCAGCAAGTCGTCGCCTACGCCGCATACGCAGGGGCCAGGGCGACGATGACCTGTAACATCGTCCAGCGCAAGACTATGGCCGAATATGCGGTCAAGCGCGTACTCGCCGCCATATCGGGGTCGCCAAGCTCCGATAAGGGCAAGGACGAATATAGCGTCATTGACGGATGGGGACGGCTACCGTTCACCGCGTACCTGGACAAGCAGGTCGAGGTCGACGTGTTGCCATTGCCATACGGTAGCAAATGCAACGTGCGGTTCAAGATGTTCCTGCTCGTCCCGGTCGCTGGACGGCTCATCAGCTATTTCGCCAACGACGGAAAGTTGCCGGCGCAGGATCCAGATTCCACCAATCCGATGCTGGAAGTGACCGAAGCAAACGAAATCGAGATCGACGGCCAAAAGTTCCCCTTCATAGAGCTGAAGGGCAGCGCAATCGTCCACATACCGTATTCAACACTCAAGTATCCGCTGGCGGAGGTGCCAAAATGATTTCCCGGCGTTCCGGCACCATGTGGTCGGTATTCTTCGGCCGCTGCCGTCTCCTGGCCGCTGGAGAAGACGGAGCGGTTCTCGCGCTGACACTGGCTTTTGTAATGCCGATCTACATACTCGTCATCGGCATCTACGGCGTCGGGGAGACCATCCGCGCCAAAATCGAGCTCCAGAACGCGGCCGACGCCGCCGCCTATTCCGGCGCCGTCGTACAGGCCGACTACCTGAGCAGGATCGCCACCATAAACAAGGCCATGTCATGGACCTACTGCGACATATCCCGGCGTTCGCTGGATCTAGCCATGAGTGTCTTTACCGAAACCGCCATCGCCAAATTCCACGAGAGGCAGGAAGATGTCATCGACCACAACAGCCCGTGCCATCCACATGCCCCCGGCGTCAACTGGAACTGCGGCACCAACATCGAGACGCTTTCCCTTTTCACTGGCATTGGTTTGGGCATACCGCTTACTTTCTCCTACTTCAACGGACTTGAGACATCGCTCTTCTCGCATATGCTGGACAACTCCATCATCGCCAAGGAACTCCGGTTGGCTCAGGCGCTGTTCAAGGGCAAGAGCACCATTCCCAACCAGATAAAAATCACCCAACGGGGCATCGCGCTCGGCAAGATGATGTCCAAGCTCATATCCCTGAAATCTGAATACCCCGAAAAGGTGCGCAAGACGGCTCAGGAGGTGGCCATCGCCAACATGGTCGAATGCCAGGAGGACTTCGCCGTGAAGGTGGACCTCGGCGATCAGTTGCTCTGCATGATCCCTGAGACCGACGAGGCGACTTTCATCTCGTGGATGGATCCGAAGAGAAAGAGCTTCGACCCAAAGGAGGTCTTCGGGGCAGGAACCGACAAATGGATGGTGCAGAAGTCCCCGGTCGGTTTCCTGCGGACGTACAAGCAGACAAGCACCCACCTGGTGGCGAAATGGGACTGGTTCTGGACCCGGTGGACTCATTTTCTCTGGTTTTGCATACCGCCGCTACTGCCTTTCAACTTTGACGATGGCACAGACACTTTCAAAGGCACGGACGCGCCGGGCATCTTCGACGGGATGCCGGTCGGATTCCAGGTGGTTACGGCCGTGCCGGTCAAACTCACCCCGCTATTCTTCGGACGAAACGGGACGGTGTCGGTCGCCATCATCCGAAAGAGCCTGAACCCGTTGTCAAGCTTCGGCGCACAGAAGCAGTCCACCGCCCACGGCATCCTCTCGGCGTTCAACCACAGCGTCGCAGGTGGATATCGGCCAGAATACATCTGCGCAGTTTCCTGCGCCAGGGCCGCCTACAAGCAGTACAACGAGGACAAGAAGGCCAAGCTGGAAAGCGACGATTACACTGTGGGATACGTCGAGGCGAACGCGCACAAGCCTTGGAATCTCTGCGAGACCGACTGGGACGCGGTGTTCCTGCCGGTCCGGAACGGGTGGAGCCTGTGCGCCGGCCCGATGTTCACCGTCAGCACCGGCAATATCATGTCCGGACTGATGACTTCCGACGGATGGCTCGACAAGAACGGCAAGAAGATCAACAAGCTGGACTGGATTGACGAGCTCCAGTCCAGCCGGCCCGGTGGAATGACCGACAAGGGGAACAAGCTCGACTGGGCAGCGTTGAGGAACAGACTATGTCACTGATGCGCAAAATGTTCGGTGGCATCTCCGGAAACAGGGGATCGGTGCTGATGGAATTCATCATCGTGCTCCCAGTTTATATTGCCTCACTCGGCGGAATCATGATGATGGGCATGGCTATGTATGACTCCATCGCCTTACGAACCACGGACCACTGGGTGGTATGGAACGCCGGATACAGAGGGACCAGGTATTCGTCGATACTGGCGCTGTCCGGGCTATTCGAACGCGGCATCGTCAAGAGCGACGAGAAACGGGCGCTCCAGGCGGAGAAAAGCTACCTGCAGTTCATCGGCGGCAAGACCTCGCTGATTGGATACGAGGCTCCGGACTACGTGCAAAACTGGGTGAGCATGCCGTATACTGTAACCGGCGAAAACGCCCCCCACGTGCCGATGAACTACATGAGCACATCGCGCTTCGGCAATAAGCACACATCGTTTGTCGTCATGCGCACGAAGGGATCCGCTACCGCGAAGCGCCACTGGGAGGCAGGACTGATAGCGGACGACAAGAACATTTGGCAGTTCTCCGATGACAACTCCAAGTATCCTGCGAAATGGGAGTCCAAGTTGCTCGACAATCCAAAATACACCGACGACACGGTGAAGGAAAAGTCGGAACCTAGCGAAATCCTGATATACGAGCGGTTCGAACCGTTCGTGGAGTGGAGCAAGTGAAGGAATCGTATGTCGTCGCGACGGGGGTGTTCGCCGTCATCCTGATGACCGGGACCTTGTTCGTGGTGGGCCTTAATTCCAAAACCGGTCGCAAGGAAAAACGCCCCCTCCCTGAAATGCCGTCGTACCGTCCGGCCAAACCGCCGCTGCCGCCCGTCCAGCTGATCAGGGGAGCAGTGGTTGAAAAAGGCCTAGACGGATCGTGGGATTACAGCGGACATGTCAATGACAACTTCGTTACGACGAGGGCTAGGTTGATCTCCTCCCTTTCCAGCCAGTCGTGGAAACTTACCAGGACCATCGTCCTGGATGAGGTGCTCAGCCCGAAGACGATCTTCACGTTCGTCA
>JAKSOH010000038.1 GCA_024405675.1 Victivallaceae bacterium
TTCCGGTTCGGTCCCCGTTTTCCTTTTGACAAGGGAGGATGCCATGGCCAAGCTTGAGATAAGGAAGCTCGTCAAGAGCTTCGGAGACCGCAGGGTCATCGACGACCTGGATCTTACGGTGGACGACGGGGAGATATTCTTCCTACTGGGGTCGTCCGGCTGCGGGAAGAGCACGCTCCTGCGCATGGTGGCGGGATTGCTCGAACCCGATTCCGGGGGGATACTCTTCGACGGCGTTTCCGCCGACGGTATGCCGGCCGAGGAACGTTCCGCGGCCATGGTTTTCCAGGACTACGCGCTCTGGCCCCACATGACGGTATTCGAGAACGTGGCGTTCGGCCTGGAGTGCCGCCATTGTCCGCGCAGGCAGATACGCGAGCGCGTGGAGGAGGTCCTCGACCTGGTGAGGCTCGACGGACTGGCGGACCGCAAGGTTCCGCTTCTTTCCGGCGGACAGCAGCAGCGTGTCGCGCTGGCGAGGGCGCTTGCCGTGCGGCCCCGGTTGCTGCTGCTGGACGAGCCGTTGTCCAATCTCGACGCGCGGCTGCGCGAGACGATGCGCACCGAGATACGGCGCATCTGCCGAAAGGAACGTCTGACCGCGCTCTACGTCACCCACGACCGGCAGGAGGCGTTCTCCATCGGGGACCGCCTGGCGCTGCTGGACGGGGGGAGGATACGCCAGCAGGGAACTCCGCGGGAACTCTACACCCGTCCGGTCGACAGGTTCGCCGCCGAGTTCTTCGGGGACGCCAATTTCATTTCGGGCGAGGCCACGGGCGGACGGCTGAAGACGGCGTTCGGGACATTCGGCTTCGCCGGTTCCGGCGACGGAAAAGTGACGGCGATGATCCGTCGCGAGAACATACGGTTCGCCAGGGGGGGATTTGGCGCCGTCGTCACCGATGTCTGCTTCCTCGGCGAATGCTCCAGGTTGACCTGCGCGACCGCGGACGGGACTACCCTGACGGTATGCGGGAACATACCGGCCGAACGGTCGCCGGGCGACGCCGTCGAGCTCGGATTCGACGACGGGGCGTTGGTCGAGATTCATGAATAGGCCGGTCGTCATATGCGTCGTGGCGCTGGCGGCGCTGATCGGCGTGCCGTTCGCATTGCGTCCGAAGCCGGAGGTGAAGGCGGTCGATTCCGGAAGCGACGTCGTGGTGGTGCTGACTCCGCACAACAAGACCGTCCGGGACGAATACGAGCGCGCGTTCGACAGCTGGTACCGCCGCCGGCACGGCCGCTCCGTCACCGTGGATTTCCGCACGGTGGGGGGGACGAACGAGATGTACAGGATGGTCGCCGACCGCTATGCGGCGGTTTTCCGGAGAAAATACGAGGCGACCGGACGGAAGTGGACCGACGAGATCGCCTACGGGTTCTGCAATCCGGCGTCCGACGGGCCCGGGACGCCGGAGGACGTCAGGGAGGCGAGGAGGATGTTCCTCGAATCCGACGTGTCCGTGGGAATCGATGTCATTGCCGGCGGCGGGGATTTCGAGCAGCGGCGGAGCGCGTCGCGCGGCTATGCCGTCAACGGCGGGGCGGCCGCGCGTCATCCGGAATATTTCAAGGACGCGGTCATTCCGGAGAATTTCGGAGGTTGCCATCTTTACGACGCCCGGAACGGCGGATACTACGGCGTGACGCTGACGACCTTCGGGATGTGCTGCAATCTGAGGCGGCTGGCCGAGGAGGACGTGGAGCTTCCTTCCTCATGGGAGGAGCTCGGCGACCCGTGTTTCTTCGGACTGCTTGCGTTGGCCAATCCCACCAAGTCCGGTTCGGTCAACAAGTGCTTCGAGAACATGATCCAGAGCAAAATGGGGCGCGCGGCGACTCCCGACGGGGGGTGGAACGACGGAATCAACCTGGTGAAACGCGCGTTCGCCAACGCGAGAATAGTGACGGACGCCGCCGATACCGTGGTCCACCTGGTGTCGGCGGGGGAGGTGGCGGCCGGAGTCGCCATCGACACCTACGCCATAGGGGAGATGCTCTACTTCAGGGACCTGTCCGGCGACGGGACGGACCGGGTGGCCTACGTCGCCCCCAGGCACGGCACCGCGGTGTCGTGCGATCCGGTGCAGATACTGCGCGGCGCCCCCCACCGCAAGGTCGCGGAGGAATTCGTCGACTTCCTGCTGTCCGACGAGGGGCAGCGGCTGCACGCCTACCGTCCGAGGACGCCGGGCGGCCCGGTCAAGCATTCGATAAGCTCGGCTCCGATAAGGAGGGATGTCTACGACGACGGGTATGCGAAATACTCCTTCTCGCCGGGACACAACCCATATCTTGCCGGATCCGACTTCACCTATCGTCCGGAATACACCGAGCGTTATTTCAGGATGATAGGGCAGCTCGTGAAATACACGATGATAGAACCGCACGACGAACTCGTGGCGGCGTGGCATGAGATAATCAAGGCCGGCGGCCCGGAACGGGTTCCGGAGGCCATGGCCTGCTTCAACCGGCTGCCGTTCGGATATTCCGGAGCGGCCGAGGCGCTGAAGTCGATTTCCCCGGGCGGCGGACGTTCGAACGCGGACGTGGCCGCCGTGTACCGCGAATGGACCGATTTCGCGAGAAACAGCTATCGCGAGGCGGCGCAACTGGCCGCAAAAGGAAGGTGACGCCATGACCAGGAGGGCGTTGTGCTATCTCGCGATGGTCGCGGTCGCGGCGTTCCTGGTGCTGTTCCTGGTCGTTCCGGTCGGCATGGTGACCTGGGTCGGCTGCGACGCGGACCTGATGCGCGAACTTTTCCGCAGCCGGACGTATGTCGAGGGAATGCTCAACAGCGTGAAGGTGGCCGTGACGACCACGGGGATGGTCTTTGCCATTTCCATAGTTCTCGCCACGTGCTACGACCGCTACGATTTCCCCGGACGCAGGTTCTGCCCGATGCTGATGATGGTTCCGATGGTGCTGCCGCCATTCGTGGGGGCGCTGGGATACCAGCGGCTGCTCGGGCATTTCGGCGTGGTCAACGCCATGCTCTCGCACTTCGGCGTGGCGCCGGTGGATTTCCTCTCCGGATCGGGATGTTTCTGGAGCATCTGCCTGATCGAGGCGCTGCATCTCTATCCCGTGTTCTACCTCAATCTCGTCAGCGCGCTCGGCAACATCGATCCCAACCATCTGCGCGCCGCCGCCAACCTCGGCGCGGGGTGGGCGCGCAGGTTCTTCAGGATCACGCTGCCGCTGGTCTCCCCCGGAATACTGGCCGGAGGCAGCCTGGTGTTCGTCTGGAGCCTGACCGAACTCGGGACGCCGCTCATGTTCAACTACCTGCGCGTGACGCCGGTGCAGATACTGGACGGGCTCGGGGAACTCGAGGGCAACAAGATGCCGTTCGCCCTGGTGTTCGTGGTGTTCGTCGCCACGGCGCTGCTCTATCTGGCGGCGAGGATGTCGCTTTCGAGATGCGCATCGGCGGGGAAGGGGCGCAACGCGTCGGCTCCGTCGCCGCTTCCGGCATGGCGCGGGCGTCTGGTGGCTGGAATGTTCTGGTTCGTGACGTTCTGCGCGGCGCTTCCGCATCTCATGCTGCTGCTGACCGCGTTTTCTAGGGTCTATTACGGAACGGTGCTGCCGCAGGGATTCACGCTCTACCACTTCCGCGAGGCGCAGTCCAACGCGCTGGTGCTGCCGTCCGTCGTGAACAGTTTGAAGTATTCCCTGTCCGCCACCGCGATATCGCTGGTGGCCGGGCTCGTGACGTCGCTCGCGACGTCGCGCTGGAAGCTGGTCGGTTCGCGCGTCGTCGACATGGCATCGATGCTGCCGTTGGCCGTGCCGGGGGTGGTCCTCGCCTTCGGATATGTCGCCATCGCCTTCGAAGCGGGACTCGCCACCGGACATGACGCGGCATCCATAGCGCTCGGGTTGCTCGTGATCAGCTACGCCGTGCGCCGCATGCCGTACGTGGTGCGTTCGGTGAGCGCGGGACTGGAGCAGACGCCGATCGTGCTGGAGGATGCCGCGAGAAACCTCGGCGCCGGACCGTGGACCGTGTTGCGCCGGATCACCGTGCCGCTGGTCCTGGCGAACATCATGGTCGGAGCGCTGTTCGCGTTCGGCTTCTCGATGCTGGAGGTTTCCGACTCGCTCATACTCGCACAACGCGTCGATGGATTCCCGATCACCAAGGCGCTGTACGAACTGGCCAGGATACTGGGATCCGGGCCGGACACGGCCTGCGCCTTCGGCGTGTGGATGATGTTCTTCCTCGGAACCACGCTGGCTTTCGGCTGCGTCCTGCTCGGCAGGAAAATCGGGGCGGCGTTCCGGATGTAGATGCCGGACTATGCCTTGGTTCCCGATATGGAGTAGGTGATCGGCGCCATCGAATCCGATTGGACCATCGAAATATCGAGGTATCCGCCGCCGGCCAGGAAATCCGCCTTTTCGCCGTCCGTCGCACTGAACCAGTCGTTGAACGACAGACCGTCCGAAGAGTAGTATACCACGACCTTTTCGGGCTCGAATTCAAGAGTTGCGAATTCTCCGCCGGCCACCTTGAAGAAGTCGACGCTGTCGACGATGCAGCTGACCGTGCCGAAATCCTGCAGGTAGCAGGAGTCCCGGTCGGAGAGCCATCCGGTGAACTTGCCGTTTTCGTCGACGGCCAGCTGCGTGGCCCCCAGGATCGTGTTGTCGGCGTTTTCGAACAGTTCGCCCTTGTAGGCCTTGAAGAACTCGTCGCCTTCGCCGATGAAGAATATCTTGCCCTTGTTTTCCAGATAGGCGCCCATTCCAGTCAGCACGTCGCGGTTGCTCGTGGATATCTTGCCCTTGCCCTTGAGCTTGCAGTTCGCCGTGGAGATTTTCCCGATCAACGTATCGGCGCAAGCCTCGCCGGAAATCGTCACATTGAGACTGTCCCCGGACGCGACGTCCAGCCCGCCGCAGAGCTTGAAGAACGCGCCGGATCCGACGTTCAGGCTGGCGGTACCTGCATGGAGTTCCGCATGGTTCATGGTCAGCGACGCCCCCGCGCCGGTGACGTTGACGGCCGTGACGGAACCGTCGGTGTTGTCGACGACGATGTTGTCGATTGTCGCCACGCCCTTGGCGTTGATCTTGCCGACGTTCCCGATGTTCATGACGCGGACGTCGCCGCCGGTCATGTTGACGGTCTCGAACCTGGAGACCGTGCCGGAGACCGTGGTGCCAGTGACGGTTTCCGAACCCTTTTCCTGCGCCGATGAGAGCGTCAGGGTGCCGGAGTTCCTGCAGACCGTGTCGGTGACCAGCTCGTAGGTTATTTCGCCATGAGAGGGGAATACCGGAACGATCGGGCCGATCGGGTAGACCGGATAAATCGGGTAGACCGGAATCCCCGGCGTTTTGATCGGCAGGACCGGTTTGAATACGTCGATCGCGTAATCCGCGCCGTCGACGACATAGGCGTCCGCTCCAGCCGACGCGAGACCGGATTCGCAGGTATGGCTGCCCAAGTCGTCGTCGTCAAGGAATATGTATCTGCCGCCGCCGTTGAACACCGCCACCGTCCGTTCGGTCGTCACGGTGCCGCCGCCGAGGATGTCTCCCGCGACGTTCACGCCGGACAGGCTGACGGTCTTGAACTGGATGATGTCGTCGTGGACATCGGCGTACCGGAGATTCAGCGACCCGGACGTGTCGATCCTGGTCTCGTTGGATTGGAAATCGTCGGTGAACAAGTTGTCGGAATACTCGGTGGTCGTCGTCTGGCCGGCCAGGATGTCGCCGCCGATGTCGACCTTGCCCAGGACGGAACCGCCGATGTCGACCTTGTCGAATCCGGAGATGCCACCGGATATGCTCCCGACCGAGGCGACGAGCTTGCCGCTGGCCTTGTACACGTCGGTTTTGGTTGTCTGCGTGAACGCCGCCGTGCCGCCCACGTAGGCATTGACGTTGTTCCATGTCGTGCTTGTGGTCGTCTTGCTGCTGCTCATGGTGCAGTTGGCGATTCCGCCGGCGATGCTCGTCGAACTGCCGGCCAGCTGGACGCTGTCGAACCCGTATATGCCGTTGGAAACGTTTCCGCCGACCATTTTGAGGGAACCGCCCCTGATGTGGGTGTCGGTGTCGATGTCGTCCTGTGTGACGACGCCGTACTTGTCCGTCTTGGTGGTCGACTTGAACGTCTGCTTGGAACAGTCGCAGAATTCGCCGGCTTCGTCATCGAAGACCCGGCGCTGCAGGTCCTGCACCTCGACATCGACGAGCTCGAGCTTGTCGATGCCGCTGATCGACTTGATGGACGAATCGCTGATTTTCGCGGAACCGGCGGCGGCGACCGTCTGCGAGCCGGAGCTCCTTATCGTGATTCCGGTGACGTTCGTTCCCAGACTGGTGGTGACGGTGCTCAAATCCTGCTTGTTGGTGATGTTGCCGCCGACCAGCGAGAACCCATGGCCGGAGTCGTTGTGGAGCCATGAAATCGTCGCCGACTTGATTCCCCTGGCGGCGATGTCGCCGTCGGAACCGATTGTGCAGCCGCCCAGGGTCAGGGTGCCGTTCGAAACGTGGCTGTTCGATGTCTTGGCGGAGGAGGAATCGATTTTTTCACCGCTTTTCTTCAATTCCCAGGAAGTCGACTTCGTCATGCCTGTCGAATAGCCGGAACTGTCGATGGAACCGTCGAACGTCACGCCGTCGAGGCTTATCTTCGAGAATCCGGCCATGGCCCCCGCGACCGTTCCGGACCCGGTGTACGCCAGCTTGCCGTCCGCGGACAGCGAATGCTTCGAGGTGTTGGTTTTGGTTTGTTTCAGTCCAATCGTGGCGGTATTCTTTTCCTCCGCCGAATCCGCCCTGGATCCGGCCGTCATGCCGTCCGATACATATACGTTTCCGAAAAGCTCGATGTCCTTCGCCTCTATACCGGCGAGCCTGGTGCCGACACGGGTGGCGTTGGTGGAAATCTTGACCTTGCCGACGACATTGTCCTTACTCGAGGTCTTGTCCGACTTGAACATCAATACGGCGGTCTGCTTGGAAACCTGGCTGGTTTCATCCTGATGCGACCGGCACACCACGGACTGCATCACATAGTCGGCATCGCGGTCGAAGTCATAGGATATATCGATGTTTGCGAATCCGGTGACGGCTCCGCCGATCACGGAATTGTTCGCCTTCAGCGTTCCGGAGGCGGTGTCGGCGGATTTCGTCGAATAGGAGACGGTCAGGTTCATACCCTTGCGCACGCTGGAAGACTTCTTGTCCAGGGTGTGCGACAAGGCGTCCAGCGGGCCCACGGTGGAGCTTTTCAGCGTCACGCTCTTGAATCCGTCGATCTGCGAACCAATCGCACCTCCCTGAAGCAGCACCGAACCGTTCGCCTTGTTGCTGTCGGAAAGGGAATTGGAGATATTGTGTTCCCCCTCCTGTGTCGCCACGTACTTTTCGACATAGTCTCCGGACATGATTGCCGATATCATCTCCTGCTGCTCGGCGCTCGGCGAGCCCGATTCGATGCCGGCCCTGTCGTCGGTCGACTTGAATGAGATGGTCGTTTTTTTGTTGCCGCCGGATGCGGAGTCGAATTTGCCACTGTAGATTTCCAGCTTGCTGAATCCGTCCAGCGCGGTGAATTCGGAGTCGTCGCCCTTCAGCTTGGCGGAGACCTTGCGCTCGGACTTCAGGCTAAGCGACGAGGACCCCTGGGAGAGCGAACTCGCGGCCACTGCTCCGAGTTTCGCGGAAAAGCTGCGTGCGCTTCCTTCGAGCGCGGTCGCGACTTTCGAGTTCACGATGGTGATGTTTGCGTACGACACGCCGCTGGCAAGCACATCGTCCAGCCCTTCCGTGGCGCATATGTCGCTGATCGGAGAATTGAAATCAGAACCGATGACGGCGTCTCCCGCGATTGTGTACTTTTCCACGGAGGGAAGGGACGGGACGATTTCATCGATCCGGGAACTCGAGACGTAGAGCGTTCCTGAAGCGGAGCGCTTGGCGGAGATTTTCTCGTCGGTCGAAAGCATGTTCCCCGTCTTGTAGTCGCTATCGAAGAGCGATTCCTTGGTGACGGAAACGGACAGGTTGCCGCCGCTTATGCTGATCGGTGCGCGGCTGTCGCTGATGGACAGTTTTGCGAATCCGACGAATGAAATGGCGTCTCCTTCGATTCCTGCGTCCGCGCCGTTTGCGACCATCGTTCCCTTCGCCTTGAAGTTTGTTTTCCGTACGCTGCTGGTCAACGTGCCCGAGTAGTCCGTGGAGTTGACGATCGTGGCGGTGAACACCTGGGACGCATATCGCGTGACATGCTTGTCGTCGAACAACCTGTCCGTCTCAACGCCGAGCGTGCCTTCGGCGCTGTCCAGGAATACAATGGTGTAGGACTTGTCGTCGTCGACGGAAATCGTGAAATCGGTTGTGCAGGAAAATGCATTCACATTCCACACCAGCTGGTCGCCGTTGTAATGCTCGGGGAGCTTCTCCAGGGACCAGGTGGAATTCACGTATATGCGGTTCTCCGAAAGATCGTTTGCGGGAACATTTGCCGACATGTCGGCGACGAACTTCTTTCTTGCAGTTTTCATGCTTCTGAAATCTCCGGTTTACCATGTCTTCCGGAAAGACATGTCATGTGTGGTATTATTTGTTCTCTAAGGAAATTTACCCGTATGTGCTCGCGTTTGCAAGCGGTGGCGGTAAATTGCAGTTCGCAAGAAACGGATATATATTTCCATTGTATTTACGGTCCGGCACGCGGAGTCCATGGAACGTGGAGGTTTTGGTACCGTCCGCGCCGGTTTCATTTTCGACAATCGAATTCCGTGTTATTTCAAATCCGGGACATCAGGCATGAAACAACGCAATTTCCATATCAGACATCTGCAGGGCGCCCTGTTCGCCGCATCGTTGATATTGTTCGGCGCTGGATGCGGCAAGAGAGAGGTCGGCCAGACCGGCAGGACCGTCCGCGTCGGGACGGCGAAACTCACCGAAATGCTCTTCCAGTATCGCATACCGATCAAGGGTACTGTGCTGCCGGTCCAGTACGCGTCCATCTCCGCCAAGATAGAGGGGACGCTGGACGACATCTACGTCGACGAGGGCGACCACGCCGCGAAGGGCGACAAGCTCTTTTCCATCGATCGGATCAAGCTTGAGAACGCCATGATCGTCAAGAAGGAGGAGGTCGCCGTGGCCAAGACAGAGCTCGACACCGCGGAAATCGACCTGAAGCTCGCCCAGGCGCATGAGGAAAAGGCCCAGTTCGACCTTTCGCGAGCTTCCAAGCTCATCCAGAACAAGGCGGTGTCCACGTCCGACTACGAGGCGGCGGTCGTTGCGGAGAAGACGACGGCGGCTCAGGTGGAGAAGGCCCGCGTCGCGGTCCGCTACCGCCAGGCGAAGCTCGTCCAGGCCAAGACCGACCTTGAAATCGCGGAGAAGGATCTGCGCGACTCGACCGTCACCGCGCCGTTCGACTGCGTCGTCACGGAAAAGCTGCAGGAGCAGGGCGAATACGTCAAGACCGGTGCGAACATCCTGAAGTTGGAAAACGTCAAGAAACTCGAAATCGTCGCCTATCTCGGCGCCGGCTACCATCCGTTGATCAACGTGGGGAATACCAGGGCCGTCGTCCGTTTCGACGAGCACGACTGCGGCGACTTCAAGGTGACCTACCGCGCCGAGACGATAGACCCAGTCACGCGCACTTTCAAAATCAAGGTCGAACTGCCGTCTGACACCATTCTCAAGAGCGGAATGCTCTGCGACCTCGACATCGTAATCGCCGAGTCCAAGGGGTGGGGCATTCCGGAAAGCGCCGTGCTGCAGAATGGCGACCGCTTCTTCCTCTTCACGTCGACGCCGGACAGAAAAGCGAAATCGGTCACAATAGAGAAGGGGATATCCGACCGCGGATTTTGCGAAATCGTCGATCCGGGCGAACTCGTCGAGGCGGACGTGATCGTCTCCGGACAGCGTTTCGTCAACGACGACGACAACCTTTCCCTGGCGGAATAGGGAGGGAGGCGCACCATGTTCCTGAGCACCTGGAGCGTTCGGCGTCCGATTGCGATGACGGCGTTCATAATCATTCTCGTGATGCTGGGAATCAACGCCTACCGCAAGATCAGCATCGACCTGATGCCGAGCATGGACATTCCGTACGTGAGAATCCGCTGCGAATACAACGGGGCCAGTCCGGAGGAGATAGAGGTCGAGGTCGCCCGGCGGATCGAGAACGCCGTATCCAGCATCAACGGAATCAAGCACATCTCGTCCAACAGCCTGGAGGACAAGGCCGACATCAGCATTGAATTCAACATGGGCGTCGACGTGGATATCGCCGCGACCGATGTGCGCGAGCAGCTGAACCGGATACGGGACGACTTCCCGGACGGAGTGAAGGATCCCACGATCAACAAGATCGACAACAACGCGACCTCCGTCGTCCAGATGTTCCTGATCGGCGACAAGTCTATCGACGAGATATACGACTTCGCCAGCGACACGCTCGCCAACCGGTTCTCTTCGGTCTCCGGGGTCGGCGAGGTGCGCGTGTACGGGGCCGACGAGATGCAGGTCCACGTGCTGGTCGACCGCAACAAGCTTTCACTGATGAACCTGACTATGGACGACGTCCGTCTCGCGCTCGACAAGAACAACCTCAAGGCGCCGTCCGGGCGCATCAAGCAAGGCGAATCAGAGAAGAACATCATCTTCGACGGCGAATACAAGGACTTCGACGACATCCTCGGGATCATCGTCTCGTCGAAGAACGGCAAGCGCATCTATCTGCGCGACATCGCAGAAGTCAAGATGATCAGCAAGGAGATCCGGACCAAGTCATTCGTCGACGGCAAGCAGGCGGCGACCTTCAACATCATAAAGAAGGGCGAGGCCAACACCCTCGAGGTCATCTCGGCGTTGCGCAAACGCTTTGACGAGGTCCGCACCAACGGCGAAATACCGGGCGGAATGAAGTTGCTCTGGTTCAAAGACGCTGGAGAGTTCATCCAGGCCTCCGTCGACGACGCCTGGGGCAGCATCATGACCGGCGTGATCCTGACGGCGCTCATCCTCTTCCTGTTCCTGCACGATGTGCGTACCACCTTCATCGTCATCGTCTCCATGCCGATTTCGATTGTCGTCACGTTCGCCGCGATGCACGGCCTCGGCTATTCGTTCAACATCATGACGCTGCTGTCGCTCGGCTGCTCCGTCGGCGTGCTCGTCACCAATTCCATCGTCGTCATCGAGAATATCCACAGCCGCATCCGCGGCGGCGACAACGTCTCCATCGCGGCGGAAAAGGGGACGGGGGAAGTCATTGTCGCCGTGGCGGCGAGCGCGCTCACCAACGTGGTCGTCTTCGTTCCCGTCGCGATGATGACGACGATGACGGGGCGCATGATGGCCCCGTTCGCAGGTGTGATGGTCGTGGCGACGCTTGTCTCGCTTTTCATCAGCTTCACTTTGACGCCGATCCTGGCTTGTTTGCTGCTAAAGGTCCGGAAGACGAGCGAAGGGGAGGTCAACGGCTTCGTCGAAAAACTGTTCGGTCCATGGAACCGTTTCTACGGTAAACTGTGCGACAAGTTCAATTCGTCCGTCGCCTGGACGCGCCGGCACGCCATGGCGGTGTTTCTGCTGACCGCAGGCTTCGGCGCCGTGGTGTTCTTTTGCGTGGTCCCGCAGGTGGGGACCTCGTTCATTCCCGACGCGGACCAGGGCGAGATGACGGTCAGGTTGGAGTTCCCGACGAACTACAACATCCAGACCACGGAGGCGCGTACTAAGGAGATTGCCGACCAGCTCAAGACGTTCCCTGCGATCCGGGGGATGGTCGTCAATGTCGGGTTCGCCCCGGGCGGTGGAGGAGGCCAGATATCGCAGGCCGTCTACGTGGCGCAGATATTCTGCAAGCTGACCAAGAAGAACGAGCGCAGGGAGAGCATCGAGGAGCTGCTCGAATCGGTGCGCCGGATGCTCTCGAATACCGACGACTGCATCGTGACATTGACCTCTCCTCACGTATTCGGCGGCAACGGCGCCTCGCTGCAGGCTCGCGTGAGCGGCAGCGACCTCGCGGAATTGGAGAAGGCCGGACGCAAGTCAGTGGAGAACATCCTGAGGACGGGGCTGGCCAAGGACATCGACAGCTCCGTGCGGCAGGGCAAGGCGACGGTGAACATCGTTCCGCGGCGGGTGATACTCCAGAACCTGGACATTCCGCTTTCCAGCCTGAACAATTCGGCCAAGGGCTCGCTCGAAGGCCTGGAGGTGGGGACCTACCGCCTGGGCTCGCGGTCCTTCGACATCCGCGTCAAGCAGAAGGAGGAGCGCGGCATGATGCAGATCGAGCAGATGTCCGTCCTGCCCAACAATGGAATTCCGCTGCCGCTGAATGCGGTCGCCGAAATCAGGGAGGAGACGAAACCGGTCTCGATCAGCCGCTACGACAAGGAGCGCGCCGTGATGATCTACGCGAATCCGGCGGCTGGCCAGGCCCTGGGCACCGTGGCGAAGGCCTTCCGCGAGGAGATATCCAAGACGCTGCCGCCGGGCTACAGGACCAACAACGTCGGTCGCGCCGAGCGGATGAACGAGACGTCGAAGGAGTTTTCGGAAGTCATCGTGCTCGCGGTGCTGCTCACCTACTTGCTCATCTGCGCAATCCTGGAATCGTGGACGAAGCCGCTCCTGATCATGTTCTCGGTGCCGCTTGGGTTTCTCGGGATGTACCTCACATTGTTCCTCTCGGGAATGTCGATGTCGATGATGGGTTTGCTCGGCGGCGTGATGCTGATTGGAATCGTCGTCAACAACGCCATCCTCATCATGGACGAGTGCGGCAACCTGGTGCGCAGCGGTGTCTATGCGCATGACGCCATGATGCAGGCGGTCCAGAACAAGTTCCGCCCGATCGTCATGACCAGCATCGCAGCCGTGGTCGGCATGCTGCCGATGGCGTTGGGCACCGGCCTCGGTTCGGAACTGCGCGCGAGTTGCGGCGTCGGCGTGGCCGGCGGGCTCACGATAGCCTCAGTCCTCACACTGTATGTAATCCCAGCGTTCTACTTCCTCTTCGTGCCGGACAACGCGCCTGGAGCAAGACATCCCTGGCGCGACTTCGTCCGTACTTCGATCGGACGGATCAGGCGTTTCAGGCGGTCGTAGCGCCAGTTACATCGTGGAATCCCGCCGGACACGGCGAAATTCACGGGACGGCGGGGATGAAGCGGTTCCGAACAGCCGGGCGTCGGAGAGGATCAGGTCGCATGAGAGTCGGCCGAGATGGCGTATGTTAGAAAAGTTGCATGAACGTTTTGCATTGGAAACGGAGCTAGGATATGGCACAAATAGAAAAAGACTTGAAACAGTGGATTTCCAACGTCGGTTCGCCGAACGGCGAAGATATGGAAACGGCTGCCGATATCGTAGACAACAACGGGATGACCTATACGCCTCCGCAAACGGCATCCGGAGCTGGCGAAATTTACGAATACGAGAACTGCTGGTTCACCGGAGCGACTGATTCCGCCTTGCTCGTCGATTCGGCCACAGTAACTGTTTCGGCTAGCAGTTTTTCTCTTAATAACGGGACATGGGGCGGCGCCATCAGCAACGACTACGGAACGGTGTCCGTGTTGAACAGCACGTTTGACGGAAACGTCTCAACCATGGACGGAGGAGCAATATGCAATTCCGGCACGGCGGCGATGTCGGTGTCAGACAGTGTGTTTGTCAACAACAAGGGCGATTACGGCGGGGCGATAGTCAACGACGTCGAGTCTTTCATATCCATTGTCAACTGTTCGTTTGCCAACAACCGCGGGTGGAATTTCGGAGGAGCGGCATACAACTCCGGAACGATGTCAATCGAGTCCTGCGGGTTTGACGGCAATGCAACCGACAACAACGAAGATGCCGCGGGCGGTGCCGTTTTCAACGATGGACTGGTCATTGTGACCGATAGCACGTTTTCTTCCGGAAGCGCCGGCTGGTATGGCGGTGCAATTTCAAATGAGGCAGGGACCGCGAACATATCTGGCGGGAGGTTTTCCGGAAACTACGCCGATTCGATAGGGGGGGCAATCTACAACGAGGCTGGCTCCATCTCCATATCTGGCGCGGATTTTGTCGACAACGCTGCCGATTGGATCGCGGGGGCGATTTACAATGCGGAAGACCTATCCGTTTTGGGAGGAACGTTTGCAGGAAATTTCGCCGAAGACGCAGGTGGCGCGATATACAATGACAACTATGGCGACATGTCTGTGAGTGGCGTGATGTTTTCCGGCAACTCGGCCGGTATCGCAGGCGGTGCAATATGCAACTACGGCGGGATGACGATAACGAACAGCATATTCGAGACGGAGACCGACACGATATATAACGGGGGAGCGGTCACGCTTGCTGGAACCGTCGCGCTGGCGGCCGATGTCCAGACAGACGGCGGAATCTATTCCTGCTTGTCCGGTCTTGCGCTCGACTTCATTAACACGACGTCGA
>JAKSOH010000039.1 GCA_024405675.1 Victivallaceae bacterium
CGCCCTGGGATATATCGTACTCCGACGTGGTGATTTCTATCGATTCGGCATTGAGCAGCTGCTTGAGCGACTCCTCCTCCAGGCGCATGAATTCCAGCGTGGCCGCGTCGCGAACCTGCAGATGGTAGTTGAGCTTCCGGCCATCCGGCAGATTGTAGCTCGAACGCAGGAACCGCCCGGCGGTGACGGCCTCGAACTTGCCGTCCGTCATGGTCAGTTTTTCGGCAGGAACAACGATTCCGCTCGGTTCCGGATACGGCTCGTACATCATCGAGGCGCCGTCATCGACGTATCCCAGACGATGTCCGAGTTCCTCGGTGATGAACGGCATGAATGGATGCAGCAGCCTGAGAATCGATGACAGCGCCCAGTCGAGCACGGCGAGAACCCGTTCGCGACGTTCGCCGCCGGCGCGAAGCGGAAGCTTGGATGCCTCGACGAACCAGTCGCAGAAGTCGGACCAGACAAGATCGTACAGGGCGTGGGCCGCTCCGTGGAAACGGTATTCCGCCATCTCCGTTTCAATGGCCGCGATGGCGGCATCGATCTTGGAGACAATCCACTGCTCGTCGGCCGAAAGCGGTCCTTCCGACAGCTTGAGTCCGCGTTGCGCGGTAACGGGTCCCTGCATCTGGCGGAACCTCGCCGCGTTCCAGAGCTTGTTGGCGAAATTGCGCCCGATTTCGCACTTCTCGTTAGAATAGCGGATGTCCATTCCGACCGGCGCGATGTAGACGATGGAAAAGCGAAGCGCATCGGCGCCGTAGTCGCGTATGACGTCCAGGGGATCCGGAGAGTTGCCGAGGCTCTTGGAGAGCTTGCGGCCGAGATCGTCGCGGATGATGCTGGTGAAATAGACGTCCTTGAACGGTATCTCGCCCATGAACTCGCAACCGGCCATGATCATCCTGGCCACCCAGAAGAAGATGATATCGGGTCCGGTGACGAGGTCGTTGGTCGGATAGAACTTCTTGAGCTCCTCCGTGTCTTCCGGCCAGCCCATGATGGAGAACGGCCACAGCCAGCTGCTGAACCAGGTGTCGAGCACATCCTCCTCCTGACGCCACTTTCCGGGCTTGGTTGGAGGCTCGACGCCGACATAGGTCTCGCCGGTCTCGTCGTTGTAATACGTCGGGATGCGGTGCCCCCACCACAGCTGGCGGGAAATGCACCAGTCCTGGATGTTTTCCATCCAGTGGAAGTAGGTCTTGCTCCAGCGCTCCGGATGGAATTTGATGCGTCCGTCGCGCACTGCGGCGATAGCCGGCTTTGCCAGTTCGCCCATGCGGCAGAACCACTGGTTGCTGACGATGGTCTCGATCGGCACTCCTCCGCGCTCGGAATATCCGACGCTGTGGACGATGTCCTCCACCTTCTCGAGCAATCCGGCCTCTTCCATCCGCTTGACGCAGAGCTCGCGGGCGGCGAAGCGGTCCAGTCCGACGAACTCGGCCGGGCAACGATCGTTGAGCGAGGCGTCGGCGTTCATGACGTTGATCACCTCGAGATTGTGGCGGCGTCCGACCTCGAAGTCGTTCGGGTCGTGGGCCGGTGTAATCTTGACGCAACCGGTTCCCTTGGTGGGATCGGCGTGGATGTCGCCGACAATCGGTATCTCGCGGTCGGTCAATGGCAGCTTGACCATCTGGCCGATGAGCCCTGAGTACCGCGGATCGTCCGGATTGACGGCGACGGCGGTGTCGCCGAACATCGTCTCCGGACGGGTCGTGGCCACCACCAGATGTCCGGCTCCGGATGCGAGCGGATACTTGAAGTAGTAGAACTTGCCGGGAACGTCGCGATAGACGACCTCCTCGTCGGACAGGGCGCTGCGCGCCGCCGGACACCAGTTGATCATGCGCTGTCCGCGGTAGATGTATCCCTTTTCGTACAAGCTGACGAACACCTTCTTGACGGCGTTGGACAATCCCTCGTCCATGGTGAAACGCTCGCGCTCCCAGTCGCAGGAGCAGCCAAGCGTCCTCAGCTGGCGGATAATCTTGCCGCCGTATTCCGCCTTCCACTGCCAGACGCGGCGGATGAACTCGTCGCGTCCAAGCTCGTCGCGGGTGACACCCTCCTTCTCCTTGAGGAACTTGACCACCCTCGCCTCGGTGGCGATTCCGGCGTGGTCGGTTCCGGGGAACCAGCAGACCTCCATGCCCTTCATGCGGGCGCGGCGGCACAGGATGTCCTGGAGCGTGTTGTTGAGCACGTGTCCAAGCGTCAGAATGCCGGTTACGTTCGGCGGCGGGATGACGATGGAAAACGGCGTTTTCTTCGAGGACGGCTCTCCGTGGAAGAAACCGTTCTTCTCCCAGAACTCGAACCACCTGGCCTCTATGTCGGCCGATTCGTAGGCGCGGGGCAGCAGATTATCTTCGCCCATGATGCGTTACCTCCTAATTGTGAATACCTTGTTCCAATCTGTTTACAGATTGTAAATCTACTCCGGAAGACGTCCAAAATCAACCGCAACGACCAATTGTCCCCGGTCGGACGGACCTCATTTCCCGTCGATGCGATGCTGTCCAACTGCGATGCTGCGCAACCAATGCGGAAACACCCGTCCTTCCCGACGAACCGCGCGAGTCGCCACCCGCCCGTCCTCGGGAAGTCCGTTCGTCATGCGTATGACAAGAACCCAGCCGATTGCACCGGAAACCACGTCGGCGGCCAGTCTGGCAAGGAAAAGTCCCTCCAGGCTCTCGTATTCCAAGGCCAGCAGTGATAGGGGAATCAGAAGCCCAACGATACGCAGGGCGTTCAGCCACGCCGCCATTTCGGGGCGTCCGCAGCCGATGTAGAAAAATCCGCTATAGCGATGCACCTCGATCATGCCGAAGCCCCAGCACACGATGGCGAGATACAGCACCATTATCCGCTTGACCTCGGGATCCTCGGAAAAGAGAACAACCAGATTGTCGGCGAACGTCACATAGATCACAGCCATCAGGAACAGGTAGGTCGCGGCGAAGCACATCGCAATGAAGCGGCACTCGCGAATCCTGGAATACAATCTCGCGCCGAAGTTCTGGCTCCCCATGGGAATCAGCGGAATGCCGAACGACATCGGTATCACGAACGCAATCAGCTCCAGCCGGCCGGCGGCCGCCGTGCCGGCCACCGCGACGTTTCCGAAATGGGCGGCCACCCACGTGACGACGAACGAACCGATCGGCATCATTATCATGCCAAGCGCCGTCGGCACGGCGAACCGGGTTATGGTTCCCCAGAGTTTGCGAAGCTCGATGAAGTCGTAGCGTTCCAATCGTATTAATCCGTGCTTCATGGAAAGTACGGCAAGGCTCACCGCCGCGGCGACTGCCTGCGAGATGGCGGTGGCGATGGCGGCTCCGCGTATTCCGTACGCCGGTATCGGACCGACCCCGAAGATGAACGCCGGATCCAGAATGACGTTTAGAACCAGCCCAAGCGCAGTAAGAAGCGCATAGGTCAATGAATCGCCGACGCCTACGATCATGCGTTCGCTACATTCACAAAGACTGGTGATGATGCAGCAGCCGAAAAACACGTTCATATATTCCAGCGTGAGTTCGAATGCCTCTCCACGCGCTCCCATGCACCGGAATATAAACGGAGAAGTCAGCAGACCGGTCACAGACAACGCCACGCTGAAGAGCGATGCCAGCATCATTCCGGATGTGACCAGTTTCGCCGCCCGTACGTTGCGGCGCCCGCCGATGGCCTGGGCCGCAGTGGTCATGATTCCATTGCTCATGCCATGGAACAGACACCCTACTATCATGACCACGGGGAAAGTGAACCCCATCGCGGCCATCGGCACCGTTCCCAGCCTGGCCACGAAGAATGTGTCGGTCAGGTTGTAGGCGCTGATAGCCAGCGTGCCGATAATCACCGACGCGGCGGTGCGGAGCATCGCCGCGAAGATGGGACCGGTGGTGAAGTTCGCCTTGGTTCGGGACATATCAGAATCTGAAGTCGCGCTTCCCCGAAGCTTCCTCGGCCAGATACTCGGCCGCCTTGGCCCTGACCTTCTCGTTTGGAATCCTGAGCAGTTCGGCGGCGATTGTCTTCTCGCCAGCCGCCCGGGTGTCCGGGGACGCATAGTCCTCCAGATACTCCTTGAGCGTCATCAGGGCGTTGGGCTGGCAGCAGTTGGCGATCTGACCGGACTTGACCAGTTTCATGAAGCGGTCTCCGACGCGACCGGCGCGGTAGCAGGCGGTGCAGAAACTCGGGATGTATCCAAGTTTCAGCAGCCAGTTGACCACCTGATCAAGAGTGCGACGGTCCTCGACGTCGAACTGGGCCGAGTTGTTCTCCTCGCTCTCCTCCTCGGCATACCCGCCGACGCTGGTGCGCGATCCGCCGGATATCTGGGAGACACCGAGCTCCAGGACCTTCTCGCGGACCTTAGCGCTCTCACGTGTCGAGATGATGATTCCGGTATATGGCACAGCAATGCGCAACACGGCGACGATTTTCTCGAATATGCTGTCCGGAACGGAGTTGTCGAAAGCGGTCGGGTCGATATCGTCCGCCGGACGGATGCGCGGCACGCTGATGGTGTGCGGTCCGACGCCCTTGTACGCCTCGAGATGTTCGGCGTGCATGAGCATGCCGCAGAAATCGTAGCGATAGAGGCCGAGTCCGTAGAGGACGCCGCAGCCGACGTCGTCAATGCCGCCCTCCATGGCGCGGTCCATCGCCTCGGTATGGTAGGCATAGTCGCTCTTCGGTCCGGTTGGATGCAGCTCCTCATAGGCCTTTCTATTGTAGGTCTCCTGGAAGAGAATATAGGTCCCGATGCCTGCGGCCTTGAGCTTGGCGTAATTCTCGACCGTTGTGGCCGCGATGTTGACGTTGACGCGACGGATGGCGCCGTTGCGGTGCTTTACGTCGTAGATGGTCTTTATGCTCTCGAGCACGTACTCTATCGGGTTCATGACCGGATCCTCGCCAAGCTCGATGGCCAGGCGCTTGTGGCCCATGTCCTGAAGCGCGATGACTTCCTGGCGAATCTGTTCCTGGGTCAACTTGCAACGCCGGATGTGCGAGTTCTTGCGATGGTACGGGCAATATACGCAGCCGTTGACGCAATAGTTGGAAAGGTACAGCGGCGCGAACATCACGATGCGCCGGCCGTAAAACTTCTCCTTTATCTCCCTGGCGAGGGCAAATATCTTCTCGTTGAGATCCGGCACCGAGCAATCGAGCAGAAGCAACGCCTCCCTGTGGCTGAGTCCCTTGCAAAGACGGGCCTTGTCGATCAGCTCCTCTATCATCGTCCTGTTGTCGCGGTTGGCGTCGGCGAAGGCGAGGCTGGCCTGAATCTCGGCGTCGTTGATGAAGTCATCCGCATGCGGAGAATTCACATCGTACATTTTCTCTTCACACTTTCTATTTTTAGGTTCCAGGTATTTCGGAATCCGGCGACGCGCCGGGTTTTCTCAAAGTCGAAATCAAGGCGAGCACCTGCGGAAGCAGCTGCTTCTTACGGCTGACCACGCCTGGCAGTGAAAACACACCATTGTCATCGGAAACGAACGGCATCGCCTCGCGCAGACGGCGGTCTCCGAGAAGCAGCAACCTGGAATTGCCGCGCACGGCGTCCGTCACCATGAGACCGATGAAATCCAGCTTCTCCGCCTTCATGATTTCGTCCATCTGCCGTTCCAACTCCTCTCGACGGCGCTCGAGTAGCGCGAGGTTGCTTTCCTCGACCTGCGACAAGCTGAAAGAGAAGCCATCTTCCGAATAGCTCTTTCTGTCGGCGTCGATGACATCGCGCGCAACGCCCGTCACCAACGGGCTCGCGATACGGCAGAGTTCGCCCATGAGATCGGATGCGCTGACCCCGGAAAGTTTCTCTAGCCAGTCGACCATGCGGTGGTCGAGCCGTGATGTCGTCGGGGAAATCAAATTGAGTGTATCCGAGACAATTCCACCGAGCAGCAGCCCCGCAAGCCCCGGAGGCAGGCTCTCGCCGGCGCTGCGGTACATCATGGCGACCAAAGTGCAGGTGCTGCCTACAACATCAGCGGTAAACTTGATGGGCAGCTTGGTGGCGGGGAATCCTATACGATGGTGGTCCACGACCTCGATTACCGGAAGCTCCTCCGCCCCTGGAATGCTCTGCGATGTCTCGTTATGATCGACCAGAATCATCCTGGACGGAGGAACGGCTCCGATCTGGCGCTTGAGCACCGCGCCGATCACCTTGCGGGAAGCATCGACTACAGGAATAACATCCTCGGGTTGTTCCAGGACGTCGTCGGAGATATCGCGAACGCGATGCCCCGGTTCCAGAACAAGACGGCACTTGGCCAGTCCGCTCTCCTCTACCGGACTGCTGAAACGCAGCCGGCGAATGACGGTGGCCGAATCGTAGTCGGTAAGCAATATGGCCACGCCGAGACGGCCGGCCTCCTCTGAAATCAACTGATCGACAGGACGGCCGCCGGTGACGATAAGCACACGCACGTGATGCTGCAGCGCCCTGAGATGGATATCAGGGCGATCTCCGACAATCACGGCGAGATCGCCGGTCCGCGGCAGATGCTCGTCGAAACTGTCCGCGCCCATGGCGCCGACATAGACCTTCAACCGGCGTAGCGCATCGATATCGGAACCGGATGGCTCCTTGGCCTTGACGATCTCCGCCATCAGTCTCAGACTTGTGTTGATCTCGCGTCCGGCAAGCCCCTGCTCCGCACCGACATCGAGCAAGTTCTCGAGCAAGCACAACGGGCTCAACATTCCGAGCAACTCGCCGTCCGGACCGGATACAGGCAACCTCGAATAACCGGACTTGCGCAACATCTTGACGGCATAATAGAGAGAGGTGCGTCCGGAGACAATCGGTATCTCTCGGTCCATGATGTCGCCGACGCGCAGATGTACATCCGACATCGAGACCGGCGGCTTGCAGTTGAACCTGTCGAACAGCCATGCGGCGCGCTCCGGCATCAGTCCGGGACAAAGCGGCACCACGTCCTCCATCCCCTGGCGGCGACGCAGTTCGGCCAACGCATAGGCGGAGGCCAGGCTGTCGATATCGGGATTGCGATGTCCGGTGACATAGGTCCTCATTTCATCATCCTCCCCTTGTTATGTTCGACGAACGCCGGAATCCGGCATATTGCGTTCCACACCATATCCGGAGTTATGCTCCTGGTGCACTCCAATTCACGCCGCGTGCCCAGATGCCGCGGGCACCAGCACGGGGCGGCCGGATCGAAGAAAAGCCGGCTATCGTTCCAACAGCCATGGCAGGTCTTGTAATTAGTCACCCGGTACGGAGTCGGAAACTCCGATCCTTCCATGGTGAATCCGGAAATCAGCACCACCGGGATGTTGCAGTTCCAGGCCAACCAGGAAAGGCCGCTGGGCAAACCGATGAAGAAATCGGCGTGCCTGAGCATGTCGATGCGTTTGGCAATCGGGATGAATCCCGTAAAATCCTCGGCCTCGCGAGGTATCGCGACATGCCGATCGGTGAAATAGAGATCGTGGTCGCGATCGATGTCCAGCACGCGATACCCGCAAGCGCGGAGCCGGATGACAATCTCGTTCCAACCATCTGGAAAGTTCCAGTACTTGCAAGGATTGGTCGCCATAGTGGAAATCGCCACGAATGGCTCCGGGAACGGGCGCGGAGAATCAAGTCGCAGCCGCATTTTCCTAGGGCCAGGCTCCAGACCGAGAATCATGGCCACGGATCCCTGCATTCCCCAGCGCTGATGTTCGCTTGGACGCCAGTCCATGCGATCCTCGCCAAAAATCGCCAGATAGTAGCAGGCATAAGACGAAAGGACCGGAACAGAGCCGTGGGCAACGAACTTAATATCGGGATAGTGTTCGCCGACCAGTCGGATGAGCCATTCTCCGCAGATGCATGTCAGCTTGCAGTTGTGCTTTGAGCGGAACTCTTCGGCCAGCGGCAGCCAGGCTAGATTGTCCCCAAGTCCGCCATCAGGAATGACAATCGCCACGTCTCGGTCGGTGCAATCGTAGTCATGACGGCCGATCATGGCACCGGTAGCGACGTCGAATACCTCGACCCTGGCTCGGATGAAATACTTTCTCCGGGAAGAATACGTCCTCCCGCCAGGGCAGACGGATTCCTCAAGCACGGCTCCGCCATCAAGATCGACAACCCTGACACGAACAGTAATTCCGGATGGAACAGCGATGCGGACGCCGCTGCAGAAATCGATGGCCACTCCCTTGCCAAGTTCAACGGTCGGTCTGGTGAACTCGAGAACCGCCCCCTTGGCACGGGGATCCGGACCGACTTCCGGCGGAACCGGCGGTGGAACGGGACGACGTCCGGCGCGCACGGAAACCGGAGCAGCGTGCAACGAGGTCGTGCGCGCGCAAAAAGAATAACGCACGCGTGAGTCAGTTCCGTTAGGTGAAGACATTTGGGAAACCATTGCTCTACATAAATGAAAACGCGAACTTAGCACTGCTTCAACCGAAGCAGAAATAAGTTCGCGGCTCCATGAAGCGCGCCGTGAGGCACGCCCATCTCATAGGCGCCAGCCCAATACCGTTCTACTGCGATGTTCGAACGATGCCGTCGGAAATGTCGGAACCGGATGCCGAAGGAATGACGCGAAGGCGGCCGTTACCCGTCGACAGACCCCGCAAATCACACTGAACATCCGCTCCGTAAAACAACGCACGCGGTACTTGCACCGATCGAGCGCCGAACCGACGGAGATAAAAAACGACTTGGAGAGCTTCGGGGCCGGCAGACTGAACACGGACCCGATGTCCGCGCAGCGACCGGCCAATCCGAAGTACCGCCCAAGGACAAGTTCGGAACCGGGGAACGCGAAAAGGCGTTCCGAGACGGGCAACACGCCCGCCAACGAGAACCCGTGGCATCTGTCAATGCCGACGAACTCGTATGTTCCGGTTCCGATCATCCTGGCTCCAGCGGTGAGTCCGACTACTTGTCGGCGTTCTCGTTCTTCTGCAGGACGCCGGCCTCGACGAGCTTGTCGATCAGCTGCTGCATCGAGTTGAACGCGGCGAGGAAGCCCTGCGGCGGCATGATGATGCGGACGTTGCTGGCCGGGACCGGAGCCTGGCCATCGGCCTCGGGCTGCAGGGTCACGAAGTCGAAGCGAACCATGTTTCCGGCGAAGTGAATCTGTCCGATTCCGTCAGCGAAGATTTCTTTCTTGTCAGCCATTTTAAAACCCTTTCATTTTGTATTGTATTTTTTGGCTTGCATCTCGACGCGGAGCGGGTAATCACCGCGCCTTGATACAACGCAATATAGCACGTTGCACGGCATTGTCAAACCGGTTGACTTAGCGCCCGTGCGTTAGTATAGTATGAGCAAGCGTACGAAGCGGGCATGTCCCGTAAACAAAAACAAAAGGAGTTGAAATGAAAAAGATGAACGACAGGATCAAGTTCTCCGGACACACGATGGGAGCCCCGCAGTGGGACATCTATCAGATCATCAAGGAGTTCAAGAAAATCGGATACGACGGAATCGAAGTCCGCGTCGCGGCCGACGGCCAGATCAACAGCGAGACGCTGACCGACGCCGAGGCCAAGAAGATCCGCAAAGCGGCCGACAAGGAGGGAATGGAGTTCTCCTGTCTCGTCAGCTACTACCAGAACTTCGTCGATCTGGAAAAGCGCGTCGATGTCATCAAGAACCTGAAGCGCGTCGTCGAGATTGCCAGCATACTGCACTGCCCGCTCATCCGCGTCTACGGCGGCGTCGAGCCGTTCAGCACCGCGGTTCCGGTGGAGATCAAGGACGCCAAGGGCAAGAAGCAGACCGTCATCGGCGGAGGTACCTGGTTCTGCGATTGCTGGACCCGCACGGTCGATGGCATCCGCGAAGTCGCCCAGTACGCGGCCAAGTTCGGTGTCGGCGTGGCGATCGAGACCCATGTCGGTTCCATCACGATGACCATCCGCGACACTGTCCGCATGGTCAAAGACATCAACATGGCCAACGTCGGCATCCTCTTCGACTATGCATGGGTCGAGCTGGCCGGTGTCGAGCAGGGAGCGGAAGCGGTCCGCGCCGCGGCTCCGTACATCGTCCACTGCCATGTCAAGGACTGGACGCTCGAGCAGCGCTTCCCGATCAAGAAGAAGTCCTGCCTGATGGGCAACGGAACGGTGCGCTGGAAGGAAGTTCTCACCGAGCTCAAGAAAGTCGGCTACACCGGATACATCAGCGACGAGTACGAAAAGTACTGGTATCCGAAGGAGCTTCCAAGCACCGAGGAAGGAATGGGACACAACCTGGCCTTCGTCAAGAAGTTCATTCTCGGCTAGGGTCGCAATGCGGTCCGCGGAATGGTGAATCGCCTTCCGCGGACTGTTTTCTTGTCCGGCAACGGCAGGCTATTGCGCGAATGCTCGCATGTCTGTCTACGTGCTTGAGTTTTACAATTAGGTTGGCTTCGCAATTTCATCCGGGCAGAGCATCCGGACTTTCATGTTTCATCATCTAAGACATCTTCAACGACATACGCATACGAACCGACAGCGGAGGCCATGGTGAAAATAAAATCTTCTAGTTTCACTCTAATCGAATTGCTTGTGGTGATGGCGGTCATTATAATCCTTATGGGACTATTGCTTCCGGTTTTACAAAAGGGAAGAGATTCAGCCGAGTTGACGCGTTGCTGTAACAATTACAGACAAATCGGACTAGGAATCAGCTCCTACGTTGGAGATTACAATATGTATTATCCGGAAGGAACAGCGGAGTATGCGTATCCTCCATTAGGGAAGTCAATGCTCTTGGCCGATCACTGGCCTGGGGAGTTCGCCGATTCTTTTTGGCTAAATATCGCGACTGACAGTTACATAGGTAGCATAAGTGTGTCAACCGCAAAAGACAAACAAACAGCTGTTAGCAATGGCGTGTGGGTCTGCCCGACCATATATAGTGAAATAGCATTGTTGGCCAAGGGAATGAACGATCGATGCGGAATACGAACAAGGCAAGGAGATGCTGGAACTAATTATAGCGATTTCACGAGACCATTTGGATATACCGGAACATACCACTCGAAGAGCGAGTCCGTGTTTGCGGGAGGACCAACCGCCGCCATCGCCTTGTTTGCCGAGCCAAATTACTTCATCTCTAACAATTATCCGACATACCAAAACGGTGACCCACTGATGCCACCTCATCTTGATGGTTTCAATGCACTTTTCGCCGATATGCACGTCAAGTACACACGCGTGACCGATTGGTCGGAACAGGGCAGAAACTTGATTTGGGATCCGTCTAAACAATAACCAATCCCAGGAGCACTCATTCCAATGAACCATGCGATCAACAAAATGCTAGCCATAGCCGGAGCGGTGGCGCTAGCAGTCGGTTGCGAATGCATCTTCAAATGCGACAAATACGAAAAGCCGATTGACGTCGGGAACCGGCTTTCGATGAATTTCATAAGCATAGCTCCGTTCTTCCCCAATGACATGGAATACACCATTCGCGAATCCAGACACATGGCTGAAGCGAGCGGGATCAAGAAGAACGCCTACAGCATGACCATGCAACCCGATGGCACCGACGTCTATGCCAAGCCGAAACTCTGCGCCGAGGCCTTCGGCAAGCTGCGCGAGGCGCTCAAGGATGACGACATAATTCCAGGCATTCTCATCCAGAGCACGGTCGGGCACGGCTGGGCCGGAGCGGTCACCTGCGAACGCGACTGGGCTGAAATAATCAACATCAAGGGCATCACGCTGCACCGCATGTGCATGCTCGACCCCAACTTCCGCGAGTACACCCGTACCATGATAAAAATGCTGGCAGAGAAGAAACCGGCGTTCTTCCTGATCGACGACGACCTCCGCGCCATCAACAACAGCGACAACGGCCCGGAATGCTTCTGCCCATTGCACCTGGCGGAATTCAACAAACGCTCCGGCCGACAGTACACTCAAGAACAGCTCATTGCCAAGATAAAGACCGGAGCATGGAACGATCCGGACGTGGTCTAACAACTTCGCAAGGCGACCGTCCTCGGATTCGCGAAGCTCATACGCGATGCCATCGACGAGGTCGACCCATCGATTCCTTGCGGATACTGCTCCGGAGGTGGGGAATATCTGCTGGCAGGAGACATCGCGCGCACATTGGCCGGCAAGGGCGAGTCGTTCCTCCGGATCAACAACGCCATGTATCTCGAAGGTGATCCCAAGGACTTCTACAACAGCATCTACCAAACGGCATTCAAGGTTGCCGCAGCCGGCAAGCTGGATAGCATCCTGGACGAATCCGACACTTGCCCGCACAACCGTTGGAGCAAGTCGGCGGTGACAATGCACAACCATATCACCGGCGGAATCCTCAACGGCGTGTCCGGCGGCAAGCTCTGGCTCAGCGACCTGCGAAACAAATCCGACTACGACGTCTCGGAATTCAGGAAGATTGTCAAGGAACACGTCGGATTCTACGACACGCTGCTGAACGAAGTCGACGCGGTCAAGTGGTGCGGACCCAACGCGGTTCTCAGGAACGCGGCATTCCAGTTCAATCCGGGAACGGCGTTGAAACCGCTCGTGTACAACAATTGGAACGCAACCATCATCGACCGGTTCGGCCTGCCGTCCCAGTACGGCGCGATACGTCCCGACACCCTCAACACGCTGACCGCGGACACGGTCGACTCCCTCGACGACACCGACATCGCGACCGTCCTGTCGGGCCGCGCGCTCGTGGACGGACACGCCGCCCTCAAGTTGGCAGATCGCGGTTTCGCACGCCACCTGGGGTGCAAACCGGAAAGAAAGCCTTTCAAGACCGGCGGAGAGCATCTTCTCGGCAGCAAATGGCATTGCCGCTTCCAGAACACCGGACTTCCATTCCTAGGCGATCTCGCAAAAGGAGCGGTGCCCCTTAGCGAAATCACGGTTCCGCCGTATCGCTATGCGCCGACATCCAACTACGTGATGCCGGGAGCAGTGTATTACGAGAACGAACTCGGCGGCAAGGTGATAACCACCTCGCTCAGCGTCAACAGCACCGTCTACAACTACCAGGGGCACGACCGCAAGGAATGGATGATCGCGTTGCTTGAGAAACTCGACCCCGGTGCGATGCCACTCTACATGACGGCGTTGCAGAACGTCTACTTCAAATGCGGCATCCGCCCGGACGGCAACCTGCTCGCCGCGGCCTACAACCTGAGTTACGACGAACTGCCGGACATCTCGCTCCGGGGCAATGTCGCGGTGGCTCAGGTGGAGATGCTCACCGGCGACGGCAAGTGGGAAAAGGTGTGTTTCGAACAGAACGGCAGGGACATAGTCGTGAACAAAAGCCTGAAATGTCAGGAGATTGCGATTTTTAGAATAACGAAACGACACTAACAAGTGGAAAAAACAAGGCGAAGAGTCTAAGTTATCAATAGGTCGTAAACCATGAACACGGTTGGTGGTCAAGTAAGCCGCCGCCGGAATAAACTTAAGGAGAAAGAGAAGATGTTCAAGGTAGGTATCGTCGGTTGTGGTGGAATCGGCAAGGCGCACGCCAGGTCCTGGGCCAGCATTCCGGATGTCAAGGTTGTCGCTGTTTGCGATCTCAACCCGGATAATGCGAAGGCTTGCGCCGAACTTTGCGGAGCCACCCCGATCACAGACATGAACCAGCTCCCGGCCGATCTCGACGGCGTCAGCGTCGTCACTCCGCCGCGGGCCCACTATCCGGTGGTCAAGGCTTTGCTTGAGAAAGGCTACAACGTCTTCTCCGAGAAGCCGCTCACCACTGAAGTCGAAACCGGAATGGAACTCGATGCCCTCGCCAAGAAGCAGGGGAAGGTTCTTTCCGTTGGATTCAAGATGCGCTATGAGCCCATCTTCATCAAGGCCAAGGAGCTCCTGCCGCAGATCGGCAAGCTGGTTTCGATTGTCACCACGAAGGAGCAGATGTTCAATCCACGTCCGGAAGGCGCATGGGTCACCAAGGTCGGTGCCATGTACGAACTGTCCATCCACGATTTCGACCTCATCAGCTACATC
>JAKSOH010000004.1 GCA_024405675.1 Victivallaceae bacterium
ATCGTCATCGATGCGCCGCCCAGCTTTGGAATGTCCGATGCCGCGATCATCGGCGCCATGTGCGACGGAGTGCTGCTAATCATGCAGTCAGGTCGTGTCAACGCGGAACTGGCGCGTGACGTCATTTCGCAGTTCAAGCAGGTCAATTTGCGCATCGACGGCGTGGTGATAAACCGTATATCGGCCAAGACGTCAGGTTACGGATATGGCTACGGCTATGGATATGGGTATGGCTATGGCAAGTACGGCTATGGCTATGGAAAATATGGCTACGGCTATGGATACGGATACAACGCCGACAGCAAGAAGACGCATCATCGTTCGGTATGGCGGCGCATGTGCGACTCGGTGCACAAGTTGTTCAAGTAAGTGACTGACATACACAGCCATATATTGCCCGGACTCGACGACGGTTCGGACAGTCCGGAGCGGAGCAAGGAGATGCTAGCCGCCGCCGCGCGTACTGGAGTGCGGAGACTTGCAGCTACGTCGCATTACTCGGTCAGATGCGAGGAAAACTACGACCGCGTCTTCCAGGAGACGGCTCAGATGGCGGCTGCGTGCGGTATCGAACTGATTCCAGGAATGGAATACGACTTCGATCGCATCGGTGGACTTGACGTTCTATCACTGCGAACGGTGGGCGGCGGGGATTTCGTTCTGGTGGACATGAAGCAGCCATATGTCAGCGACGGATCGGTAAGCTGGATGTTCAACGCCGGGCTGAACGGGCGACGGGTTATCGTCGCGCATCCGGAACGTCTCTGGAAGCTCGGGTGGAAGGAGTGTTACGAGCGGTTGCCCGAACTTGGATGTGCGCTTCAGATCAACAGCGGCAGCATACTTGGACGTTACGGGGCGGACGTGATGTTCGCCGCATGGAAGTTGCTACAGCAGAACGTATACTGCATGGTGGCGGACGACGCCCACCACGAGGAGTCGTTCTGCATGGATGAAGCTAGAAACGCGTTGTCGGAGTTCTTTCCAAAGGACGCGGTGGACATATGGTTCGACTACAATCCGGAGGCGGTGGTCTCCGGAAGGATATTGAGGGCCACGAAGGCGCGACTCGGATTTGCAGCCAGGTTGCGGTGGCGTCTGGCTCATGGTTGTTTCGTCGGGATCGCTGGAATGGAATCCTGGCACTAGAGGAGGAAATGCATGGAACACATAGTTTTGCTTGGAATCGACAACGGCATCAAGCTCGAGGCCGTCGCCGACAGTTCGCTTGGAATCGCGGTGGACGACATGGTGGTGTTCGCCCGCGACTACTACAATGACGTGGCGGAAGTCGTGGAATTCCGCGAATCGTCGAACTGCAGCTCGCGGATGCTACCGTCGATCGTCCGCCAGGCGACGCCGGAGGATTTGCTCAAGGCGGCGCAGAACGCCACGGAGCACCGGAAAGTGCTGATGACGACCCAAAGCTTGGTTGACAAGCTTGGGCTGCCGATGAAATTGGTGAATGCGCATTATTCCGTCGACAGGAAGCTGGCGACGGTCCAGTTCTGCGCCGACGGAAGGGTGGATTTCAGGGAGCTCGTCAAGGAATTGTCACGCGCCCTTTGCACCCGCATAGAGTTGCGTCAAATCGGAGTCCGGGATGAAACCGGAATGTACGGAGGAATCGGCGACTGCGGACAGCCGCTTTGTTGTTGTCGCTTCCTGCACGAGTTCAGTTCGATCAACGTCAAGATGGCGAAGGATCAGGATCTGGCGCTGACTCCGAGCTCCATTTCTGGAATATGCGGCCGTCTTCGCTGTTGTCTCAAGTTCGAGCACGACGGATACAAGGAGATGGAGAAGGATATGCCGCGCAAGGGCGAATTTCGCGAGACTTCAAGGGGCGTGGGCAAGGTGACCGACCGCAACATGCTGACCCGCACCGTGACGCTGACGTTCGAAAGCGGAGCCAGCGAGACCTACCGCGTGGATGACACCAAACCTGCCACCCGTCCGCAGAAGAATGACCAGGAACGCCCGCAGCAGAAGAAGAACCAGCCGGGTGCAGGACACAACAAGGACAAGAGCGGACAGAAGAAGAACGGCGACCGCGGTCGTCGCAATGACGGACAGAAGCGAAATGCGACCCAGCAGTCTGCCAAGCAGCCGTCCGTCAAACCTGGAGACGAGAATGGGCAGACAGTACTGGAAAAGCAAGGCAACTGAGCTTTGCCTGGAGCTTGACCGAAGAGGATTCATTCCGATCGACGGGGAGACCGCCGCTGAATTCGTGGCCAGGGTCACGATGATCGAAAACTGCCGCGACCAATTTCTCGAGACGCTTGAACGCGACGGATCCGGCGAATATCTGAAGATGAAAGTCCTGGCGTCGGAGCGGATTCCTGAGACGGTGCGTCTCGAGGCCGATTCCATAACGGAAAGGCTCTATGATTTTACCTTTTCCGGCGGCCTTGGTTTCTTTTCCGATTCGGTGGGTTTTCTCGGCGGCGGGCTTACGGTCGGCATGCAGGGGAAGGCCCCGTTGTTTCTCCTAAGAAAGTGCTTTGCCGCCCGGCGCAAATGGTCGCTCTACTATCGCGACGAACTGTTGTCGCACGAGCTTTGTCACGCCGCCAGGCAGGCGTTGGACGACCCATCGCTCGAGGAAGTCTTCGCTTACGGGACCAGTCCCAGTCGGTTCCGGCGGTTGTTCGGCGGTTGTTTCGTCGGCTACTGGGATCCGATTGTGTTCCTTATGCTCGCTTTGCTGCCGCTTGCGGTGTCGTTTCTCGCCCCTGGTTTCACGCCGCATGCCACGGCGCCGCTTGGGGGATGGACATTGTTCCTGGTGGTGAGAAACCTATGGAGTCGGCATGTAGTAACCAGGGCCGCCAATCGTCTTGCCGATTTTGGATTCGAGAAACCCATGGCCATGTTGTTCCGGATGCGCAGGGACGAGATTGTGCATGTCGGAGAACTCCGCGACAAGGGTGAATTCGAACGTTACGTCAATCTGAAATCCGCAAAGTCGCTACGGTGGAACATCATTCGCGCGCATTTCGGCCGAACAACGCACCGAACAATTCCCTAAACTCGGGAAACTTGAATATCCAGACCACCGCGAGATAGGCCGATACGAACAGCGCACCGAATCCCGCGCATCTTGCGAACTGCGTCATCCACGGCGCGCCGCTCACGAACTCGCATCCGCCCAGGAGTATCACAAGTGCAGTTCCAGGCAGCAGCGCGAGAATCGTCCTGGCCGCCGTTGTCAGGACCTGTTTCCCGCCGAAGAATATGCCTTCCTTTCGCAACAGGCAGAGAAGTATCGATATGTTGAGAACGGATGAAATCACCGTTGCCAGCGCTATCCAGCCCTGTTTCATATTGCCCACCGGTATGATGTTGTCGCAAAGTGACAGCAAGTCCAGGATAATGTTCAACGTCACCGCGCACGATGTGGCGATAAGCGGCGGAATGACTTTCTTCCGCGCCAGAAACATCGGAGAGATTATCTTCATTGTGCAGAACAACGGCAAGCCGAGACCATAGAAAATTGCCACAGCGTTCGCCGCCTTGACATCGGTCTCGGCGTATTTGCCTCCTACGCATATCAGCCAGATGAACGTCCGGTGGAACACTATCACCGCCACGGCGATGGGAATGCATACGAACATGACATGTCGAAGCGAGTATACCAGCTCGCTGGACATCTTGGCAATATCGCCTTTCGCCGCCGACCGGGACATCGACGCCATGAGAACCGCTCCCATGGATACGGCGAATAGACCTATCGGAATGTCGATTATGCGGTCGACGAAAGAGAGAGAGGGGACTGCCTGCGCCCCGACCTTTATCGCGATCGTGCGGTCTACGAAGAAGCTCAGTTGCACGGCGGTTCCTCCAATCACTCCAGGAATCATCAGTGTCCACAGACGCTTTATAATGCCTACGTTTTTCTTCAGTTTCCTGAATATCGGCGCATGCTTGTAATGGGCGAGCGCCAGATACATGAGCACGAACTGAACCATTCCTGACATTATCACGGACCATCCGAGCCATTCCAGCGCATCTTGCATGTCGCCGTGCGAGAGATTGCCCCACTGGATGGCAGAAAGGGTGGAAATCATGAATATGTTCAGTAGCAGTGCGCCGGCGGCGGGGAGCATGAAGACGCGGGCGTAGTTCAGGACTGCGCCGATGACTCCTACAAGGCACATGAAGAATGCGTACGGCATGAGAATCGGAACCAGACGGAGTCCGAGCTGGACTCTCGGCGAATTCCATTCCTGACCGAGATCCAGCTGTAGATGAAACAATAGCATGGCCAGGCCGCTTGTAATCACGACGATCAGCGCCAAGACGATTCCCAGCACCGCGAACACGACGGCCAGATTTTGCCTCGTCTCTTCCCTTCCCTTTTCGCGTTCAATTTCCGCGAGCAACGGAATCAGCGCCCCGCTCAAGGCTCCTTCGCCCAGTGTTCGGCGAAACAAACTCGGTATGGACAACGCCCAGTACCAGGCGGCCGCATATTCGCCGGCACCAAGCACCGACGCCTCGAGCTTGACGCGCACCAACCCCAACAAGCGGCTCGCCAGAGTCGGAATCGACATGGCGAACGAATGCCTGGTTATGGATTTGTTCGAGTCCTTCTCATTCATAGGCGGCCATCAGTTCAAGCATTTCCGCAACGGCCTGCCGCATTCCGACCATGACCGCTCGCCCGATTATGGAGTGTCCGATATTGAGTTCGTTGAGATGCGGAACGGTAAGAATCCCCTTCATATTGAGATAGTCGATGCCGTGTCCGGCGTTGACGCGCAATCCAAGTCGCGTCGCAAGCTCCGAACCCTTGCGAAGCCGCTCGAGTTCCGCCATTTGTCGCGCTCCGCTGGCGTTGGAATAGGCGCCGGTATGCATCTCGATGTAGTCGGCGCCGGATTTCGCCGCCGCCTTTATCTGGGCTTCGTCTGGATCTATGAAGAGACTGACCACGATGCCGCGGTCGTGCAGCGCCTTGACCGCATCGGAGATCCTCGCCGGCTGGCCGACGACATCGAGGCCGCCTTCGGTGGTGAGTTCCTTGCGTTTCTCCGGAACCAGGCAACAGCTGTGTGGAACCACCCGCGAGGCAATCGATATCATCTCGTCGGTAACGGCCATTTCCATGTTAAGGCGTTTAACCTGCTTCGCAAGGGCCTCGATGTCGGCGTCCTGTATGTGCCGACGGTCTTCCCTGAGATGTGCGGTTATTCCCCATGCTCCGACCTCCTCGGCCAGCGCCGCCGCTTGAAGCGGCGACGGCAAAGTCGCGAGCCTTGCCTGTCTCACGGTTGCCACATGATCGACATTCACTCCAAGATTAAGCATTTTTACACCTCCGATGTAAAGGAAGATATCGCGCCGCCCAGCGTGGCGAGCAGCGTCTTGTCAAGCTCGGCCGTTCCCGGCGAGATTATTATGGTGAACTCCTCGTCGTTCCGGGGATTTAGCGCTTCGAACAATCTTTTAAGCACGTCTCCGTCCAGCTGTTCGCCGCGACCTGTATCGAAGCCGATGCGTATTTTCCTGCGGTGCATCCTGAATGCGGAGACGAATTTGGCATAACCTATCACGTGCGCTTCGCCGATGTGCACGTCCAGCATGAAATCCAGTCGTGGATACATCAGTTCCTGCAACATATTAAGCGCATAGGCGGAATCCCGCGGTCCCAGGCCGACGGGAACGCGCACTGGCAACAGTAGCTCCAGTCCGTATTCGTCCAGCATCCCGGCGAACGAACGTATCCAGGTCGGGAAATCGATGCAAAGCTGGCGTTCACCCAGGATGTTGCGGACATCAATTCCTATCGTTCCGAACGAGGCGCCATGCTTTCTTGCGTTGTCGCATGTCTTTCGGAACGCGGCGGCGAATTCCGACTGCATCTGCGGTTTGGTCCCGGGAAGGCAGACGGCCATTTGCGCGGTGACGATGTCGCGAATTCCGGCACATTTTACATTGTCGGCGGCCGAGTGAAGTAGGTCCTGTCCGATTTCGATTCCGGAGAAACCAATGTTCCGTGCCTCTCCGGCGTATGCCAGCTGTTCATCAGTCAGTACGCCGAGAAGGAAAGTCGTCTTCACAGAAATCCCTCCTCCGCCAGGCGCTCCATGGTTATCGGTTTCCCTGTTCCAATGGTCGGCGCCAACATGGCCCGCACGTACTTGGCCAGCACGTCGCCTTCGAGATTGACCCATCCCCCGGAACGGTCTTCGAGCGCCGTTCTCGCGAGCGTCTCGGGGATCAGGCGCACGGCGAACCGGTCGCTCTCGCGCCGGCATACCGTCAGCGAAACACCGTCTACTGCGACACTCCCCTTGAACACTATTTCCATGGCGATTTCCTCCGGCAGTTCGATCTGCATTTCAAAATCGCCGTCGTCTACCAGTCCGGTGCGGATAACTCGCGCGGTGCAATCCACGTGTCCCGTCACCATGTGTCCGCCGAAACGGTCGTCGACGCGCATGGCGCGTTCCATGTTCACCCGCGAACCGACGGGCAGGGTGCCGAGATTGGTGCGGGATAGCGTTTCGGCGAGCGCATGGAAGAACAGAGTTCCTCCTTCGTGGCGCTCCAAGGTGAGACAGCAGCCGTTTATCGCGATGCTTTCACCGGGGATCGGATTGTCCAGCGCCAAGTGCGGAGTAACGGCGAGCGTCGATCCAGTTCTCAAGGCTATTCTGCCCATGCATTCGACAAGTCCGGTGAACATATCCTATTCCTCCCGTGGCGTGCCGGAGATGACGATGTCGTCGCCAACGATTTCAACGCGCATATCGGACAATTTCACGGCGTCGCCGATGACTTCCGGGTCCGGACCGCCGACCGCCGGCCGGCTTCCGCGTCCGCCGAGGATTTTCGGCGCGACGTGGAACTCCACATAGTCGACCACTTCGGCTCGCAACGCAGACGCCGCAAGCTCTCCGCCGCCTTCGATCAGCAGTGCGGTAATTCCCCGTCGGCCGAGAACGTCGAGCAGATTTTCCCATTCATCCGGTCCGTCGGCATGCACGATTTCCGCATTTCCGTCCGGGAAGATGTCATCAAGTTCCTCCTGCCCCATGGAGGAGCTGGCGACGAGCCGCAACGGCTGGCACGGCCAGTCGGCCGGCTCTCGTACCGTCAGTCGCGGACGGTCGTTTCTGGCCGTGGCTGCTCCTACCATGATAGCTCCCGCAAGACGCCGCAGGCGTTGTACCCGCGACCTGGCCTCCGGTCCGGTGATCCACGTGGACTTGCCAGTCGCAGTTGCGATACGACCGTCAAGCGTCGTGGCAAGTTTCAACATGACGTACGGCTTTCCAGTGGTTATCCATTTGAAGAACGGTTTGTTCAACTTGGCGCAATCATCCTGCATTACGCCGACGTCAACTTTGATATTGGCTTTTTCAAGCAACTCCACGGCCGCGCCACGGTGTTTGGGATTTGGATCAAGGACTCCGATAACCACGCGAGACATCTCCGCGCGGATTATCGCCTCGGTGCATGGGCCGGTTCTTCCGGTGGTCGAGCATGGTTCCAGCGTGACATACAATGTGGAACCATCGGTCGGCAGTCCGTGCTCGCGGGCATCATTGATGGCGTTGATTTCGGCATGGGGAGAACCGGCGCGCAGATGGAAGCCGCGCCCGATGACTTCTCCGTTCCTGACGATGACAGCTCCGACCATGGGGTTCGGCGCCGTTGTACCCCAGCCGTGCCTGGCCAGGTCGAGCGCCATCTGCATGAATTTGCCGTCATCCTCCATGCTACTCCTCCGTTTCTCCGGAAAGAAGCGCTTCGGCATACATTTCGGGATCGAAGTCGCTCAGGTCCTCTGGACGTTCGCCGAGCCCGACGAACAGCGTCGGCATGTCGAACTCGTCTCCCAGCGCAACGGCCATACCGCCCTTTCCGGTGCCGTCTATCTTGGTGAGAACGAGTCCTGACACATTGCACGCCTTGGAAAATTCCCTTGCCTGTTGCAGGCTGTTCGCGCCCAGCGTCGAGTCAAGGGTCATTATTGTCTCGTGCGGGGCCTCGGGGTAGACTTTCGAGATGCAGCGGCAGATTTTCGAGAGTTCGTTCATCAGGGACGCCTGATTCTGCTGTCTTCCAGCGGTATCGATCAGGAGATAGTCGGCCTTGCGTCCAATCGCTGCGCTCGTCGCATCGAAGGCCACGCTGGCCGGATCGGCGCCGTGTTTAGCCGAAACGATGTCGCATTTCGCCCGTTCCGCCCAAATGGTCAGCTGTTCCACGGCGGCGGCCCTGAATGTGTCGCAGGCACCGAGGACGACTTTCTTGCCGGCCGCTGTCAGCCGACAGGCGAGTTTCCCGATGGAAGTCGTCTTTCCGCTGCCGTTCACACCGACGAACAGGTAGACCGTAGGCATGCCTTCCGGAGCGGTTCTGGCGGCGCGGGCATTCCGCTTGAGTCTCGCGGTTATCTCGTCTTTCAGGGCTTCAATCAGGTTGTCGTCGGCGGAAATCTCACCAAGTTCATAGCGGTTTTTCACGGATTCCGCAATAGCGCGTGCCGATTTTACTCCGAAATCGGATGAAACAAGTATCTTCTCCAGCTCGGCGAAATCGGACGCTTCCTTCAGCTTGGCTCCGCGGAATATTTTCGCGAAGGCGCGGGAAATCCCGACCGAGCTCTTGCGCAGTCCGCGCCGAAACGTGTCGAGAAATCCCATTTATCCTTCGCTCCCGGTGCGCTTTTCCTTGATGGCGTTGAGTATTCCGTTGACGAATCCGACCGATTCCAGTCCTCCGTAGTCGCGGGCCATGGCCACCGCCTCGTTGATACTGACCACTACTGGAACCGTGTCCACGTAGAGCATTTCTGCCGTGGCCATGCGGAGCAAATTCCTGCAGATTCCGCTGAGTCGGCTGAAATCCCAGCTCTTGCAATGGCTGGAGACTATGTCGTCGATTTCCTCCTTGTGGAGTTCCACTTCCGTGTAGAGTCGCTCGGCGTGCTTCTTGGCCCGCCGTACGCTTCGCTCGTCCGGTGTGCCGAACACCAATTCCACCGCGGATTCGAAGTAGGGGTCGAAAGTGTCGGCTCCCGGCCTGTTGCCGTTCATCTCGCAGGCGAAAAGATATTGTAACGCGATCTCCCTGCCCATTCGGGGAGGGAGAACCGGCTTCGAACAAACTTTATCTTGGTCCTCCATGACCGGAATCCTAGAACGACTTGTTCAGGTTGGCCATCTCGATGGCAGCTTCGGCCGCCGCGGCGCCTTTGTTTCCGGATTTGCTTCCGCTGCGCTCGATGGCCTGGTCGAGATTTTCCGCCGTCACCATTCCGTAGGTGACCGGAATTCCGGACTCAAGTCCCAGTTGGGCCAGGCACTTGGAGACCTCGGTGTTGATGTATCCGGCGTGCGGAGTCGCACCCTGTATGACGACTCCAAGCGCGATCACCGCATCGTATTTCTTGGTGTCGAGCAGTTTCTTGACGGCGAAGGGAATCTCGTAGGAGCCAGGCACGTAAGCTACAGTTATTCCATCGGCGTCCCCGCCATGGCGGACGATGCAGTCCACTGCTCCGTCCAGCAGGCGTCCGACGAAGAAGTCGTTGAACCTGGCGCAGACGATTCCAAAACGAAGTCCTTTGGCTTCGAGCGAACCTTCGATGACGTTCTTCACGTTCTTCTCGTACATGTGGATTCCTCCTATCTCAGTTCAATCTTGAGTTCTTTTTCCAGTCGTCCGCGCAACTTCTCGACAGCGGAATTTATCTCGGCGTCCTTGAGCGTGCGGTCCTTGCCGCGGAACGTCAGCGAGTACGCCATGCTGCGGCGATGATCGGCGCGCAGCTTCTCATCGTCGAAGACGTCGAAGAGTCGCACCTGCTCCAGATTCGGCACATGGCACTTGGAAATGAATCCAATTATCTCCGAATGCACGAGGGTGTCCGGCACAATCATGGCGATGTCGCGTCTCGTGGCCGGATACTGGGTCCACGGACGGAATTCCGCCACGTCTCCACCAATGGCGTTGAAGAACGCCGCTGCGTCGACCTGCGCCACGAAAGCGGGGGATGCGTTGCGCCAGGTCACCAGCTTGTCGGCCAGTTGCCCAAACGCTCCGACGACTTTTCCGGCTACGGAAATCTCGGCCGCCGATCCGGGCTTGAACCTGCGGTCCCCGGTCAGCGGTTTCATGGACAACTTGGCGATGCCGAACTTGCCGAAGATATCCTCGAGCTCTCCCTTCATATCGAAGAAATCGTATTCGACCTTCATCTCGGATCCGAACCTCTCCCCGTGGACCTGCCCGGTGAGAAACATGATGAGTTCAAGACGTTCCTCGGGATACTTTTCGGCATTGGCGCAGAAGCAACGGTCGAGTTCAAAGAGAGCGAGATTTTCGTTGCCGTTGTCGCGGTTGCGCCTGGCTATGTCCAACATGCCTCCAAGCAAGCTCGGCCGCATGACGGCCATTTCCGGACTGAGAGGATTGGCAAGCGCCACAAGGTCGGCTTGCTCGAACCTCGGATCGGCCAGGGCCGTCTTGGGTCCGGTGATGCTATAGCTGACACACTCGCAAAAACCGCGTTCCACGATGGCGTCGCGCAAACGATGCAGTTTCTCATAGGCGTCCTCGCGCATCGAGGCGCATATCTTGCCCTTTACGGGGACTTCCGGCACCTTGTCGAGTCCGCTTACGCGAGCGACTTCCTCAGCGAGATCGGCTTCCCTTGAAAGATCGTTCCTGTAGAGCGGAGCCTTAACGCGGCATCGGTCTCCGGCTTTTTCCAGGATATCGAGTCCGAGCCGACGGAAGATGTCGACGATCCCGTCGTTGTCGATATCGATGCCGACCAACGCGCGGATGCGGTCGAACGAGCAGGATATCTCATTTTCGGCCGGACGTCCGGAGTTGATGTCGAGCGTCTCGAATTCCTGATGGCCTCCGGCAAGCTCGATGATCAAACTGGCCGCCCTGGCCGAGGCAATCTCGGCCATGTCGTAGTCGACGCCACGTTCGTAACGATAGCTGGAGTCGCTGGAGACGCCGAGCCGGCGCGAAGTACGCCGTATCGAGGCCGGGGCGAAAACCGCGCTTTCCAAAAGCAGGTCGATGGTGTCGTCGGATATTCCGGAACGTTCGCCGCCCATCACTCCTGCCAGCGCCACCGGTCCGTTGTCATCGGCGATGACGAGATTTTCCGAGGACAGGGAGACTTCCTTGCCGTCGAGCAGCACCATTTTCTCCCCGTCGTTGGCGCGCCTGGCGATCACATGGTTGCCGGCCAGCTTGTTGTAGTCGAAAGCATGCAGCGGCTGCCCGAGTTCCATGAGTACGAAGTTAGTGACGTCGACGACGTTGTTGATGCTACGCAAACCGACGCTTTCGAGTCGTTCGACCATCCACTTGGGCGACGGCCCGACCTTGATGCCGCGTATGACGCGGCCGATGTAGCGGACGCAAAGGTCCGGCGCCTCGACTGTGACGAGACCTTGATTTGTTCCGGATCCGGTCACCGGCTCAATCTTTGGGAGCACCGCTTCGCCTTTGATGAGGCAGGCCACGTCGCGGGCGATTCCGTACATGCTCAACCAGTCCGGGCGGTTAGGCGTCACCTCTACTTCAATCTGGGTGTCGCCGGGATACATCGCGCGAACCGACTGGCCGAGCGGAGTTCCTTCCGGGAAAATCATGAGACCGGAGTTGTCATTGGAAATCCCGAGCTCGGCCGCACTGCACATCATGCCGAACGACTCGACGCCGCGCAGCTTGGATTTCTTGATTTTGAAAGTTCCCTCCGGCGTCGTGAACATCGCGCCGATTGTCGCCAGCGGAACAATCTTTCCTGCGTCGCAGTTCGGCGCGCCGCAGACAATCTGGAGCACCTCCTTGCCGTCGTTGACCTTGCAGACGGAGAGATGGTCGGAATCGGGGTGGGGGAGACGCTCCATGATACGTGCTGTGACGACACCATCCGGAACGGTGGACGTAGACTCGACCTTCTCCACCTCGATTCCCGCGGTGGTGAGCCGGCGGCACAACGTTTCGTCATCCAATCCGCCGAGATCGACGTATTGGGACAACCAGATTTTCGATATGTTCATTCTCCCCTCCTTTAGAATTGTTCCAGGAACCGCACGTCATTGTCATACAGCAGACGCAGGTCGGGGATGCGGTAGCGAAGCATCGCAAGACGCTCTATTCCGAGTCCGAACGCGTATCCGGTCCAGACGGTCGGGTCGTAGCCGACCGCCTCGAATACGGCTGGATCGACCATGCCGGCGCCGGCGATTTCGATGTATCCGGAATTCTTGCACACCGGGCATCCCTTGCCGCCGCAGACAACGCAGGTGAAGTCATATTCCACGCTCGGCTCGGTGAACGGGAAGAAGTGCGGGCGAAGGCGCACCTTGACGTCATCGCCGTACATCTCGCGGGCAAAGCACTGGAGCACGCTCTTGAGGTCGGCCAGCGACACACCGCGGTCGACGTAGAGTCCTTCGATCTGGTGGAAGTTCATTCCGTGGGTCGCGTCCGGAGTGTCGCGTCTGAATACGCGGCCCGGGGCGACGATTCGCACCGGCGGGGTATGGGTTTCCATGACGCGGATCTGGACCGGGGAGGTCTGGGAACGGAGAATCCGGCCGTCCGGCAGGTAGAAGGTGTCCTGCAGGTCCCTCGACGGGTGGTCGGCCGGGGTGTTCAGCGCGTCGAAGTTGTGGTAGACGTCCTCTATTTCCGGACCGTCGGCGACGATGAATCCCATCCGGCGGAAGATTGCGACGCATTCGTCGGTCAACTGGCTGATCGGATGGCGATGTCCGAGACGTGGACGACGTCCTGGCAGTGAGATGTCGATTGCCTCTTCTGCTCCGGATCCGGCATTAAGCTCGGAGAGCTTTTCCTGCAGCATGTTCTGAATGGCGGAACGTCCTTCGTTGAACGCCCGTCCTGCATCCTTGCGCTCCTCCGGCGCCAGCTGGCTCATTCCCTTTGACAATTCAGGGAACAGCCCGTTGCGTCCGAGATATTCGATTCGCACGGCCTCGACATCGTTCGCGCATGTGCACGCGGAAAATTTTTTTCTCGCCGCCGCCACCGCGGTGTTGACGGCCTCGACAATACTATTCATTTCATACCCCCGGATAATGATGGAAACAGCCTGTCCGGCGATTCGCCGGTCCAGGCTGTTCCGCTGTGTTCTGGCTAAAGCGCCGGTTCTAGGCCTGGACCACCCTTTCGACCAGGGCCTTGAATTCCGCCGGCTCGCGCACGGCGAGATCGGCCAGAACCTTGCGATTCAGCTCAATGTTGGCCTTTTTCAGACCATTCATGAACTTGCTGTAGGTGACACCGATTTCCCTGCAGGCCGCGTTGATACGGACAATCCAAAGTCCGCGATACTGCTGCTTCTTCTGCTTGCGTCCCTCGTAGGAGTGGACCAGGGCCTTGTCAACCGCATCGTACGCGGTGCGGATGGTGCGGCTACTGTTTCCGTAGAAACCCTTGGCGCGCTCGAGAGTACGCTTGCGACGCTTCCTGGAGGGGACTGCACATGTGGTTCTTGACATGATTCCGTTCCTCCTTTTTTAAAGTCCGTAGGGGAGAGCCGCCTTGATGCGGTTCTTCTCGGCCGATGACACGGCTCCGTCCTTGCGGAGATTACGACGACGCTTCGCGTTCTTGCTGCTCTTCAGGTGACGAGCACCTGCCTTGTGGTGACGGAACGCGCCCGTCCCCGTTTCCTTGAGCCGCTTGGCGGCACATTTTCTTGTCTTCAACTTCGGCATTGTTCTTCTCCTTGTTTCTTGTTGCGGACCAACCGGTCCATATAAATGCCGAGCCGGTCAATGCTACCACCGGCTGCGGCGACCAAACAGACTATTTGGGTCTTACTATCGCGGATACGAACTTACCCTCCTGATTGGGAGCTCTGAGAAGTTCGCATCTGTCACCTATCTCCGCCACGATCTTGTTCAGCAAGTCGAACGCAGGAGCCGCATTCTTGTTTTCGCGACCCCTCAGCGTCACCGTAATCTGAACCCGATGCTTAAGCGCGAGAAATTCCAACGCATGCTGCAACTTGGTGTCATAGTCATGCTGACCGATGCTGATGGTGAATTTGACTTCCTTCACCTTGCTAGCCGCATTGTTCTGCCGTTGCGCCTTCTGGTTCTTTTTCTGCATGTAGCAGAATTTCCCAAAGTCGGCGAACTTCACGACTGGGGGCGTGGACTTGTCCGACACCAACATGAGGTCGTATCCGGCTTCCTGCGCAAGCTCCTGGGCCCTGCGGTAGGAAACCACGCCCATTTGCTCCCCTTCAGCACCGATGAGTCTCACATCCGAGAGTCTGATGCTGCGATCGTTGGGTTTGAGTAGAGTTGCTATAGTTCGGCCCTGCCTTTCTTTATCTTCGTTGACGACTCGTGTGAAAAAATAATATAGTTCTAGATCCGCTTCGTGTCAACCTCTTCGCGCATCCTTGCAATCAGGGCGGCGAGGTCCATGCTTCCAAGGTCTCCGTCCCGCCGGCTGCGAACCGCGACCTGTCCGGATTCCGCTTCGCGTTCGCCGATGACCGCCATGTAAGGCAGTCTCTCCAAACGTCCGTCACGAATCTTCGCACCCAGTCCGGCGGAACGTTCGTCCACCGAGACGCGGAAACCGGACTGCTTCAGGGCGGCCTCCAGCTCTTTGGCGCGGGTTATCTGCGACTCGCCGACCGGCAGAATCCTGATCTGTTCGGGGGCCAGCCACAGCGGGAAGGCGCCGGCATAGTGTTCGACGAGTATTCCGAAGAATCTCTCGAGACTGCCGAGAAGCGCCCGGTGCACCATGTATGGCTGGTGTCTCTCGCCGTCGCTACCGACGTAGGTCATGTTGAAACGTTCGGGCAGGTTGAAGTCGAACTGGATGGTCGTCGTCTGCCATTCACGGCCGATGGCGTCCTTGATTTTCAGGTCGATCTTCGGTCCGTAGAAAGCCCCGCCTCCCTCGTCCACCTCGCAGTTGAGTCCGGCCTTGTCGATGGCCTTGCGCAACGACTCGGTGGCCTGGGCCCAGCGTTCCGGCGCGCCGACCGCCTTCTCCGGCCGGGTCGACAGGTACGGCTTGATGTCGGTGAATCCGAACGACCGGTTGATATAGAGGCTGAAACGTAGCACCTCCGCAATCTCATCCTCGATGGACTCCGGGGTGCAGATGATATGGGCGTCGTCTTGCGTGAACCCGCGGACGCGCATAAGTCCATGCAGAGAGCCTGACTTCTCGTAGCGGTAGACCGTTCCGAGTTCGGCCCAGCGGAGCGGAAGCTCGCGGTAGCTGCGCTGGCGGGACTGGTAAATCTCGATGTGGAACGGGCAGTTCATCGGCTTGACGTAGTAGTCGCCGCCGTCGATGTCCATCGGGGAGTACATTCCCTCGCGGTAGAAACCGAGGTGTCCGCTGGTCTCCCAAAGAAGGCTTTGGCCGATGTGCGGCGTGTTGAGCAGCTGGTAGCCGTTCTTGTAGTGCTCTTCCTTCCAGTAGGACTCGATGAGATGGCGTATCAGGGCGCCCTTCGGGTGCCACAACACGAGACCTGGTCCGACGTTCTCCGAGAATCCAAAGAGATCGAGTTCGGTGCCGAGTTTCCGATGGTCTCGTTTGGCCGCCTCCTCCATCATCTTCAGGTAGGCGTCGAGTTCCTCCTTGGTGGCGAATGCTGTTCCGTAGACGCGCTGGAGCATCGGGTTCTTCTCGTCGCCTCTGAAATAGCTTCCGGCTACGCTTGTCAGTTTGATCGCACCGATGTCGCCGGACGCATCGACGTGAGGTCCGCGGCAGAGATCGACGAAATCGCCGGTGCGGTAGAAACTGATGGTCTGTCCTTCCTCGATGTCGGCGAGACGCTCGAGCTTGTATTGCTGACCCTCGAGAAGCTTTTTCGCCTCGTCGCGGGTGGTTTCGAAACGCTCGAACGGAATGTTGCGGCCGATAATCTTGCGCATTTCCTTCTCTATGGCCTTGAGATCGTCAGTGACGAGCCTGTGTTCCATATCGAAGTCGTAGTAGAATCCGTTTGCCGTTGCGGGACCGATGTCAAACTTGACGTCCGGATACAGTTTCTTCACAGCGGCCGCCATGACATGCGCCGCGCTGTGCCTGATCGTGCTTAGATCAAAATTGCTCATTTTTTCTCCTAACGCTTATCCTGCTATGTCAAAAATATCTCTATAACAACTCCAATTGCTCCGGAGCGTCCGGAGCGAACAGCATCACGGGGTGGAACGTCATTCGGTGCACCGCGCACGGACCGTGCTTCTTCAGCGCGGCGAGATGTTCAGGCGTTCCGTATCCCTTGTTTCCTGCGAAGCCGTATTCAGGATACTTCTTCGCGAGCTCCAGCATGATGTCGTCCCTCGTCACCTTGGCGATTATGCTTGCGGCAGCTATGCTGGCCGAAAGTGCGTCGCCGTCGACAAGATTGCGCGACACGACTTCGAAACCATTCACAGGAAGTCCATCGACCAGAACAACGTCGGGCTTCCTGTCCAGCGCCGCCGCGGCCTTGCGCATGGCCTTGTGCGTCGCCTTCAGTATGTTAATCTCGTCGATGACCTCGTTGGACTCGATCCCGACGCCGATGCTAATGTCCTTCAGTTCCTTCAGCTGCCTGAAGAGTTCGCGCCTTCCCGCGTCCGAAAGTTGCTTGGAGTCATATACTCCGGGCAGTTCCACGAATCGCGGCAACACCACCGCGGCGGCCACGACGGGACCGGCCAGACAACCGCGTCCCGCCTCGTCGATTCCGGCGATGCAAGAAAAACCCTCCGCCCAGAGCCCGCGCTCCGGCCGGAGGAGATCGTCGTCCGCCACCAGCGGCGGACGGACGTTTCTATGCCTAGTTTGCGCGGAGCTCTTTGACTCTGGCATCTTTTCCAATCTTGTTCCTCAGGTAATACAACTTGGAGCGACGAACCTTGCCGCGACGAACCACCTCAATCTTCTCGAGACGGGGGCTGTTGATCGGGAACACGCGCTCGACTCCCTGTCCGGCCTGGACTCGACGGACCGTGAAGGTTTCCTCGATTCCGGTTCCGCGACGGGAAATGACCACTCCCTGGAACTGCTGCAAGCGCTCGGTCTCTCCCTCGACGATCTTGACGGAGAGCTTCACGGTGTCGCCGACGCAAAAGTCGGGACGCTCGACCTTTGCTTCGGCCTTGCGGATCTTTTCAACTGCATTCATCTTCGTTGTCCTTTCATTCTGCCTTCAATCAGATATTTTTCCCAGAGGTCGGGCCGCCGGCACCTGGTGAGTCGCTCCATCTCCTTGCGACGGAACTTCTCTATTTTCGAGTGGTCACCGCTCAACAACACCTCCGGCACTCCGTCGCCTTCTCGCGTCACGGACCGAGTGTACTGCGGATATTCCAGCAGCCCATCCATATGCGATTCATGACGCGACGACTCGTCGTCGCCGAGCGCTCCCGGCAGCAACCTTGCGACAGTGTCGCAGATTACCATCGCCGGAAGAACTCCGTTGGACAGCACGTAGTCGCCGATGGATATCTCCCGGTCGACTTCGCTGTCGATCACCCGCTGGTCAATGCCCTCGTAGTGACCGCAGACAATGATCAGATGCTTTTCCTCCGCCAGTTCGTTGGCGATCTCCTGATTGAAGAGCTCGCCCCTTGGTGAAGTCAGCACGACCAAGCTGTCGCGTCTTTTTTTCGCCCTGATCGCTCCGACAAGTGGATCGACCATCATCAACATCCCGGGCCCGCCACCGTAAGGCTTGTCATCCACCGTTCCGCGCTTGTCCACGGCCCAGTCCCTTACGTTTACCGCATTTATCTCGACAATGCCGTTTCTTACGGCCCTGCCGATGACGCTGTCCCCGAGCGGACCCGGAAAAAGTCCGGGAAACAACGTCAAGACATCTATTCGCATGAAGCTATTCGTCAAGCACGTCCACGGAAATCCTGCGGTGGAGTCTTCCCGCCGCGCCGCTCACCAACGAGCGGATGGCCATGATGATCTTTCCCTTCTTGCCAACGACCTTGCCGATGTCTTCCTTGCAACACCTGACCTGAATCACCTCGCCGTCTTTGTCTTCAACGACCTTGACGTCGACGTCGTTCGGATTATCGACCAGCTGCTTGACGACATACTCGACAAAACCGGCGAGATCGTCCTTGCCGGACTTGATGTCGGCACAGCAACAAGCGCTCCCTCCTAATCCGAACCAACTCAGCAAAGCACCTAACATGGTCTACCTGCTACGCTTCGGGAGCGGCCTCGGCAGCCTTCGCCGCCTCCGCTTCCGCAGCCTTGGCGGCCTCGGCTTCCGCCTTGGCCTGAGCTTCGGCCTCGGCCTTCGCCTTGGCGCGCTTCGACATGGTCTGCGGCTTCACACGATCCTTGAGCAAGATGCCCTTCTCGGCACGCTCAATGATATCGGAAACGGTCTCCGAAATCACGGCGCCGACGCCCTTCCAATAGGCGGCGCGCTCAAGATTGACTTTTTCTTCCTTCTTGCGCGGATCGTAGTATCCAAGTTCCTCGATGGCCTTGCCGTCGCGGCTGCTTCTCTGATCCATGACCACGATGCGGAAACTGGACATGTTACGAGTTCCGGTGCGTTTCAGTCTGATTCTAACCATTGAAAATTCCCTCAATTCAGTTTTCGTTGCACGATACCACAAACTATTTGGCGCCTCTTCAAACGGAGTTTCACAGCCACGTTATATCCCCACCAGAAACACCGAACGGCACGGAATCCGATTTCAGGGCAGGAGGATCTGCCCAAGACGGCGTTCCGCATCCGTGAAAACGCAAACCATAATATATCGCGTAATGTATGCGAAATCAAAAAACAGCAACCCGCCGCGCATGGCGCAAGCGGGTTAGTCGCTCCCGGGATGTGTCCCCCGGTAACCTTCTGTCCTAGAAGCGCGGAGCTCTCGGACGGGCTTCGTTCACGACAGCCTGACGGCCGCCGATATCCTGTCCGTTGAGGGCGTCGATCGCCTTCTGGGCCTCTTCGGCGTTCGGCATCTCGACGAAGCCGAATCCCTTGGAACGATTGCCCTTCTCGCGATCGAGAACGATGCGCGCATCGTCGACCTGACCGAACTTCGCAAACATTTCGCGCAGCTCGTCACGGGTCACGGAGTAGGGAAGGTTGCCCACGTAGATGTTCATCTTTTTTGTCCTTGTTTTGTTACGGCCTTAAACAATCAGGCCTTTTCATGTGAAATACACCACGGCGACTATTATACAATTGAAAATAAAAAAACGCAAATGGAATTTTATATAAAGTTTTAAAATCGTCGTTTTCTACTCGAAGCGCACTTCCGGGCGATCCAGGAGGCTGTGCAGAACCGGTTGCAGGAGTCCGTTGCTAGCAATAATCCCATGCGTGGGATATGCCGTTCCGCCATGAAAATCAGTCACGATTCCGCCTGCCTCGCGAATCATGAGTTCTCCGGCCGCGATGTCGTAATCGTTGAGCGCCAGCTCCCAGAACCCGTCGTATCTTCCGGCCGCCACGTAGGCGAGGTCTATGGCGGCGCTTCCATCGCGTCGGAATCCGCAGGCGGCATGCACCGGCTTCTCTATGAGCCGCAGGTTGTCAAACGAGCGGCGCGCCCTGACGCACGAGAATCCCGTTGCCAGCATTGCCTTGCCGATGTCTGAGGTCTTCGACACGGATATCGGTTTCCCGTTCAACGTGGCCCCGCTGCCGGCCTCGGCAGCGAAGAGTTCGCCGAGCCTAGGGGCGAAGATGGCACCCATGACGCCTATGCCGTTTTTTCTGAGCCCGATCGATGTGCAGTAGAACGGCATGTCGCAGACGAAGTTGTGCGTGCCGTCGATTGGGTCGATCACCCACATGTAAGGAGAGCCGGTTGACTTGCGTCCGGTCTCCTCGCCGAATACATCGTAATCCGGGGTCAACTCGCGCAACGCTCCGATGATGAAGTTCTCCACCTCGCGGTCCACGTCGGTGACGAGATCAGTCGGCGTGGCCTTCGTGTGGACTTGTGAAACGGACAGCGTTGCGCGGCGCTTCATCGCAAGTTCGCCGGCCTGCTGCGCTATGTCCATGATTTTCTTCAGCATTTTTCATCTCCTGAAATTATTTTTTCGGCGAGTTCGCGGAAGCGGTTCCCGCGTTCCTCGTAATTCTTGAACATATCCATGCTGGCGCAGGCCGGACTCAGCAGAACGCAATCGCCGTGTTCGGCCATTCCTGCAGCCGTCCGGACCGCCAGGTCGAAATCGTTTCCGCAGTTTTCCACCCTGACACCATGGAGCGCCGAAGCGACCGTGGCCGCAGCCCTGCCGTAAACCACCGCGCCACGCAATAGCGGAATAATTTCGGAGAGCGCGGAGAAGTCCATCCCCTTGTCGAGTCCTCCGGCCAGCAAGACCACACCGCCGCCTATCGACTTTACCGCCGCCACCACTGCATGTGGGTTGGTGGCCTTGGAGTCGTTTACGTATTTCACTCCGCGTCCGTCGGTTCCGCAATCCTCTATCCGGTGATGCCCATAGGCGAAGCCTGAAACCGCTCGTTCGATATCCGGGACTTTTCCCGTGTGCAGCATGACCAGCTCGGCCGCGGCGGCCAGGTTCTCCACCTGATGAGGATGCCGGAAAATGGAGGATTCTGTGTTAAACGCTTGGGCCCCCAGAAGAAGAACTCCGTCAGTGAACGAGAAACGATGCGGTCTATCTGACATGGAGAACCCGAACACCCGTCTGTTCTCGGGAACGTTTCTGAAAATCGACATCTTGGTAGCGACGTATTCGGCGAATCCGCCTGGGTATCTGTCCTCGTGATCGCTTGCGAGATTGAGCAGCGCCGCCTCCTCAGGCGCGAAGTTGCTGCATAGCTCCAATTGGAAGCTGCTCGTCTCGGCGACCGCGACTTGTGATCTCCTGTTTCCGGATAGACGCTCTAGCGCCAGCACGCTGATTGGCGTCCCGATGTTGCCGACGGCCCTGGCGTCTTCTCCCTGATTGCGCAGCATGTGGACGACGAGTTCCGTGGTGGTTGTCTTGCCGTTGGTTCCGGTCACCGCGATGACGGGAATGTCCAGAAGCCGCCAGCCGAATTCCATTTCCGAAACCAAGATGAGTCCGCGCTGCTTCGCCTCCAGCATGAGACGGGACTTCCACGGATGCATTCCGGGACTTACGACCGCGAACGGAGCCTTCCCTGGGATGGATAGGCCATCGGCGTCGTTCATTGGCAACGGAGTAGCCCCTATGAACGATAGAATCTTCGCCGCGGCCATACCGCTCGCCCCGGTTCCGAATACGGGGACTATTCCGCCGACCGCGGATTCGACAAGCGGATCGAACATGTCAGTTTTCGAAAAGCCAGCCGGATAGATAGCGTTCTCCTGAATCCGGAATCAGGGCCACGATGTTCTTTCCGTTGAATTCAGGTCTCGCCGCCAGCAGCATCGCCGCATGCAGCGCCGCGCCTCCGGTGATTCCGACGAGCATGCCCTCCTTCGTGGCGGCAAGTCTTGCGTATTTGGCCGCCTGGTCATCGGAGACGGTGACGATCTCGTCCACCAGCGACATGTCAAGCACCGATGGTATGAAATTGGCTCCGATACCTTGCAGGTTGTGCGGCCCGGAGTATCCTTTCGAGAGAAGCGGAGAATCCGCCGGTTCGACGGCGACAATCCTGACGTCAGAACATGTTTTCCGCAGCGCCCTCGCCGTTCCGGTCAGCGTTCCGCCGGTGCCGACTCCGGCCACGAAGGCTGCTACCTGGTTGCCGAGAGCCTCGGCAATCTCGGGACCGGTCCCCTCTTCATGGGCGATCGGATTGTCCGGATTGTCGAACTGCCTCGGCATCCATGCACCGGGAGTCGAGGCGACGATTGCGTTTGCTTTCTCTATGGCGGCCGACATGCCGAGCTTTCCGTCCGTGAGCACCAGTTCCGCCCCGTACGCGGCTAAAAGCCGTCGGCGTTCGACGCTCATCGTGTCCGGCATCGTGAGCACGAGCCGGTATCCCCGTATGGCCGCCACCACGGCGAGTCCGATTCCTGTGTTCCCGCTGGTCGGTTCGACAATCACCGCCCCCGGCTTGAGTTCGCCGCGCCGTTCCGCGGCTTCCACCATCGCAATCGCCACCCGGTCCTTCGTGGAACCGCCAGGATTGCGGCTTTCCACCTTCGCGAACACATTTGCACCGGTCGTGTTGATGCGACCGAGACGAACCAGCGGCGTGGAACCCGCTGTCTCCAGAATATTGTCATATACCCGCAACATCGTCATCCCCTCCGTTTAAAAGTTGAACTGGCTGGATGTGAACGAATAAGTCGGCCTCTTGGGCGGCTTGGGAAGCACGTCGAGCATTTCCTGAGGGGCTGGAAGCAGACTCCAGTGCAGATCGATGTAGAACCGCCGGAACTTTTCTATCTCGTCGGCGTTGTTGTCCTGCACCAGTTTCCGGAATTTCACGGCGTGGAACGCCAGCTGCATTCTCGGACGGTCGGCGAAATGTTCCAGCGCCCGTTCGTACGAATTTTCGAACTCGGCATTCTTGCTGCACATCGCGTGAAACAATATGTTGTGCTCCCATACGCCGTAGTCCTCCGGGTGCCGTTCCAACGCCGCCTCGAGCAATCGCTTTGTGAGATCGTGGTCATTCTGCAACAAGAACACGGCGAGACCGTTGAAGCCCTCCACTATGCGGAAATTCTCCTCGTCGCTCTCGGGGACGATGCCGCGGGTGAACGGCTCGTATAGCTCCGGACGCAGGTTTATGAGCTGCATTCCCATGCGACGGAAATCGTCCTGGTTGGTTCCGTCAAACAGCTTGGAGTTCTGGTTGTCATGCACTCTGTAGAGAGCGCGCGGCATCGTGTCGTCGAACCACAAATCGCAGTCCATTGCCAGTCGGAACATTAGGAAGACGTCGTCATTGATGCGGCTGCCCGGACACGGCATGAACGACCCGTGGGCAAGCAGTTTCTCGCGGCGGATAAGCATCGCGTTGATGTTCACCTTGGGCGTGAAAAATGCGTTGAACCGGCTCTGGAAGTCACCATGCACTTCTCCGGTGAGGCGGAAGTCGTGGAAGAGATACTTTCTGGCGTAGCTCGCCGCATACTCCGGATGCGAATCCAAGAACGCCACCGCCCCGTCCAAGTCGAACGGAACCATGATGTCGTCCTGGTCGAAACTAGCCACGTACCTGCCGCTGGTGAGGTTTGTCATCTCTATCCTGGTGGCGGATATTCCAGCGTTAACGGCATGCTTGTAGATCCTTATCAATCCGGGATTCGCCGCCGCGTATTCCGAGAGGATGGCCCAGCTGTTGTCCGGCGAACTGTCGTCGGTGAGCAACAACTCGGATTTGACGGAGCTCTTTTTCATGACGGCCAACACCGAATCCAGCATTTTTCTGAGATGAATTGGATTCGCACGATACACGCCGACGATGAAACTCACGTCAACGACATTTGAATTGTCCATGTGAAGATTTCCCCAATTTAGTTCAAAAAGATTCTCATGTAATCTAACTTCCGGCATGGTTGTTTTCAATTTGAAAAAACATTTGTAAAATCGTAGCTTAGGGAATACATGTGACAATGATGCTGGAGGCATAATGGCGATGAGGAAAAAAATCGGCATGATGGCGTTTCTGGTGCGCTATGCCCGCCCGTTCCGCTGGATCTATGCCTTTTGCTTGGTATCGACGGTGGCGGTCTCCGTCATTGGGTACGTGCTTCCAGTGATGCAGCGCTCGCTCATCAACGGGGTAATCGGCCGCACCGGATCGGAAGTGTGGATTATTCTGCTATCAGTGGCCGTGATGATGGCGGCCGCCAGGGGACTGGAGTCGTTCAGTCAGCTGCTTGTCGGCGAAACATCGCAGAAGGTTGTTTACGGGGTCAAGCGGCATTTCGCCACGCGGATGCTGGACTTGCCGCCGGAGTTCGTCAGGAGTCTTGGAGGAGGATATTTCGCCGGTAGGATTTATTCAGATGCCGAGCAGCTTGCGATGTTCTACGGCGGCGCGGTTTTCTCCGCATTGTCTGGACTTCTGGGATTGGTCGGCGGAATCTGTCTGTTGTTTTGGCTTTCGGCGCCGGTCGGATTCGGCGCGTTGCTGGCTTTTCCACTTTACGCATTGTCCATCGTGACACTGCGCGGACGTTATTTCAAAGTATCCGGCCAGCTGAGCGAGGCGACCGCCGCAAGCCAGCGGCGCATGAGCGACTCCATCAACCGCTACATGCTTTTGAAAAGCCACGGCGCGGAGGACGAAGCGTCCGCCGATATCGGCGGCGGAATCGCCCGCGAGACTGTGTTCCGCATCCGCAAGATACGAGTTGCCTATCTTTTTACCATGCTTACAGGGGCGGTCCCGTTGATCTGCCAGGGACTACTGGTCGTCGTCGGCGTGTGGATGATATTGCGCGGCGACTGGACGCCGGGAATGCTCTGGGCGTTGCACTGCTATCTTTCGCTGGTATTCAATCCGGCGCGCCGGCTCTGTTCGTTCTTCATGGCGATGGAGGAGACTGCCAACGGCGCAGACCGGCTGATGAATCTGGAGGGGCAGCTATCCGACAGCGACGCGGGACAATGGGACGGCAGGCTGACCGGGGCGGTGGAATTCCGCGGTGTGAATTTCTCCTACGGGGCGGAACCGGTGCTTCGCGAATTCAACCTGAAAGTGGCCCCCGGTGACCGCATCCGGCTCTCCGGACCGAGCGGGGCCGGCAAGAGCACGCTTCTCGCGCTGACGCTCGGACTCTACCGCCCTGATTCGGGGACGGTATCGGTGGACGGGCGCGACATCAGGGACTGGAACCTCCGTTCGCTTCGCCGTCAGACCGGATATATAAGCGCCGACTGCGAGCTGGTGCACGGAACGCTGCGCCGCAACCTGCTTCTCGGGTGCGACGAGAAGGTACCGGACGCAGAGATATTCAAGGCGCTCGACATGGTCGGCGCCGGCGAACTTGCGAGAGGTCTGGAACGCGGCCTTGACCACGAGATATACGAGGGCGGGAGCAACTTCTCTACCGGAGAGAGGGTCCGCTTCGCACTGGCCAGGGAGATTATCCGGAAACCAGGGATGTTGCTTGTCGACGAAAGCGTCGGTCATCTCGACCGAATAAATGCCGAATTGTTCGACCGCGCTCTCTGGAAGGCGTTCTCTGGAAGGACAATCATTCGAATCGAGCATGGCGCCTGTCGTGACGGGGAATACAGGAACGTAGAGATCTGACAACAACAATGGAGGTGAACGTATGACTGATGAAGAACAACAAAAGACGGCAGATAAGTTGGATGAGATGACCGGGGATGTCCAGGAGGGCGACATCGGCAAGGTTCTCAACAACCCCAAGGTCGGCGGACTCATGGAAAAACTCGGCGATATCGTGGATGACGTGAAGGAACTCTTCTCGATGCTCCAGGACTACTGGAACGGGAGTTACAGGCAGGTCCCATGGAAGTTTATCGCGTCCGTGGTGGCCGCGTTCCTCTACCTGATACTGCCGATAGACGTCATTCCGGATTTCATACCGTTCGTCGGATTTCTCGACGACGCCGCGGTGTTCGGACTGGTCTTCACCAGTTTCAAGAGCGAGATCGAGACTTATCGCGCCTGGAAGAACAAGCGTCTGGAATAGAAGGAGTCCATCGAGATGAATACACTTATTGCAATTCTGCTGTTCGTCGTGTGGTTCGTCGTGTTTTCAGTTCTGGTCGCGAAATATGGGGCCGACCGGGTCTGGAAATGGTGCATCGCCACTTTCGTTGCCGTTACAGCCGCCGGTTTGGCAATCGCCTGGTTCTGTCACTAGCCCAAGTTTATGCGGACAAAAACCGCCGCCCGTCCTTGGGGACGAGCGGCGGTTTTGTTAATCGGATCCGACTACTTTATCTCGATGAAGGCCGCCGATCTGAACTTGGTCGTGAACCTCACCTTGAGCACCCGGTCGTCATCCTGCAACACCTGGTGCGGTCGGTCAATCGAGACCAGCTTGTTGTTCGGATTGCGCTTGAAGAATGTGAGAACAACCGTCTTGTCCTCGTCGGTGTTGTTTGTATGGGTGACGGCGAATCCGTCGGCCGTCACTGCCGCGAGCACGCGCCCGCTGTCGGCCATGACCTCTACTTTGTTCTCGCGATTGTAGATTTCCCTGATGGCGGAAATCATTAACTTGCTGATTACCTGACGTCCGTATCCGTAGCGTTCCCAAAGCATGTCGCTCGTTGCCGTGGTCGGCGGGACGTTGAAGAAGTAGGCGTTCGCACGTTTCCCCTTGGCCCTGAACAGAACCGGAATCTCGCCGTCAAGCAGTTTTTCCGCCCCTGCGGCGACGAAGCGCCCGCCGAAGCAAACGTCGGTGGTGTAGTCTTTCATCCCGCGCAGGAAACCATCGGTTCCGCGCACCTCTGTCACCTTGACGAACTTGCCTCCGTCCTTCACCTGGAAGATGTCGGAAAGCGCGCCGGGATCCTCGGAGCATACCAGTGACACGCCCTCGTCATACAGGCGACGTATTTCCTTGAGCTGGTCTTCCGGAACGCCCTTGAGCGGCGGGAGAACCAGAATATCGCAATCGGCGGCGCTCAGCTGTTTCAAATTGTTCGCCATCAGCTGGAATCCGGCGCAGAGTCCGTTGTTGCTTACCGTTTCGTAGAAGAACGGCATCATCTCTCCGGCCGTTTTTCTCACCCTGGCGGCATCGAACACCATCGGCACATCGGTGCCTTCCACAGCCTTGGCCTTGAAATGGGCGTCTCCGCCCTGATTGGCACGCCACGAATCCGAACTGAACACGTAGGCCGCCGACTTCATCGGACGAATCGGGCGGTTGCGCATTGTATTGCCCCAGGCCTTCAGGAAGTTCTCGAGACGCTCGTATCTCGCGGAGCCAATTTGTATTCCAAAGCGGTTCCAGTAGGCGAATCCTTCATCTCCGAGGAACGCTGTTGCGTACGTGTACTCGTACACGCGGTTGCGTGTGCGGAAGAAGTAGTTGTTGCCGCCCATTCCATATGGCGGGTGTGCGAAGAACACCGCGCCGTCCGGACAGCCGGATCCAAATCCATCGCCGTACATCTCCGGTGCAATCGGAATCTGTGGAACACACATCGATAAAGTTCCAAGGAAGAACGATCCGCGGGATTCCGGATAATTGCAGAGCTCGGGATAGTCCTCGTACTGGAGATAGCCGACATCGTCCTTGTCCAGCATGGAGAGCGTGAGATATCTGGCGAATTCCGGTCCTACGTACCTGCCGGTGTAAATCGGCGCCGGGCCGTAGCAAGCGAACTTGATGTTCGGATTTACTTTGCGCAGCTCGACGAGTTTGGCGTGCAGGTCGTCGGCAGTGCGCCTGTTGACGAAGTCGAGCCATTCCGGCCAGTGGTTGACCACGGTGTGGCGGTAGGTCTCCGGATCGATCGATACGTTCTCCAGGCCTTCGACCCCGTCTCTGCCCGACGCAACGAATTTGCCAGCGGCGAGTTTTTCAAGACGCGCTATGTCGTAGAACGGGTCCTTGGTCTGCTTCGCGAATTCGATGAATATCTTGAGCAACCTTCCGCGATAGAGCTGCACCGCGGTTCCGAATTGCATCTCGACGCCGAAGTGGGCGAAGTCGGCCTTCTTCACGATGTCCATGTTCTCGTCGAGATGCCACTTGTCGAGGCACCGGTTGCCGAGCCAGGCGAAGTAGCGGCGTCCAAAGAGATGCAGCGTGTCGAAGATGTCGGCCTCCCTGGCGTACCAAGGCAGGAACACCGTGCCGCTGACATAGTGCGGGAAGTTGCGGGGATATGGCTTGAACGGGTCGAACGCGTCGGTCGTGAGACCGCGGGTCTCTGTTTCCGCGCAATACATGTACGGAAGTCCGGATACCTGCGCTGCCGTCTTTCCCGTCGGGTCGTCCGGCATCACCTCGAATGCGAAGAAACGGTCCAGCGGAATCGTTTCATCAAGCGACTTGACGGTGATGTGGTAGACCCCGATCGGCAGTGGATCCAGATGGAAGCGGAAGCTTTTCACCGGCATGTCGCGGACGCCGATTTTTCGCAGGCTTTCCGTCGGCTTGAGCTCCAGCCTCTTCATTGGATGCAGGAAGGCATCGGTCAGGGCGATTTCCGCGTTGCCAGGCAACGACATGCCGGAAAGCTCCAAGGTGAAGTCGAGCGGCTCGCCACGGTAGAAGAAGTGATTGAGCTTTGCGAATTGGACCGCCTGATTGTATTTCGGCGACTTCGGCAATTTCGAGACAATCGCCTTGTCCGGACTGCTCAGCAACGTCGCGGACGCGACCTTTTCCGGAGCACGTCCGGCGAAAAGCACCTTGCCGTTTGAGTCGAAAACCGTCTCGCAGTCCTCCATGGCCAGGTCGATGTTTGGACGATATGCTGCGAACTTGGCGCCGATGGCCATGTCGAAGTCTCCGAGTGGCTTGGCAAAACGGATTACCCGTCGGAACGGCCATTCCGGAGGATCGTAGATTACCGTGTAGACATGCTTCGGCGCGATTTTCTTGTTGGCCAAATGCATGAATCCGTCAAGCAGATTGTATTCTGTGATGCCATCTGCGGTGATTAGCTTGAAGTAAGGATGGTCGATGCGCTCGGTGCGCATGCCGTGATAGTATCCCTGTCCCGGTTCCGAGAGATAGGATCCACCAGAAAGCGTGAGCACCGCTTCGTAGAACGAGCCGTGCTCGGAGAAATCGACGTCGCAGCTGATCTTGTCGATGAATGGTTCGCCTGGGAGGTCGACGCGGAACTTGCGGTGTTCCGTCGTCGTCGTCTTTTCTATGCCGGATATCTCGAACTTCGTGAGTTCCAGCGAATCGAAGAAATTGAGCCGACCGATGCTTATCTGTCCGACTTCGCCGCCGACACCGGAAAAGTCGACAGCCTTTCCGTCGAACACCGCCTTGACCTTGTCGCCGGAGAATTCGACGGAAACGTCGACTTTCTTCGAGAATACATCCTTGGGCACGTCGACGGTCTTCTTCTCCTTCTGGATGAAGAAGTTGTCGGCGGTGGTGCCGTACATGATCTGCAGCTTGCCGGAGTCGGGAACGTTGAAGAACCTAATCGTCTGCGACGTCCGCTTTTCCGGATCCTGCCTGAAATGGACGTTGAACCCGTAGCGGCAGGCCGGATTGAATCCGACAGTTCCGATGGTCAGGTCGACACGTCCGTCCGATATCGGATCGGTGATCGGCATGAACATGTTGCTAGGAGAAATCATCCGGAACGCCTTGTCGGCGCGCACGAACGCCGCTGCGGAATCGCTGCTGGTCTGCAGCGTTATCCAGTTCGCCGGCGATTTTCCGCGGAAGACGTTGAATTCCTCCTTGAACACCGCGTCACCTGCCGTCATTGCTGTCGCAATTCCCACGCATGATACCAACATTGCCAGTTTTTTCATCGATTGTCCTCCCCATGTATGTGATTGCGCTTCAGATGACCGGTTCTACCGCCTTGCCAAAGGCCTTTGCTGCGGCGGACGACCTGCGGACAAACGGTATGCCGGAGTCTCCGCATTCGCCGATCTCCGGATCTATTGGAATTCTGCCGAGGAACGGCACGTCGAACTTCTTCGCCAGTCGTTCTCCGGCGGCGCCCTTGAATATCTCCGTCGTCTTTCCGCAATGCGGGCAGACGAATCCGCTCATGTTCTCGATGATGCCATATACCTTGAATCCGAGCTGACGGCAGAACGAGAGTGACTTGGAGACATCATCCGCCGAAACGTCCTGCGGAGTCGTGACCACGATTGCACCTGCGTCATCGCCGAGGAACTGCTGGCAGACGCTCAGCGGCTCGTCGCCGGTGCCCGGCGGCACGTCAACAACCAGACAGTCAAGCTCCCCCCAGTTGACGTCGCCGAGGAACTGCTGGATGACACCCATCTTGACCGGTCCGCGCCACACAACGGGGCTGTCGGTCGATTCGAGCAGGAATCCGATGCTCATGAGTTCGATGCCGTCAACAACCACCGGGTCGATGCGGTCGCCGTCTCCAGTGGGACGGGCGTCATCCGCACCGAGCATCCTTGGAATGCTCGGTCCGTGGATGTCGACGTCCAGCAGTCCGACTTTCAGTCCGTCCATTGCCATCGCCACGGCCAGATTGGCCGCCACCGTGCTTTTCCCAACTCCGCCCTTGCCCGACATGACGACAATCTTGCGCTTTATCTTCGCCATTGCCGCCTTGCTCTTGCATTGCGGAGACGCCTCGCCCTTGGAGGCGCATCCCTCGCAATGTCCGTCGCACTGATGTTCTGCCATTTTGTCGCCTTTCTTTTTACACAAAATGAAAATACGCCTTATTCCAAAAATAATATACGGGCGCACGCGGGACAATTCCAATGCCGCCGCCGCGCCTTGACGTTTGCAGGCGGTTTCGCACAATGTTATATTTCCGGCGCATGGAACACCGCAAACAGGAGGTCAATATGAAGTTCGCATTACTGTTCCCCTGCATGGTCTGCGTATCGCTTGCCATCTTCGGTTGCGCGACGGACGAGGCGAAGAACGAGGCGATTGCCATGATTCGGAGTGGACGGGCCGGATGCGTAGTCGCGAGAGACGGACGGATAGTCGCCAGCGCGTCCGGGCGAGGCGTATCTCCGATTCTCGAAATACTCGACTCAAATCCCGGCGCTATGGAGGGAGCCGCCGTGGTCGACAAGGTCGTAGGGAGGGCCTCCGCTTTCGTCGCGATTTCCGGAGGTGCCTCTTCCGTTCACGGCGAGGTGATAGGAGAGGACGCCGTGAGGTTGCTCGAGTCCAAGGGAGTCGAGGTTTCCTGGACCAAGGTGGTTCCGCAAATACTGAACAATTCGCGGACCGCGCCTTGTCCGATGGAAATGGCAGTGACCGGAATCGACGACCCAGCTGAGGCGGTAAACGCCATAAGACGGAAAATCGCCGAATTAGCAAGAATGGCCGGCAAATTGCCGTAGCGCAATTTTTGCGCACTGATTCAAAAATGTAGCAGTGTAAAAATTTCATCAAGAAAGCTGCTTCGTCTTTCTTAAATTGCTAGATTGTCAACATTGCTCAAAAAAATCAAATTGCTAAAAAAATGAAAAATGGCAATATTTAATCAAAAGTAGTTGATTTTGCAACTATTTGTTGATATATTCTCCTTGTCATTCGTTTTTTCGTGCTTAATGCAAACAAAGGAGAATGGGAAATGGCAATAAATCTTGTTCTTACCGGTTGGGGTTGGAAAGACTACGCATGCGCGGCCGCAGCGGCGTTGAGAAAGGATCCCGATGCGATGGTGGAGGGCGTCAGCGCCCACCGGCTTCCCGAGCATCTTGTCGAGATATCGGAGGATTCCAGTTATGCGGACGTAGGAGAAATTTGGATACTTGGAGTCGGACTCACAGGCGACGCCGTGCTCCTTGAGCAGGGGCTGGAGACGCTGTCCAGCCGCGGAGTCAAGGTCGTGTGGCTGAGTGTTATCGAACCGCCGCGGCCCCATGCCACGGCGAAGATGTTGTCGCTGCTGGACATGCATGTCGACACCTCGTTCGAGGCGCTGACCGATCTGACGGCGAGGTTTTTCTCCGTGGACGTCTCCGATCTGAGACCGATAGCCTACATCAAGTCAAAGAAGGAAATTCACAAGCAGTACGACTCGCTCATCGACGCGGCCGGTTACCAGTATCGTAACTATCAGGACACGTCCTACTACAGCAGCGCGATACGCCATCTTGCGAACATGGACCCGGTGTCGCAGTGGACGGAGGCCGAAAAGCGCGTGGTGGAGTTCTACCGCCAGTGGGGCGGACGCGAGATAACGGGCGACCACGACAGCATAGTCAGGGTGCGAGACATGATCAACAGGGCGGCCGAAAACCCCAACGCCAGGGTCATCATCTTCGGCGAGAGCGGAACCGGCAAAGAAACGGTCGCCCAGCAAATACACAACAAATCGTCACGCCAAAAGGAGCCGTTCATCGCATTCAATTGCGCCAGCGTGACGCCAAACTTGCTCGAAAGCCGTTTCTTCGGCTACAAGGCGGGGGCTTTCACCGACGCCAAGTCCGATCAGGACGGCCTCTTCAAGTTTGCCGACGGAGGGACGCTGTTCCTCGACGAAATCGGCGAACTTCCACTGGAGGCGCAGGGGGTGCTGCTGCGCGTGCTCGAGAGCGGGAAGTTCATACCGTGCGGCGGCAAGGAGGAAGTCTCGGTCAACGTGCGGGTCATATCAGCGACTAACCGCGACCTGATGGAGATGGTGCGCCAGAACAAGTTCAGGCTCGATCTCTTCTACCGGCTCAACATCATTCAAATCCGCATGCCGTCGCTGCGCGAACACATCCAGGATGTCCCCAAAATCGCCAACGGATACTGGCTCAAGCGGCAATGCCGCGGTTTGACCCAGGCGCAGAAGGAAGCGCTCATGGACTACGACTATCCAGGTAATGTCAGGGAACTTTTCAACATTCTCGAGCGCGCCATTGTGCTCGGGGAATCCGATCTCAAGAAGCTGATTTCGGAAAACCGCGTCATGATGGGAGGAGGAATCCGGCGTCCCGACGAGCTTCCGGAGCTTCTGGACGACGTCATAAGGCTGCACGTCCGGAACGTCTACGAGAAGTACTCGCGCAACGTCACCAGGGCCGCCGCCGCTCTAGGGGTCGCCAGGAACACGGTCGCCAGCTACCTGAAGGACAAGAAATAGCGAACAGGCGGTTATTTATATATAAATAATCTTGACAAATCCCCTTCTCCGCTGTAACTTGAGTGCATAAGCGAATCAACTTGCAACGCGGAGGAGGGTATTTTGACTGACACCGAATATATTCTGACGCTGCTCAAGGAGAACGGAATGGTCGATGCGGAGACAGTCCGCGCCGCCAGGGCGGAGGCCGAGGAGGCCGCCGATCGGGGCGAGGAGATCACCGCGCTGGACGTTCTCATCAAGAAGCAGCTGGTCGACGAGAACGAGATGCTGGCGATGCTCGCCACGCAGTACGGCGTTGAGATGATGGATCTCTCGGAATACGAGATTCCCGACGAGGTCAAACAAAGCTTGAGCGTGGATGTGATACGGCATTACGGCGTGGTCCCTGTCATGAATCACGACGGGATATTGACGATCGCCATGAGCGATCCTACCGACATGGAGACGCTGGACACCATCCGCTATCTGTACGGTGGCGAGGTCGACGCGGTTGTGGCCCCGAAGGCGCAGATACAACGTATCATCGATTCCAGCTTTCAGGAGGATGTCGGCACCATGGACGACGACTCGAAGCCGGACGAGGACTGGGAGCTGGTCGATCAGGCGTTGGAGCAGCAGTCTGGAGGCGGCGGCAAGGAGGATGACGAGACGCCGATCATCCGGCTGGTCTCCAAACTCATTATCGACGCCTACAAGATGCGGGCGTCCGATATTCACTTCGAACCCATGGGCAAGAAGTACCGCGTGCGCTATCGCATCGACGGCGCGCTTCGGGAGATACCAGGGCCGCCGAAGTACCTGCAGGCCAACTTCACCAGCCGCATCAAGATCATGTCGCACATGGACATCACAGAGCACCGCATCCCGCTCGACGGGCGCATCCAGATGTCGGTCGGAAACAAGGACATCGACCTCCGTGTGTCGAGCATTCCGACTATCTTCGGCGAGAGCATTGTTATGCGTATCCTCGACAAGTCCAGCATCCAGCTGGACATCCCGAAGCTCGGATTCTACGCCGACGACATGGATCTTGTCACCAAGATCATCAACTACCCGGACGGCATCTTCCTGGTGACGGGGCCGACGGGAAGCGGAAAGACGACCTCGCTGTACGCGTTTCTCAACTCCATCAACTCGCCGGCGCGCAAACTCATCACGGTGGAGGATCCTGTGGAATACCAGTTGCAGGGAATCAACCAAGTGCAGGTCGACCGATACGTCGACATGACGTTCGCGGCCGCGTTGCGGTCAATGCTCCGTCAGGCGCCTAACATCATCATGATAGGAGAAATCCGAGACCTCGAGACGGCCGAGATCGCCATCAACGCGTCGCTCACCGGTCACCTCGTGTTCTCTACCTTGCACACCAACGACGCCCCGGGCGCCATCACCCGACTCATCGACATGGGCGTAAAGCCGTTCCTCGTGGCAACAAGTCTTCGCGCGGTCATGGCCCAGCGCCTGCTGCGTCGCATCTGCCCGAACTGCAAGCATCCGGTGGAGCCGACCGAGTTCGAGAAGAAGACGCTCGGTTTGTCGGACGAGTATCTGGCCGGCCGCCAGTTCTATAAGGGGGAGGGCTGCAAGGAGTGCGGATTCACCGGCTACAAGGGCCGTATCGGTATCTACGAGATATTCGTCATCACCGAAGACATCGGAAAGCTGATCTTCGACAATGAAACCAGCGGCACGATCCGCGAATACGCCAGACGCAACGGCATGAGATCGCTGCGCGACGACGCGTTGCGCAAGGCAGAGGCCGGCGTCGCGACGCTCGAGGACGTAATCATGGTCACGCTCCGCGACGAAGCATAGGAGGGAGAGAGAAATGCCTGATATCGAAACTTCCGCTCTCTGCGAGCTTCTCAATTCGGAATACGCGTCCGCCAAGCCGGGGCTTGCCGGATATCTCAAGGATATTGTCGCGGAAAGCGAGTCCAGTGGCAAGAACGTGCTCGATCTCATCGAGGACTTCGGTCTGTTCACCAAGCAGGAATTGCTGCAGATAATGGCCGACAACCTCGGCACATACGTCTGGAAGGGCAGCGACGTCGACATCGAGTACGACGTCATCAACCTGATCGACACGAACACCGCGCGCACCAGTCTGGTGCTGCCCATCAAGAACGACGACGGCCAGGTGCACATGGTGATGCGCAAGCCGCTCGACTACCAGACCTTGGAGAAGCTCAGGTTCATGCTCGGCATGGACGTGATTCCCGTCGTGGCGGATCCAGAGCTGTTCGACCAGGAGCTCGACAAGTATTATCCCGAGCACATAGACTCGGTCGACGACATCGTCGCCGAGATTGGAACCAAGGACTACGAATCGCAGGAGATGAGCGAGGAGGACATGGCGAACGATGCGCCGATCGTCAAGTTCGTCGACGTGATTCTCCACCAGGCCATCCGCGACAAGGCGAGCGACATCCACTTCGAACCGTTCGAGAAGACGTTCCGCATCCGCTACCGCGTCGACGGCGCGCTGTTCGAGTTACCCCAGCCGCCCCGGAGTCTCGCGCTCCCGGTCATTAGCAGAATCAAGATTATTTCCGGCCTGAACATCTCGGAACGCCGGCGTCCTCAGGACGGCCGAATCCAGATGAAGCTCAACGGCAAGCCGATCGACCTCCGTGTCTCGTGTCTTCCGACCACCCACGGCGAATCGGTCGTGCTCCGCGTCCTCGACCGCTCGGTGGTGAACCTGCAGCTGGATTCCCTCGGCATCGGCACCGATGTGCTCGCTAAACTCCGGGAACTCATCCACATGCCGACAGGCATCCTGCTTGTTACCGGTCCGACCGGTAGCGGAAAGACCACGACGTTGTACTCTGCCCTCGGTGAAATCAACAACATCGAGGACAAGCTGCTGACGGCCGAGGACCCGGTGGAATACGACATCGACGGCATCGTCCAGTGCCCGATCAACGAGGCGGTCGGCATGACCTTCGAAAAAGCGCTTCGCGCATTCCTGCGACAGGACCCCGACCGAATCCTGGTCGGAGAAATCCGAGACTTCGTGACGGCGCAGATAGCGGTCGAGGCATCGCTCACCGGTCACTTTGTCTTCTCTACGCTGCACACCAATGACGCCGCCAGCACGGTCACTCGTCTAGTCGACATGGGCGTCGAGCCGTTCCTCATCGCATCAAGTCTCGTCGGCGTGCTTGGCCAGCGGCTTATCAGGAGATGCTGCCCTGGCTGCATGGAATACTACGATCCGACGGACAATGACCTGGAGCGTCTCGGCCTTGAAAGGGGGCAGGTGGATGGAGTCCAATTCGTCTACGGACGCGGATGCCAGCGTTGTAACCACACAGGATACAAGGGACGCAAGGCCTTGACCGAGCTCATGATTGTGACGCAGGAGATGCGTGAGCTCATTGCCAACGGCGCGCCTGCCAACGAACTGCGCGACATGGCGGTTCGCTGCGGCATGCGGCCGCTGCGCGACGACGGGCTGCTGGCGATATTCAACCATGAGACCACGGTCGACGAAGTGGTCAGGTACACGTAAGGAGGGAATCCCAGATGGCACAGTTCTCCTACGTAGCCATGGATCGCACGGGCCGGGAGCAGAGAGGAACGCTCGATGCTCCGGACCAGGAGGCGGCGAATGTAAAGCTCCGCAAGAAGGGCTTGTTTCCGACCAAGATAGAAATCGCAGTGACGACCAAGGCCAAATCCGGCCAGAAAAAGAAGAAGGGCAGCGGGTTCAACATAAACATCGGGCCCATCGTCATCGCAAGGAAGAAGCTGATGGTCGTCACGCGCCAGCTGGCAATTCTGCTGGATGCCGGACTTCCGCTCATAAAGAGTCTCCGTACCATCGAACGCCAATCGACCGATCCCTCCACCAAGACTGTCCTCGGCAAGGTGGCGGACACCATCGAGACCGGCGCCACTTTCGCCGAGGCACTGGCCGCGCATCCCCGCAGTTTCGACAAACTTTATCTCAACATGGTTCGCGCCGGAGAGGCGTCAGGAGCCATGGAGACGATTCTCGACCGTCTGGCGGGGTTCATGGAGAAGGCAGACCGCATCGCCGGCAAGGTGAAGTCTGCCATGATCTACCCGTCGGTCATCATGACGGTGGCCTTGATCGGTATCTCGTGCATGATGATTTTCATCGTTCCGAACTTTGCCAAGATATTCACCGACATGCTGGGGCCCGGCGAAAGTTTGCCGGCCTTGACCCAGTTCATGATCGACTCCAGCGGATACCTGATGAACGACTGGCCGTACATAATCGGTGTCGTCGTCGGCATCGTCGTCCTGTTCAAGATAATAGCGAAGATACCAATCGGAAAGTTCTGTCTGGACTGGATAAAGTACCATCTTCCGCTTTTCGGACCGATCATCGCCAAAACTGCGATCGCGCGTTTCGGACGTACGCTCGGCACGCTGCTGGGATCCGGCGTTCCCATTCTCGGCGCGCTCGCCATCGTCAAGGAAACGGCCGGCAACGAGGTGGTGACCAGGGCATTGCAGAAAGTACACGACGCCGTCAAGGAGGGCGAGGGCATATCCGCGCCGCTTAGCAAGACGAAGGTGTTTCCTGAAATGGTCATCAGCATGGTTGAGGTCGGCGAGGAGACCGGTAAGCTCCCCGAGCTTTTGACGAAGATTGCCGACACCTACGAGGAAGACGTGGACAACGCCGTCAGCGCCCTCACCAGCATGATCGAACCGCTGATGATAGTCATGCTCGCCGGCGTCGTCGGTACGCTGGTTGTTTCGCTATTCCTTCCGCTTACGACAATCATCGAGAAAATGGCAGGTTAAGAATGGTTACTTTGCTCGACATAGGCAATTCCCATACCGGGATAGCTCAATACGACAACGGGAAGATAACTCTGACGGGGGTCGTGGACACGCCCATGCTCTCCAGGAGCGATTTTCCGGAGGGACGCGCCATAGTTGCGAGTGTCGTTCCGTACGCCAGCAAGCGCATCGCCGGACCCGGCATCGATTTCATCAGAGGGCGCGAGTGCAACCATCTGGTCGATTTCGGTATGTCCCACGAAATGGGCGCCGATCGCGTCGCAGACTGCGTGGCGATGGCGGCGGCCTACAAGCTCCCTGGATTGGTCATAGACGTCGGAACCGCAATAACGTTCGACATCGTTGGTTCCGACCGCAGGTATCTCGGGGGATCCATATCTCCTGGTCGCGCGCTGATGCGTTCAGCCCTCGCCGCAGGGGCCGCATTGCTTCCGCCGATACCGATGTCGGAAAACTATCCGGACAGTGTGGAAAACACCACCGTGTCGCAGATCGCATTCGGAATCGATCGCGGAATCGCCGGAATGGTGCGCGAGCTGCTGGATTACTTCACCTCGATGTACAAGCTGGAAACGCTGCTGCTCACCGGTGGCGACGCCAAGTTGTTCCACGAGGCGATTCCCGAGCTGACCCTGGCGCCGGAGGACTTCATGTACCGCGGCATCGCCATCGCCGGCGGATTGGAGTGACGTGTCCGGATTTCTGAGCGATTTGGCGGAATTCTACCGGACTTCGGACGGATTTCTGTTTCTCGCCGTGGCCGCCGTGGCCATCGGGGGATGTTTCGGCAGTTTTCTCAACGTCTGCATATGGCGGATGCCGCGCCACGAGAGCATTGTCTGGAGGAGGTCGCACTGCACAACGTGCGACCATTTTCTGGCATGGTACGACAACATTCCCGTCTTCAGTTATCTCATATTGCGCGGGCATTGCCGCCACTGCAAGGCATCGTTCTCGATCCGGTATTTCTGGGTCGAGCTTTCGACTGCAGCCTATTTCCTCATGCTGCTGCTTTGCGTTCGATACGGCATCTGCCCGGGGTGGGCGCTGCTCGCCGGCTGGACCGGATTCCTGCTCTCGCTCGGTGCCGCCTGGACGGACATCGTCCATCGCGTCATTCCGGACGGCATGACGATTCCTGCGATGGTCGCCGGAGTTGTTTTTTCGAGCGCATGGCCGCAGTTGCAGCTTGCCGCAACGCCGACAGGCGGCGCAGTTCGCGCCGCGTTGTTTGTCCTGATCGCATGGGCGTTGCTCGAACTATTCGCCAAAATCGCCGGTTCCATGCTCAAGGTTTCGGCTCTTGGCGGCGGGGACATCAAGTTCGCGATGGCGTCATTCGCATTGTGCGGACCGATCGGCGGATTCGCCGTGCTGTTTGTTGCGAGCGTGTTGGGTTTGGTCTGCGAAACGCTGCTGATGTTGGTCGGGCACGGACGGAAAGACAACGTTCCGTTCGGACTTTATCTCGGCATCGCGCTGGTCGTCTGGTGCACCGCAGGGTGGCGGGCGCTTGGATGGTTCATTGGTTAGATTCTACTGTCATTGAAACGAAAACATAATTTCGGAGGGTTGGAAGATGGTTACGCTCAAGACTAATTTCGGAGACATCACGATTGAGCTGTTCGAACAGGATGCGCCGGTCACAGTGAAGAATTTCATCGGTTACGTTGAACGCGGATTCTACGACGGGACCATTTTCCACCGGGTCATTCCCGGATTCATGATCCAAGGCGGAGGATTCAACGAGAACATGGTGCAGAAACCGACCGAACCGCCCATCGTCAACGAGGCGACGAACCAGGTTTCCAATAAGCGCGGAACCATCGCCATGGCCCGAACCTCCGTCGTAGATTCCGCGACTTGCCAGTTCTTCATCAACTTGGTCGACAATGACTTTTTGGATTTCAAGGCGCCGATTCCGCAGTACTACGGCTACTGCGTGTTCGGAAAGGTGACCGCCGGCATGGACGTGGTCGACCGCATCGCACAGGTCGTCACCGGTCGCAGAGGGCCGCATGACGACGTTCCAAATGAGAGCGTGGTCATAACCAAGGCGGAGATTTCGAAATGAGGCGGCTGCTCGCAGTTTTGGCCGTTTCCATCATCTCGCTGGCCGCGTCGGCCATCGGACCGGTGGTGGTATCCAAGTCGGTCAAGGACAATCCGACCATCAGTTGCAAGACGACAGGAGATGCAAACATCGACCGCGAGGTCAAGCGTTTCCTGTCCATCTGCGGCTGGTTCGACCTCACCTCCGGCAAGTCGGACTACGTTCTGAATATCAACGTCTCCGGAGGTTCCGTGAAAGCCGAGCTCGCCATGGGCGGCGCGCCGGCCGGAGCCTGGAATTTCAAGGCCGGAACAGACGCCAGGGAAATTGCCAAACTCATCGTAGATACGGTAATCGAGAAGACGTTCCGCGATCTGAAGGTCCAGGGATTCTGCCGTTCAAGGATCGCCTTCTGCGCACAAACTTCCCCATCCGTCCGCAACATCTACGCCTGCGATATCGACGGCAACAACATGACGCAGTTGACGCATTTCAACACGTTGTGCGTAGAGCCCTGCTGGACGCCAAATGCGACCAGCATATGCTACTCGAAGTACGGCAGGACCGGCATCGATGTGATCGAAACCACGGTCACTCCACCCCAGCGCAGCCGCGTGCTCTCCGGTTTCCGCGGTCTTAATTCCGGCGTCTCCGTAAGCCCCAACGGCAAGGAGATGGCGATTATCCTGAGTTTCGACCGCAGGGTCGACTTCTTCCTGATTGAAATCGCTACCGGACGTCGCCGGCGGGTGACGAACAACATCTCCGTCGAGGCTTCGCCGTGCTGGAACAAGGATGGTTCAAAGCTTGCCTTCGTATCTGACGAAACCGGATCGCCAAGGATTGTAATCTGCAATCGCGATGGTTCCGGTAAGCTCCGGCTCCCTACTGTGGGACGCGACGCCGTCACCCCGGACTGGTCGGGCGACGACCGCATCGTCTATGCGGCCAAGGTCGACGGACGCTACGTGCTGGCCGTGCTCGACATGAAGTCTGGCAAGAACGAGATCATCACCAAGGAAGACGGTTCCTGGGAGTCGCCGGGATGGGCGGCGGACAATCGGCAGATTGTCTGCAAATGCACGCGTGGCGGGCGTAGCGCGCTCTACGTGGTGGACAGCCGCACCGGGCATAGCCGCCAGCTGATATCCACGCAGTATCCGCTTTCCATGCCATCCTGGTCGCCCTGCAAGAGCAAATAGGCGTCGCCATGGAGTATCGTGGCTCGGCCGCGGAGTTCTTCTCCGGGCTCGGAATGTTTTCGATGCGCCTCGGATTGAATACCGTCAGGGAGATGCTTGAACGCGCCGGTCATCCGGAACACGGCATGAGTTTCGTGCATATCGCCGGCACCAACGGCAAGGGGTCGACAGGGGCCATGATCGAGGCAGGACTGCGTTCGGCCGGCATCAGGACGGGATTCTACAGCTCCCCGCATCTCATCGACATCCGCGAGCGGTTTCGAATCGACGGAAAAATGGTTTCTGAATCCATTTTCGAATCGACCACAAGACGTTTGGCCGAGCTGGAATCGGGAATAGAATACACGTATTTCGAGTTCGCCACCGTGCTTGCCGCGATGCTGTTTCACAATGCCGGTTGCGAAACTGTCGTCTGGGAGACAGGGCTTGGCGGCCGGCTCGACGCAACGAACGCCGTGGACTGCGATGTCGCGGTCATCACGGGAATCGCCCTAGACCACACGGCTATTCTGGGGCCAGACCTGGCATCCATTGCCAGGGAGAAGGCCGGAATCATCAAGCCGGAGGCGGATGTGTTCACAGGTCCCCTGGCGTCGGAGGCGGAGACGGAGATACTCGCCAAGGCCAGGGCGGTCGGCGCGCATATGCACTCAGTCGGACGTTTCGCTCCAAATGTCGAGTTGTCATTCGCCCCGTTCATGCAGCGGTTTGACTGGAACGGCGTAGAAGTCGAGCTGGCGTTGCCCGGCAAGATGCAGACGCAGAATTTCGCATTGGCCGCGACCATCTTGCAGCACCTTGCACGGTGCAACGGATTCGATTTCAACCGGGCGCTGACCGGCATGCGGAGCGTGCGCTGGCCGGGACGGATGCAGTTCGTCACCCCCCGGCTGATTGTCGATGGCGGTCACAATCCGGACGGTGTGGCGGCGCTGACGTCGTCGCTTGGAGCCATGCTGCCAGGTGAAAAATTCAACGTCATCTACGGTGGCTTCGAGGATAAGGCCGTCGACGAATGCCTGCGAATATGGGCACCGCTCGCGGCAACGTTCCGCTTCGTCGGATTCGGTGACGGCTCGCGTCCCAGCCGGCAGCCGGAGAGCTTGTGCGAATCGTTGTCTTCCATCGCCCCCTGGATACCTGCCATCCCGTCGGATATTGGGACGGCGCTGCGGGAATCGGCCGGACTGCAGGAACGTACGGTGGTCTCCGGATCGCTGTTCCTGGCGGGACTGGCACTCGAGATGCTGAGCGGCCGCGGTGCCGCTGGTGATCTCGTGTAATTCGTTTGAAGACGTTGCCCGGACTCCATATGTTATATGGTAGACATAGGATACACATCCATATTTCAGGAGTAGAAACGATATGAAATATCTGTACATGCGCCCGTGCGAACTCAGGAAGGCGCTAGAGAACAACACTCCGGCCGTGCTGCCGCTGGGCGTCGTCGAATATCATGCCGAGCACCTGCCCTTCGGACTGGACTGCTTCACCTGCATCGAGGCCATCGAACGAATGGAGAAACGACATCCGGAGACAATTGTTCTGCCTCCGTTTTATTACGGTGCCGCTTCCCGTGCGGTCGCGTCGCCGAAAAACAACGGAACCATCCACGTCGACGCCGAAGCGATAGTCCCGGTGGCCAAGGAGATTTTTCGCGGACTGCTTCAGATTGGATTCCGCAACGTACGTTGTTTCGTGGCGCACCAGACGGAATGCTTCAACCAGGGCATGCCGACGGATCTAGCATTCCGGCTGGCCGCTCGACAGGCGATTTTCGAGTTCCTGGAAAAGGAAAGCGGCGAGGGCTGGTGGGGAAACGAAAAGTTCGCCAGTTACTATTCGAGCGCGAACAATCCGTTCAACTGGATAACCGTCCATCCCATCCGCAGCCGCGAGCAAACGCAGCGAGACTTCCCCGGGGATCACGCGGGGAAGCTGGAAACCAGCGAAGCCATGGTGATTTGCCCGGATTGCGTCAAGATGAACGACATAGACGACTCGATCTGGTTTTCGCGGGCCGGACATGATGCCACGGCAGAATGGGGCGATGCGGCGCTGACCGCAGCAAGCATGGATATAGAGAAAATCTGCTATCCGGACAAATGACCAATCTCTTCGAGTATCATTTCCATGGTTGCGCCGGACACAAGACCATAGAGCTTAATCGGCAGGCATACGAGGAAATGTCGTGTTTCCTCAGCAATCGGGGCGAGACAGGCGGATTTCTCGCTACGTTCTCCGCTGCGCCGGTGGACAATTTGGTGGAATGCCTGCGCTTCTGCCGGGAACTCATGGAATCGGAACCGCTTTGCGGAGCATCGCTCGACGGTGTCTATCTCGAGGGCCCATTCGTGCGGCAGGCCGGCGGGATGACCGCCAATCTGCTTGCCAGGCCGGACATGGCCGCGGCAAGGCGGCTCGTTGAGGCCGGGGGTGGCATCGTGAAGGCGGTGGCGATCGCCCCTGAGCTCCCCGGCGCTATGGAGCTGATAGAATATTTTGCCTCGGAAGGCATAAGGGTGGCGGCCGGACACTTTTGCTGCTCCTCTGAAGTGCTTAAAGAGGCGATTGACCGCGGATTGAGTTCTGTAACCCATTTCTGCAACAACGGCGAGGGCGATATTGAATGCGTCTATGGCCGCTATTCGACCGACGGTCCGTGGCTGGAGGTTTTGGCCGACGACCGGCTCTCGATCGAGGTGATATGCGATGGAGTCCATGTGGATCCGCGTCTCGTCAAGGCCCTGTGGCGCGTCAAGGGACCGGATTTGTTCATACCGATTACCGATGGCTGCGCCGCCACCGGAATGACCGGGCCGCGGCTCAGCTTTCCGGATCCGGCCGGAACCATGCAGGAGTTTGAAATCAAGAACGGCGCACTTTTCATCGCCGATACGGACCGCCTCACCGGAAGCATCTCCACGATGAACGTCATCCGCGACAATCTAGTGAATTTCTGCGGTATATCACGCGAGGAGGCGGATCTGGCCTGTTCGCGCACTCCCCGGCGCATGGTCGATCTATCGAAATGACAAGAATACTCTTTGTGTGCCACGGCAACATATGCCGCAGTCCCATGGCAGAGCTGGTGTTCAACCGGATGGTCGCGGAAAGGGGGTTGTCCAGCCGGTTCCACGCAGAATCGGCCGCCGTGTCAAGCGAGGAACTCGGCAACCCGATATATCCACCTGCGAGAAGGATGCTCGAGGCCAACGGTTTCGACTGCTCCGGAAAGTACGCCAGGAAGATGACCTTGGACGACTACGGAAAGTTCGAACTTCTAGTCTGCATGGACCGCGGAAACCTGGCCCGGATGAAATCGATCTGCGGCGGGGATCCGGAGGGCAGGATGTCCATGTTGCTGAATCGCGACGTTGCCGATCCGTGGTATTCCGGAGATTTCTCCACCACGTGGGATGACATATGCGTTGGATGCGCGATGCTTTTGGAAAAACTTACAAGTAAAAAGGAGTGTTGAAATGATTGGAAAGACCTTGTCCGCAATTGTCGCGGCCACCGTTGTCGCCGTGTCCGCATGCGGTTCCGAATGTGGGGCGAAGCCCCTCCCAAAACCGGCGAAATCCGGCGGAATTGGAGTGCAGGAGGCGCTGGCCGGACGGCGCAGCGTTCGCAAGTTCAAGCAAACGCCCCTGTCGGCGCAGCAGCTCTCGGATCTGCTCTGGTGTGCCAATGGTGTGTCGTCCGACGAAGGCAAGCGCACCGCTCCGAGCGCGATGAACCGCAAGGACATCATGGTGTATTGTCTGCTTCCAGAGGGCGCGTTCCTGTACCAACCGGATGCCAACGAACTGAAGCCGGTCGCCTCTGGAGATCTGCGTAAGCTAGCCACTCCGCGGCATGACGAACCATGCTGCCTGTTGCTGGTGGCCGATTTCTCGAAGCAGGGCAACCGGACGTATTCGTATGTCGACGTCGGCTATGTCAGCCAGAACATCTACCTGGGCTGCCAGTCCATGGGGCTCGCCACGTGCGCAATGGGATCGGTCGGCGATCGCGACAAGCTCGGGAAGTTGTTAAATGTAAGTCCGGACTCAATACTGCTGGCCCATCCGGTAGGCGAACAGGACAAGTAGGTGGGCCATGGGATACATAGATATCAGACGCGACAAGATTGTCGACTACACGAACCGCGCCAAGTACTATAAGCTTCCGGAACTGCCGGAGCATTCCGCGGAAATTGTCTCCGGCGACCGCGCCGTGGTCGTATGCGGCGACGTCGTGCGTGCTTATTTCCGCCACAACGGACTTTGGCGCAAGAAGGCCGAACGGAAAATCGACGGAATGGTTTCGGCGACGGTCGAAAACGATGCCATCGTCATCACCACATCCTGCTCCAAGGAGCGCATAAGCTGGGCGACGGACGTGACGAGCGGCGAGACATACGCCATTTGGAAAATAGAATACTCCAACGCGGGGGATGGCGTCTTCCGTTCGTCCTATTTCAACGAGGGGCCGGTCGCCGATTTCACTTACTTTTCGTTGAAATACATACTCCGCAAGCAGAATGCGACGCCGTATCCGTTTGACAAGGACTGGAGCGAATATCTGCGCGGCGGCGCCAACAACCGCATCTTCTACACCTGCTCCGGAAGTCTCTATTTCGGCTGCGCCTATCTCGAGACCGCGATAGACCGTCTGTCGCTGGCGGAACGCGACGACACCGAGCTCGCACAGGTGTTCCGGCTTTGCGATTCCGTGTCCGGACCGCTCTCCTTGAACTACCTGTGGTTCTTCGGTCGCGGCGGCGAAGAGCACGCCGGAGTCCTTTCCGACATCATGTGGCGTCTTGACGACAGTCCGGTGCACACGCCGCAGACGGACATGATCGACTTCGTGACGAAACACACGTCCATTTGGAAACGTTCAGAACTCACCGGGCTGGTGCCAGGCGACCACTACGCCGCCCACTTTTTCTCGGAATTCTTCGGCCAGTTCAAGGACGGCTACCGCCCGCCTGACCAGTTCGGCTGTTCCTGGCTAGAATACGACATGCTCAAGGCCGGTGAGTTTCTCCGGCGCTGGAAGGCCGGCGAGGATCCCAACGGCAGGGAGCATGCGAGGGCCATCGTCGACTTCTACATCTATCACCATTTCGCAGGAGATTCCAAGCTCACCTATCCGTTTCACACGGGGGACTTCATGCGCAACATCATGCCGTTCTGCGAGAAGACGGGATGGGGGGCCCCGTTCGAAGCGGAGGCGCTGGACAGTCTCGCCCTTCCTGAGATGATCTACGACGCGATGCACATCTACATGGAGGATGAATCGCTCTTCAAGACCAGATATCCGTTCGACACAATAGACGATGTGCTGAAGCTGCAGCAACCGGACGGTCACTTCCGCAGGCTTTACAACTCCGACCTGACTCCAAAGGAAAAGGCGGGGTGGATCAGCCAGTACTCCGAGACGCAGACCTGGATTCCGGCGCTGATCATGCTGCACAAGGCGACCGGCGACGCGCGGTTGCGCGAAGCCTACCTGAAAACCGCGGAACGATGTCTTCGCGACATCGACGAGTTGGGATTGTTCTCCATGGGCGGTTGCGAAACCGATTACCCGGACTTCTGGGACGTCGACGGATACCGCACTATGCTATGGGCGTTCCTCGACCTGTACGACTACGAGAAGGACAAGCGGTTTCTAGACGTCGCTGAAAGGGTCCAGCTGTTCGGCAACATCATGCAGGTCGGATACAACATCCCCTGCGTTCCCGGTTCGTTCTACGACAAGCTCAACTGGAAGTCGCGCGGCATGATTTCGACCAGTTACTACACCTGGCCGGACTATTCCAGAACACAGTGCACGGCCACCGGAAACCAGTCGGTGGCGTGGGTGGCCTATCTCCTCCTGAGATTGTATCGGGCGACCGGAAAGGCCATATATGCCAGCCGCGCCATCGCTACGTTCCGGCAGGTCATGGTGTTCCGCGACGAGAAGAATCTCGAGGGAAATCCGTTCCGCGACCAAATACTTTACAGCATATACGAGAACAATCCGCAGATGGACGACGAGTCGGGACTCTACAAGAAGAGCTATCCAGAGAACAGCTACTCGCTATTCACTGATCTATATCTCTACCTGGGGACGATATACCGCGAGTTCGGCGGAATCATGGTGTCTTCGAAGAGCGGGGAGGCGTTCGGACTCGACTGCGTCAGCGTGCTGAAAGTAAGCGGCCGCACCATCGTAGTTCGCAACGAACTGGACAGGAACCACACTACATCGCTGTACGTCGACGGCAAGCCGACTGGAATGGTGTCATTCAAGCCGAATGAGACGGTTGAAGTCAAGTTCTAGACGCCGCCTGGGGCGTCCGCGGTTGTCGACAAGGAGTTTGACGGTCGGCTTGAGTTGCCAGACCAGCGCTTCGTCTCTTGTGTCGGCGTCGTAGAACGTCGCCGTCACCGAGCGCGGTCCGACATCGAGTTTCACGAAGCCGTATCCCTTGTATCCGACTACGGTGGCGGCTCCGTCTGGAAACATGGCGATATGATGGTCGATGGCCTCGGGTTTGCTTTGCGCAAGGAAGGACGGATAGTCGTCGAACAGCGTGCTGAATCCGGTTTGATTTCCCACCGAGTTGACCACCAGCTGCGTGATGCCGGTCATTTCGGCCACTCCCATCCTGTGCACGTGTCCGCAGACGATTATCGCCCCCACCTTGCGCAGTTTCGCAAGGAGTTCTGGCGAATAGCTTGTCGACGGTTTCTTGACGCCCAGCGCCGGGTAGTGGGTCAGGAAGAAGATGTAACGTCTATCGGTGACCCTGTCCAGGGCCGCAAGGGCCCATTCGAAGTCCGGCTTGTGAAAGGAGTCGAACACGACAATCGCGTCCGGACCGCGGTCGATTATGCAATTGCACTTGCTATGGAAAGATGATTCAGGCGTTTTCTTGAGCATTTCAGGAAAACGCAGGTCGAATGTGTTCCATTCCTCTTTCGCAACTCTGATGTCGTGATTTCCCTTGGTGACGTACACGGGGATGCCAGGGAAGGCGTCGTCGAGCGTGGCATAGGCGCGGTCGAAGAGCTCGCTTTGCTTATCGGCCGACTTGCCGTCACCCTGACTGATATCGCCGACCTGCAGTACGGCCGCCGTCCTTCCGTTGGCGACGTGCGATGCGTAATTTATCATCTCCGGACTGCGCTTGTTCCATATCCCCTGATTGCGCCGGTATTCCTTCTGCCGGGCAGGAGAAAGCGCCGCGTAGTCATGGGCTTCCGGGAACGAATAATGCATATCTCCGAACACCAGCATGTTATAGTGAGGCCAGTTGGACCGGCATCCGAACATGGCCAACGAGATGATGATAAGAAGAATCCGGAATATTCCAGCTTCCATGCCGGTCTCCTATACCTTGTCCACCGTCGCACGCCAAATGCCGAAGGCAATGAACCCGATGGTGGGAAGCGTTCCTGCGAGAACCGGCGGTAGGGCACCGGCCTTGCCGAGCACCAGGAATATCTGCGCTACCACGATGTAGACGACAATCATCGCCACCGCGGTTATAATCGCGATAAGACTACCCGTTCTTTCGTTCTTTGTGGCTAGCGGTATGCCCAGGAACACGGCCAGGAAGCATGACCAAGGGAAAGCCAGGCGGTAGTAGAAAATCGTCATGTAGATGTCCTTGACCCGCTGGGCCATGTCTGGGTTTCGCTGGACCAATCGGTAGATGTCTGCCGTCGGCAAATCATCCTTTTCCTTTATGGCGTTAATGATGTCGAACGGGGTCTCTGGAACGTCCTTGGACAGGAACACTATTTCCTTGTACGATATGTCCGGATGCAGTGTTATGGTGCCGCGGCTCGCCTCGTAGATGGTTTCGTCGTTCAGGTCGTAACTCGAGAAGTTGCCGTTTCTGAACACCCACATGTGCTTCGCGCTATCATAGAACGCCGTCTTTGCGAAGAAGTCCACCTTGCGTCCCCGAAGCACCTTGATCAGGGCGTCGCGCTGGCGTTCCACTGGCAGCGACAGGATTTCCTGCCATTTGGCGGTGAAAATGCGCTTGACCATGGCCTCGAATTCCGGTGTGCCCGGTGTGCCGATGACGTTGTCGACCATGGCATCGTTCCAGAAGGTCTTGACCGTCACGTTGCGCTGCTCGCCGTTGTTGCTGAACGTGTCGAACAGCCAATGCCGTTGCAAGTCGGTGCTACGGTACGCTAGCATCTCCTGGGCGTCCTGGCGCTTGTCCACCTCGTTCATGATTTCCCGGGCGCGGCGCTCGGTCGTGTGAACCATGTACTCGTTGAAGTAGATGTTGACGAACGTGACCACCAGTCCGACGCAGAACATGGTAAGTCCGCACCTGAAGAGCGAAACTCCAGAGGCGCGCAAAGCCGGTATCTCCAGGTGCTTGCCGAACCTGGCCAGGGTCCACATGCTGCCCAGCAGCATTGATATCGGCAATATGAAGCGAATGTTCCCCGGAAGCTTGTTCAGGAGGAACAACAGTATCACCTTGACGGAGGATCTGGCCTCCAGAAATCCGTTGATGTCCCGGTAGACGTCGTTGAGGATGAAGAGAATTATAAAGACCATCAGCAGGACGGAGTACTTGATCATGAACTCACGGAAGATGTAACCGTCGAGCACCGTCAACGGGAACCATTTCCTGCGCAATTCGGAAGGATTGTCTAAATGCTTCTCTGACATAATGGAATTAATAAGGTGTCCGGGGAGCGAGCAAACGAAAACCGGACATGCCGACGACCATGCGCCGGCTATTGCCCGGTCGATCTCCGCCTAGGTCGGCGGAACGAGCAACCATTCTAGTGGTTGGTGCCGTAGAGGAAGGCGTCGTTGTTCTCGCGGACCCTGTCTTCGTAGCTCTTCCCAGTTCCTGCAAATGCGATGATTGCGACGATGATGCCGGCGAGAATCAGAGCTGCGATGCCGATGTACTGCTTCTTGACATTCTTGAGATTTTCCAACTTGAATTCCATTTCTTTTTCTCCTTGTTTGTTTGACCGGGAGTCGTTGCTCCAACATTCCATGCGATAATTTATATCATTTGTACACAAAGCGCAAATCGGTCAGACAATCGAGAACATCGAGCATAGTTGCTCGAATCTATTCGTCGTCTCAGGTCCGAACTTGTCCATCGACCGCCTTACGGTTGCCAGGGGTTTCTCCTTCATGTCGCCGGACTTTGAGAAGAACTTGTCGGCCAGGCAGATAAGTTTCTCCTCCACTGTTTCCGGCAGGTAGTCGGTTTCCGGCAGCGGCAGGTTCTGACGCAGTATGTCGTTTGCGGAAAGTCCGCATCCGGTGTGTCGTTCACATATTCTCGCGTACCGCTCCATCTCCGGACCGATCGCACGAAGCATGCCGGCCCCGATCACGCCGTGCCGGATGTAGGGTTCCGTGCCGTGGCAGAGGATGCCGGGCGCATCGCAACGTATGATGCCGATGTCATGCAACATCGCCGCCTCGGAAACGAATTCACCGTCAAGCTTCCCCGCAAATGGGGATCCGGACAGTATGGAGAGCGCCTTGTCCCTGACGGACTCGCTATGCTCAAGGAGAAGATTCCGCAAATCCCCTTCCGGGTAGATATTCGATATCAGTTCCAACGCGGCGGCGAGCTTACCCGACATGATCATTATCCTCGTGTTGTGTTTCGCGCAAAGGAAAAGTTTTACTATTGCCGGTTTCCCTGATCCCCAGCGCGGTTTTGCCGACGAGGGCCGCCGACGGCTGTGTCGTCCTCGCATACGAAACCGCCGGCAGGCCAAAGAGCATGACATACCCGACCTTGTATCCGGCCGGCATTCCGAGAGCCTTGCGCATTTTGCGACTGATGGCGAATGCGTGCTTGGCGAATCCGCACCATAGCGTTCCGACGCCGAGTGAGTTTGCTAGAAGTTCGAATTCCGAGAGCGCAATGATGGGATCGACTTTGGCGCATGGCGCGTTCCTGGGCGTGCAGGCCACGATCATGTGCGGGGCATGCCTGAACACCGGATCGGAGTCGAGGTCGGCGAAGAATCCGACGAGTGACGGCCTCAGAAGCTGCAGGATTCCGGTGCGCAGCAGAATCCGCACGATGCCGTTCGTGCAATCGCGGAAGAACTGCATCTTGGACTTGTCGTCCACCACGGAAAAAAAGAGCCGGTGGTCGTTGCAGCCGGTGGGCGAATAGCGCAGCGCGTCGAGAAGCCGGTCCATGGTCTCCTTGGGCACATTCTCGTCATGGTAGCGTCTTATGCTTCGTCTTTGCCGGATGAGATTCTCCATTTCGTCGGGCGAGGGAATCGGCCCGTTTGCCGCCTTGACGTCATTTGCCGACACGACGTCGACGGACACAGCACCCTCCGGACAGACGGCGAGACAATGCTGGCAGCCGATGCATGACGCCCCGGTCTGCGGGAAGCCGTCGTCGCCCCGCGTTATGGACGAGTTCGGGCACTCGCGCACGCACTCCAGACATCCGATACACTTGGAACGATTGATTTTGACCATGATCTAATCCTCCGTGTAAGTCAGTATCTCAAGACGAAAAAAGGCCCCGGAACATCCGGAGCCCATGCCATCGAAAGATGGCGAGAGAGACGGGACTCGAACCCGCAACACCCACCGTGACAGGGTGGTACTCTAACCAATTGAGCTACTCCCCCGCATGCTGGAAGCAATTACTTCCAACGCGTTCAACTAATATATGACCGCAATCATTTAATTTCAAATCGAATCCAAGCCTTTCAGCTTTTTCATGCGGAACCCATGCCAGATCACAGCGGAAATCGTGATGACGGTCAGCACAACGCCGATTGCAATGGAAACCCCTAGATCGAGACCAAGTCCATAGGGCTGGCTCGGGTGCTTCGGACTGGTCCACATGATAAAGCAGAATACGATGAATGTCATGAACACCGCCGGTCCCGCGGCCACCAACCAGTTTCTCCTGGTACGTATCATCCAGACGGTCGCGGTCAGCAGCATGGATGCGGAGAGCAGCTGGTTGCCCCAGGCGAAGTAGTTCCAGAGTTGGTTGAATCCCGATGCGCTCGCATTGGACCACCATAGAAATCCGATTATGACGATGAACATCGGCATGCAAACCGTCAGCTGCCTTACGAGCGATCTATCCCTTATGTTCAGCTGTTCGCAGAGATTCATCCTGCAGCTGCGCAGCGAGGTGTCGCCGGAGGTGATCGCCTGTATGACGACGGCGCCGGTGGCCACCGCTCCAAACGTCTTGCCGAGGAACGTGTCGGCGATCTTCGCCAGCACCATGTTGGGATTTATGTGCATCAGTTCCGGGGAGTTGTTGTACAACGCCATCGCGGCCGCTGCCCATATCATGGCGATGACGCCTTCGAGCACCATCATTCCGTAGAAGGTCGCCTTGGCTTGTTTCTCCGTTTTCATCGTCCTCGCCACGATCGTCGTCTGCGTCGCATGGAATCCGGAGATCATGCCGCATGATACGGTGACGAAGAACAATGGTACGAACGGGCCGTGCGGCGCCTTGCTCATGTGCTCCATGAATCCGGTAGTCTCGCCGAGTTGGAAGTCGCCGCGTGCGACATAGAAAATCAACATGGCCAGCAAGGCAATCGTTCCCAGCATCAGCAGGAATCCGAACAGCGGATACGCCCGGCCGATGACTTTGTCGATGGGGAATATGGTGGACGCCGCGTAGTAGCCGAAAATCACGACGACGAATATCCAGAACGCGCAGTCGCTACCCCCAGCGTATCTTGCCAGCTGGGTGGCCGGCACGTTGACAAACACCGCCGTCACCAAAAGCAGGAGGATGGTGAAAATCCAAAGATATGCCGTGCCGAACACCTTGCCGAGGTTGTCTTTCGCGATGGTCGGCATGCTGGCCCCGTTGCTGCGCATGGACATGAAGCCGCTCAAGAAGTCGTGTGTCGCCCCGCCGAGCACGTTGCCGATCGGAATCACCAGAAAGGCGATGGCTCCGAAGCGAATGCCAAGTATCGCGCCGATAATCGGTCCTGTTCCGGCGATGTTGAGCAGATGGATGAGCATGTTCCGCCAGCCGGACATCGGAACGTAGTCAAGACCATCGGTATGTGTGAAGGCACACGTCTTTCGCTCGTCCGGGCCGAGGGTTTTCTCCACCACGGAACCATAGGTGAAATAGCCTATCGCCAAAATGGCCATGCCGATCAGGAACAACATCATTTCAACCACCTCCCAGCATTCAGGATGGAAAAAAAGACCCGCCGCCGTTCCTGAACGCGGCGGCAGGCCGATCAATCAACCTACTTGTCGCAAAGCGAGGCCACGCCGGGAAGTTCCTTGCCCTCGAGATACTCGAGGCTGGCGCCGCCACCGGTCGAAATGTGGCTCATCTTGCTCGCGAGGCCGGACTTGTTGACGGCCGAGACGCTGTCGCCGCCTCCGATGATGGAGACCCCGCCGTTCGCCTTGACTTCCGCAACCGCGGCGCAGACGCCGAAGGTGCCCTTGGAGAACTTCTCCATCTCGAAGCATCCCATCGGTCCGTTCCAGACCACGGTCTTGGCTCCCTTGATGGCATTTGAGAAGAGTTCGATGCTCTTCGGACCGATGTCAAGACCCATCCAGCCGTCCGGAACGTTCTCTCCGACCACCTGGGAGTTGGCGTTGGCGTCGAATTTGTCGGCGGCGATGCTGTCGACCGGCAGAAGGAACTTGACGCCACGCGACTTGGCGAGATCGATCATTTCCTTCGCATACTCGATCTGGTCGTTCTCGCAAAGCGAGTTGCCGACGGAGCATCCCTGCGCCTTGAGGAAAGTATAGGCCATTCCGCCGCCGATGATGAGCGTGTCGACCTTGCCGAGCAGGTTCTTCACGACCGCCAGCTTGTCGGAGACCTTGGCTCCGCCGAGGATGGCGACAAACGGACGGACCGGATTCTCGACCGCGTTGCCGAGATACTCGATCTCCTTTTCCATCAGGAATCCGGCGACAGACTCGCCGATATACTTGGTGATGACCGCCGTCGAGGCGTGGGCGCGGTGCGCGGTGCCGAAGGCATCGTTGCAGTAGATGTCGCCGTAGGAGGCGAGCTTCTGGGCCAGGACTTTCTGAGCGTCCTTGAGCGCCGTCTTGCGGGCCTTGGAGTCTTCGTCGGATTCGCCGTCCTTCTTCTTGGCCTTGGCCTGCTCCTCCTTGTAG
>JAKSOH010000040.1 GCA_024405675.1 Victivallaceae bacterium
CGTGGGCGGCAGCGATCCGCGCATGTTCTCCGCGATGACCGTGCGGGTGCGGGAGATCGGCTGGTCCTCGGACGCGGCTGCCGGGGTGGCTGCCGGAGCAGCCGCGGCCGGAGCGGACGAAGCCGGGGCTGCGGAAGCCGCGGCCGGAGCGGCGGTTGCGCCGGAAGCCAGGGCGGCCTTGACATCACGCTCGATCACCCTGCCGTCCGGGCCGGTGGCGGAGCAACTGGCGATGTCCACGCCGGTATCGGCGGCGAGCTTGCGGGCCCGCGGAGAAGCGAACTTGGCCTCGCCGGACGGAGCGGCGGCGGCGGCGACGGCAGGCGCGGGAGCGGCCGCGGGGGCGGCGGCGGGAGCCTCGGCAGGAGCCTCGGCGGCGGGAGCGGCCGCAGGGGCGGCGCCACCGGGAACGTCGAACTTTTCTCCCGGCTTGCCGATCACGGCCACCGGGGAACCCACGGCGACTTCCTCGCCGGCGGGCACGAGAATCTTGAGAATCGTTCCGGCGAGCTTGGAAAGCTCTTCGAAACTTGACTTGCCGGTCTCGAGACTGAAGAGCGGATCGTCCTGCTTGACGACGTCGCCTTCCTTGACCTTCCACTCGGCGAGGAGAGCGCTCTCCTCGGAGACACCCATCTGGGGCATCATTACGATATCAGCCATTGTGCACTTCCTTTCTTTTTCAATTGATGTGTTGTGGCTATTGTTAAACTGCTAGTTTGAATTTGCACTTCGAACTTCCCCTTCCTGGCAACGCGGCGTCAGAGACCAGGACGTCGACGTCCTCCAGCGACGCGAACGAGAACGGAAGCACCATGCCGAATTTCGACGAATCGACCAGCATCACCACGCGTCTCGCCCTTGAAATGACGGCGCGTTTGAGCATGGCATCCAGCTCGGTGCCGACGGAAAATCCTACCTTCTCGTCATAGCCGGACGTGCACATGAACGCAGTGTCGATGTTTATCTGCTCGAGGCGCGACATGACCATGGGATCGGCCACGGCGATTGTCTTCCTGGAAAGCGTTCCGCCCAGCATCACCACGGACGGCTTGGTCTTGCTGGTCGCCAACTCCAACGCAATATTGAGAGCGTTGGTGACCACCGCGAGATCGCAGTCGGGCATCCGGCGCGCCAGTTCCATGACCGTGCTGCCGGCGTCAAGAAATATGCCCTTGCCGCGGGTGATCAAAGTCGCCGCAGTCCGGGCTATGCGGATCTTCGCATCCGAGTTGTGGAGCTCGCGCTCAGTGTAGACGGCCTCGTCCAACCCGTAGCGCTGCGGGAGCATTCTGGCTCCGCCCTTGGTCAGGATGATGCGCCGTTCGGCGGCCAGCGCGGCCAGATCGCGGCGAATAGTCATCGACGACCAGTTGGAGAATTCGCCGCAAAGCCCGGCGAGCGTTACCTCGCCTTGCTGCTCAATGTATTTGAAAATCGCTTCCCTGCGCTCGTGCATGACAAAACCTCCGCCGCGCAACCGACAATCGTTGCATATGACAAAAATATATCCACACACCTACTTTTGCAAACGTGCTTGTTAGTTTTTTACACACATTGTTATTTTTTAACAACAAATTAACATGTTGTTTTCCGTTGAAAACGCAATTTGCGCGCGCTACTTTAAAGAAAATAATATCGCGATGGTGCGACACGTAGGCGCACGGAGTGGACAAAAGGTCCCACCTGCCGGGGCGCGGTCTAGAAGGAAACGCCGCAATGGCACGATTCTTGTCGCAGTTGCGTATGAACATGCCTGCATCGCGAGAATCAACGCAACAACAGAGAAAGGGAAAAAGCATGGACGAAGAAACGAAGCGAAACATCGATCCGTCTGGCGAAGCCGTCCAGGACCAGCCGGCCCAGGAGAATCCCAAGACCGATCCGGAGGAGCAGAAGCTCGACGAGGAGATTCGCGGCATCGACAGCGAGATCGGCAAGATGAAGGACGACGGTGACGCGGAGCCCGAGGAGATCGAGGTTCTCAAGCAGAAGCTCGATGACATAAAGAAGAAAAAATCAGAGCCGGCGGACGGCGACTCCGGGGTGTTCGACGGAGCGGTGCGCCGCACCATCATCCAGAAAATGATGGACGAGCTCCGGGCGCTGATCGCGAAATTCAAGACGCCGACGCCGGAAAAGAAGCTCCGCAAGCTTGAGAAGGAATATCTCTACATTTCGGCGGAATATCAGAACTTCCGCAAGCGCACGGCCAAGGAGATGAGCGACGCCAGGGCCTACACCAAGGCCGACACGCTCCATCCGTTCCTGACCATCTACGACTACCTGTCGATGGCGAAGACAGCGGCGGAAAGCTCCGACAACATCGACGCGGTACGTCAGGGACTCAAGATGATCATCGACCAGTTCTTCAAGGCCTTCGATGATCTCGGCGTGACACCAGTGGACGCCGTCGGCAAGAAATTCGACCCGGAACAGCACGAGGCCATGGGCCAGACCTTCTCCGACACCATTCCGGAAGGCGTCGTCGCCCAGATGTGGAACTGCGGATTCAAGCTCGGCGATCGGTTGCTGCGTCCGGCCAAGGTCGTCGTTTCCAAGGGTCCGGAGAAAACGGAACCGGAGGCGTCCGGAAACGCCGGTCCGGCCGCGGACAACAATGCCAAGGAGATGAACTAGATGTCCAAAGATTACTACGACGTACTGGGAGTGTCGCGCAACGCCACCCAGGATGAACTCAAGAAGGCCTACCGCAAGCTGGCCGTCCAGTATCATCCGGACAAGAATCCGGGCGACAAGGCGGCCGAGGAGAAGTTCAAGGAGATATCCGAGGCCTACGACGTCCTTGGAACTCCGGAAAAACGGGCCGAATACGACCGGTACGGACATGAGGCCTACACCAGTGGCGGACATGGCCCCGGACCTGGGTTCAACGCCCAGGACATCTTCAACCAGTTCTTCGGCGGCGGATTCTCATTCGAAAACATCTTCGGCGGCAATATGCGCCACCAGGACCCGAACGGTCCGATGCAGGGAGCGACGCCGCAATACACGCTGCGCATCAGTTTCGACGAGGCGATGAACGGCGTAAAGAAGGACATATCCTTCAAGCACACGGTGCAATGCTCGGAATGCCATGGATCCGGATCCGAGAAGGGATCCGGCAGGAAGACCTGCCAGCGTTGCGGCGGTCGCGGATACAACGAGGCCGGCGGATTCTTCGGAATCATGCGCCAGGAATGCCCGGTCTGCGGCGGATCCGGCAAGGTCATAGAGAAGCCGTGCAAGAAGTGTCATGGTACTGGAAGCGAAGAAGTCAAGGATACCGTCTCCGTCAATCTCGGCGGCGGAATCGACTCCGGCACGAAGATCAGGTACACCGGACGCGGCAACGCCGGTCGAAACGGCGGATCGCAGGGCGATCTCTACGTCATTTTCGCCGTCGAGGAAAGCGATGTGTTCGTCCGCGAGGGCGACACCTTGTACTGCAGGCTGCTGGTCCCTGCTCCGTTGGCCATGGTCGGCGGGACGATAGAGGTCCCGACCATAGACGGCCCCAAGACGGTAAAGCTGCAACAGGGCCTAAAGAACGGGCAGAAGATAAAACTCGCCGGATGCGGCGCGCCGGTGCTCAACACCAGGCGCCGCGGCGACCTCTACGCCATCGTGGAGCTGGAGGTTCCGGTGAAGCTCACGAAGGAACAGGAGGAGCTCGCGAAAAAGCTCGCCGAATTGCTCGTTGATTCCAACACTCCGAAAACCTGCGAATACAGGAAGGATGCCAGGAAGTACCTGGCGAAGAAATAGGTTGAACCGATGGCTAAGAAAAAACCGTCCCAAAAGCATGACGATCCCGTCGTCGCAACAAATCGCAAGGCTCCTCACGATTACACGATAATCGAGGCGATGGAAGCCGGTGTGGCGCTGATGGGAACCGAGGTGAAGAGCTGCCGCGAACACCATGTGCAGCTTCAGGACGGCTATGTCCGCATCGCCGGCGGGGAGGCCTGGATGTGCAACGTGCACATCGCCCCATACGGCTACGGCGGGCACTTCAACCACGAGGAGAAACGCGAACGGCGGCTCCTTCTGCATGCGCGCCAGATACTCAAGCTGTCGTCCACGCTGAAGAGCAAGGGCGGCACCATCATCCCGCTGAAGATGTATCTCAAGAACGGGCTGGTCAAGGTCGAGATAGCCTACTGCCAGGGCAAGACCCACGGCGACAAGCGAGAGGCGATACGCAAGCGCGAGGTCGAGATGGAGATGAGGCGGGCCCGCAAATGACCAAGTCGTACGACGTCATCGTGATCGGAGCCGGACATGCCGGTTGCGAGGCCGCCCTCGCCTCCGCGAGATGCGGGGCGAAGACGCTTCTGGTGACGTTGAACTACGACCATATCGCCCAGATGAGCTGCAATCCCTGCATCGGTGGAATCGCCAAGGGTCAGGTGACAAGGGAGATTGACGCGCTCGGCGGAGCGCAGGGAATCGTCGCCGATGCGGCGTGCATACAGTTCAGGATGCTGAACACGGCCAAGGGACCGGCGGTCCGGTCGCCGCGGGCGCAATGCGACAAGTCGGTCTATCACCGGGCAATGGAGAATTTCCTGGAAGCCGAACCGAATCTGGAGACGCTCCAGACCGAGGCCGTCGGCTTCATCGTCGAAAACGACGTCATCCGGGGAATCGAGGACAGGATTGGAGAGACCTACGGATGCGATGCGCTGGTGCTCACCACCGGCACGTTCCTGCACGGATTGCTACACTTCGGACTCTCCCACTATTCCGGAGGACGCGCCGGCGATCCATCGTCCGACCGGCTTCCGGAGGAGATGACACGTACGCTCGGCCTGCGGCTCGGCCGCTTCAAGACCGGCACTCCGCCCCGCATCGCAGCGTCCAGCATCGACTTCGCGTCGCTGGACGTCCAGCCGGCCGATCCAGACGGGAGATTCAGCCACTGGGACGCCGATTTGATGCCGGCCATGCCGAGGGCGATGCGATCCGACCTGCCCTGCTATCTGACGAGAAGCACGGACCGCACCGCGGAAATCGTTAGGAACAACCTGGACAAGTCCCCGATGTACGGCGGAGTCATCCATGGTACGGGAACCAGATATTGCCCGTCGTTCGAGGACAAGGTCGTCAGGTTTCCCCACCACCCCAGCCATCTGCTGCATTTGGAGCCGGAGAGCGCCGAGACCGGCGAATACTATCTCAACGGACTCTCGACCAGCATGCCGGTGGAGGTGCAGCGGGAGATGGTCAAATCCATCCCCGGGCTCGAGCACGCGGTAATCACCAGATACGCCTACGCCATCGAATACGACTACCTGCCGTCGGATCAAATAGAAAGCTCCACAAGAGTCAAGAAATACCGCAATCTCTTCGCCGCCGGTCAGATAAACGGCACAAGCGGCTACGAGGAGGCTGCCGGCCAGGGGCTGGTTGGCGGACTCAACGCGGCGCGCGTAGCCGCCGGCATGACACCGGTCGCATTCGGACGCGACACGAGCTACATTGGTGTGTTGATGGACGATCTCACGACCAAGGAAATTGTCGAACCGTACCGGCTTTTCACCAGCCGGGCCGAACACCGGCTGTCGCTGCGTCAGGACAACGCGGACCTGAGGCTCTGCGAGTTCGCCCATGCCAACGGGCTGCTTCCGGAAAACAAGTATGCGAGATTCCGCGAATACCAGTCCCGTTACGAGGCGTCGCTCGCCGTGGCAAAGAAGTTGCGGTTCGGGGGGAAACCGGTGTTCGACGCCATCAAGACGATGGACGAAACAATGGCGCACGACTTCGTGCTGGAGAATATTGCGGAAGTAACCGGCCGCGACGCGGAGCGGATCGCCTCCACGCTGGTGGCCGAGGCCGTCTATGACGGATATCTGCGTCGAGAGGAAGTGCAGATTGCGCGCATGAAGAAGTTGGAAACCGAGAAAATACCGGCTGATTTCGACTATTCGGCGCTCGCCGGACTTGGCAACGAGGCGCGCCAGAAACTCGAACGCATCCGTCCCATGACGACCGGACAAGCCGGCCGCATCGACGGAGTCACGCCGACGGACGTCGCGCTGATACAGGTGGCGCTGAGACGTCTTGGAACGGAGAAAAAGAAGTGAGCGGCAATACTAGGCAATGGAAGAAACTCTTCTCCAGGCCATCGGGATATCTGACGGTCCTGGTGCTGGCGCTCTATCTCGGTTTTGCGCTGGCGACGGAAATACACGATGTCATCTGCCGCCACCGGCACGAGACGCCGATATTCGAAATCGCCGACCCCGACAACGCAAACGCGGCACCGAGTCGCAAACATCCGCTTGGAACAGACTACCAGGGACGCGACGTCCTGGTGAGGGCTGTCGCCGGCACCGCCAGCGCGCTCAAAGTCGGCCTGATATCCAGCGCCATCGCCGTGGCCATCGGCGTCACGCTGGGCTCGTCGGCCGGTTTCCGGGGAGGTTTCGTAGACGATCTGGTCACCTGGCTCTACAGCGTGTTCGCGTCTATGCCGTCCCTGCTGTTCATACTGGCCTTCGCGCTGCTAGTATCCAGGGGATTCCTGCCGCCGGGCGCAATGAAGTGCGTCCGCGTGGTGTCGCAGGCAATCAACACCGATCCCTGCGTCCTCGCCGTCTACATCGCGATCGGACTCACCGGCTGGGTGACAATCTGCAAGGTGACCCGGGCCGAAACCATGAAACTGCGGCGCAGCTCATTCGTCGACGCGGCCCTGGTCGCCGGCGTTCCGCGCCGGGTGATTATACGCCGGCACATATTGCCGAACCTGGCGCATCTGATCATCATCTACTTCACGCTGACCTTCGCCGGAGCAATCATGATGGAGGTCATAGTGAGCTACCTTGGACTTGGCGTGCAGACAGCCCCGAGCTGGGGCACGATGATATCGGACGGGCAGCAGCGCCTGTGGCGCGGCGAATGGTGGGAGATAGCGACGGCCACCGGTTTCATGTTCCTGCTCGTACTGTCGCTGAACATTTTGGGCGATGCCATACGCGATGCGTTCGACCCGAAATCGGCATGACAATTGAAAGTACAAACTGAGATACAAACGGCGCAACGGAGGAAACCCAAATGCTCGAACAACTGAATCTGGAAAGACCCATCGCATTCTTCGACATCGAAAGCACCGGAACAAATCCGGAACGCGACCGCATCATCGAGATCGCAGTGACAAAGATAATGCCGGATGGCACCAGCCGCAGCGCGGTGCGCAGGCTGAATCCCGGTATTCCGATTCCGCCGGAATCCACGGAGGTCCATGGCATAAAGGACGAGGATGTCGCCGAGTGCCCGAAATTCGAAGACATCGCGCAGAAACTTTACGCGTTCCTGGCGGACTGCGACTTCGGCGGCTACAACATCACCAAATTTGATATTCCGATATTGGAAAACGAGTTCAACCGCGCGGGAATCGAAGCAGATTTCAACGACCGCAACGCCTTGGACGTATTCAACATCTACGCCAAGCTTTATCCTCACACGCTGGAGGGGGCCTACCGTTTCTTCTGCGGCAAGGACCTCATCGGCGCCCACGGCGCGGCCGCGGACAACAATGCCACGATTGAGGTGCTGCTCGGACAACTGGCAAAGCACCCGGAAATGCCAAGCAACGTCAAGGATCTCGCCGCCTTTGGCAACAGCATCAACAGCGCGTATGTCGATAAAACTCGCAAGTTCAAGTGGGCCTGCGGTGAAGCTGTAATCAACTTCAGCAAGCACCAGGGCCGGACGCTTCGCGACATCGCGGAAAACGAACCGAGCTTCTTGCAGTGGATACTGCGCGGCGATTTCAGCCGCGAGGTCAAGCAAATAGCACGTGATGCACTACAGAACAAGTTTCCGACCAAGCCGACTGGTGACGACAAGAAATAAGATGCTCAACGAAAGGGACATACAGCAGCTGATCAACATGCTGTCCTCCAAGGACGAGGGGGATGCGTGCGCGGCGGTGACCATGCTGGCCAATTCCAAGGGAATCACCGACGAGAAGATAGCCGAGCTGCAGGAAAGCAAAGACCAAAGGTTGCGCCGACGCATCCACCAGCTGCAGGCAATGATACTCCTTCGAAAGCGCAGGGAAGCGGTTCATGACCTGTTGTCGGGCGACGTCGATTTTTTGAAGGGGATGGTCGCCATCCACATGTTGTGGTATGACAATGACAACCAGATGGAAGTCGAGGATATTTTGCGCGATTTTCTTATAGAGATGCGCCGCCGCAAGTTCACCCGATTGGACGATCTGGCGACGGCGATGAGATTCGACGCCGACTTCATAGGACATGTCGACTCCAACCTATGCGTGGACAACTATTGCGTCGGCGTCGGGCTGGAGTCTCGCGACCTCGCCGATTCCGTGCTATGCGCACTTTGCCGGCAGCTGATGCTCAATCCCGATGATTTCAAGACCGTAATGTACCGTGGAGAAGTGTTCCTCACCGAGAGCCCGATGCGAATCGCCCCGCGCGGACTTTCCCCGCACCGCAACTGGTCGGTAGTGCCGCTGACCGACGGGGAGACGACGGATTTCGGTGACACCGAAATACTGAGATTCGCCGCCAACCAGCTGTTCTCGCATGCCGTCAACGCGGACAGCCTGCGATACGTCATGACGATTTCACAGGCGATCACAGGCCGTCAAGGCGCCGACGCGATGAACGCACTGCCCGATCCCTACCGGCCGCACCGCACCTGAACCACGAACGCCGTCAAAAACCGATTTTCTTCTTCGGGCCGGGTTCCGGGGGTATGTCGACCGGTCGATTACCACGCCACACAGGAATATCGCACGGAAGGATGGTCTGCATCGTAATTTGGTCGATGTGATGGATGTTGTAGTTGGAGTAAAGGCGGTTGGCCAGCATCATATTGACGTCTCCAAGGAGATTTCTCACTGTCCGCCCGTTGGCGAATCCGGGAGCGTTCCTCGCACATGACAGGTATTCGCGCACCCGGTCGCCGACGCCATCTCCGACGATCATCTGCCTCTCCGCCGCCATGTGGAGAAAAATCTCCAGGAGCTCGTCTTCGGAATAATCGGAGAACTCCATGAATCCGTTGAAACGCGACTTGAGACCGGGATTCATTGATAGGAAGTTGTCCATGTCGTCCTGGTATCCGGCAGCGATGACCACGAACTTGCCGCGGTCGTCCTCCATGCGCTTGATCAACGTCGCCACCGCTTCTTCGCCGAAACTATCATGCATTCCGCCGTTCAGGGAATAGGCCTCGTCGATAAAAAGCACTCCGCCGAGCGCAGAATCGATTATCTCGTTGGTCTTTATGGCTGTCTGCCCGGTGTAGCCGGCCACCAGCCCCGACCGGTCGGTTTCGATCAGCTTCGCTTCCGGAATGATGCCGACCTCGTGCAATATTTTCGCCAATATCCTTGCCACGACGGTCTTGCCCGTGCCGGGGCTGCCGGTGAATACGAAATGGCTCGGCATGTCCATGGCCGGCAGGTTGTGCTTCTTGCGTTCCTCGTTTAACCTGGCGATCTTGTAAAGATTCGAAACCAATCGCTTCACCTTTCTTTGGCCGACGATTCCATCCAGCTCCAGGAGCACAGGCGGCTTGTCGAACCTGCGGTTGGAAGGTCGATGCCGTCTCAACTCCTCCAGACGCCTGGCCGCCGGTTCAATGCCGGCGTCTCCCGCCTGCTTGAACAATCGGCATGCCTCGCGGATGTCGCGCTGTACGCCGAACCCGTACTCCAGCGCCATACCGTAGTAATACTGCCCCAAAGGACACCCGGAAGCGGCAGACTTGGCATACCAAAATGCGGCATCGACGAGCGATTTCTCCGCGCCGATGCCGATGGCATAGCAGCGACCGAGGAACGCCATGGCGTATTCGTGCCCGGCCCTTGCCGCGATACCGTAGAGCTCGAAGCATTTCTTGTAATTCTTCTTGACGCCATGTCCATACTCGTAGCAGATCGCGAGATTGTAACAAGCCTCCTCGTCATGCTGCTCCACCGCTTTCTTCAGCCATCTGACGGCCATCTTCCAGTCCATGTCCAGTCCGTAACCACCCTCGAGATACAAAACGCCGAGATTGCTTTGCGCCCCGGCGACACCGGCCATGGCGGCGACGAGCAACCATTTGCTCGCCTCGGCGTAGTCGCGTTCGACACCGTAGCCGAGCGTACAGCAATGACCGTAGTTGAAGGCGCCGTCAACGCTTCCGCCCTCCGCGGCCAACCGGAACCACATGGCGGCCATGACCGGTCCGCCGTAGGCCCCGTCGCCGACCATGATGGCCTTCGCGATCTCGCATTGCAGTCCGGCGTCGTCGGTCAGACGACGGCCCTCTGCGAAAAGCATTCCGTCCATGAATTTGCCGGCGCGGAACAATTGTATGGCCTTACCTATATCTTCGTTTCGTGACATCGCAGCACCCCTTGCTTCATGATTTTCCGGAATCGAAAAAATCAAAAACAGTACGTTTTGACGTTTATAAGTTGTATGTCCTGATTGCGTTTACTTCATCCGCACCGTGAGCCAGAGCCCGCCGTTCTTTTGCTCCAGCAAGGCCTCTCGTCCGTCACCTATATAACCCGCGGTTCCTTCATATACGGTGGTGTTGATGTACAACTTGTCATCGCCACTGTATTTGTCTATGACGCATCTGGTGTCGAGAGTCACATCGGTGCCATGCAACAGGAAACCAATCGCGTTCTCGCCCTTGCCCAGGTCGACTTCTCCGACATGCGTATCCTGCCCGAACAACAACGTGTTGCCTCCCGCGGATCCGGTGATCTTGCAGTTCTTGAGATCGCAGAAACTGATTACGTTCAGGGCGCTGTTGTCGCCAAGCGAGATCTGCTCGACATTGCGTATTACGCCCGTCTCCACCAGCGATCCCTTGCCGATGGTCAGCTTGTCCTTGTCGTCGTCGCCCCCCATGTCGATGGTGCCGAATTCCGCTGTCACGTCGTTTCCAAAGGCGAAGGTGTCGTTGTAATCGGTGCCTTTGATTACGTTGGCGCCGAAATCGGTCATATCAATGTCTCCCGTGGTCTTGTTCTGCTTGCCGGCGGCCACTTTCAGCGAGGACACATGGTCGATGCTTCTCAAGCTCACCGTGCCGGCCGACCCGATGTTCACAACCATCTTGGTCTTCGGATCATCCAGCGTGGCGGTGATATCGTCTGCCAAAAACTTCGAGTAGGCGCCAATGTCGAGCTTGTTGGACACCTGGTCGAAGGAGATGTTGCCATTGATGGTTACCTTCGCCATCTCTGCTTCGGCGGCGGACTTGCCCGCCGCCACCTTGAGCGTGGCAACGTTCTTCACGTCTTTTGCCTCAAACAGCACGCCCTTGCCGCCGATGTTCAGCGTATCCTTGCCTTTCATGAAGTCGATATCGCCGAATGTCACGTAGGCGTAGCCGCCGACCTTGAACGCGACGTTCGCATCGGGACCGGTCGCCGTGTTCGCCTCGAAGGTGGTGATGCCTTGCGTCTGCTGGCCGCTGCCATCCTTGTATTTGGCCCCTGCCGTAATCGTCAACTTGTTGATATTGTCGAGATTGGCGCCATGCATATCCACATCCGCATTGGCGCCGATGGTCACGGTTGCCTTGGCCTCAATATTGGCTTGATGGATGGTGGCGCTTCCGAACTTGCCGATGGATAGCGTGTTCTTCTTGGCGCTATCGAGCGAAAGCTTGCCGATATCGACCGCTACGGCACCGTCCTCGGATGTGTCCTTGCCGTTGCCTGTCTTGAAGGCATTGATTCCCGATACCTCTCCCGTGACAACCAGCTTCGATCCGGCTCCGCCGGCCGTCAATGCGCTCTCGCCGTCCTTCAGATCGATGGAGGCCGCTGTAAGCGTGCTGAAGTTGCCGAGGGTGATCTTGTCCTTGTTGTCGGTTCCGATGATGTTGCCGGCGGTAAAAATGGTACGTTGCTGCTTCTTCTCCTTGTCCTTGGCTCCGGCCGTGAGCGCGAACGACTGAACGCCGAAGACACCGCCGTCAATGCTGACGGTGGAGTTGGCGCCGATCTTGAGCGTGTTCTTGCCGGCGCCGAAGTCCAACTTGCCACCGATGGTGCCGCCGTTGGCCTTGCCGATGGTCAGGCTGTCGTTTGCCATGGTGCCGACGATGTCTTTTGACACGCGGACGATGCTGTTGTCGCCGGTGGTCAGCTTGGCGATGCCGGACATTCCGTTGGGACCGGAAACAACGAGTTTGGCGTTCTTTTTCATAGCAATAGTCGTCTGGCTACCATTTGCATGCTGCCTGAACTCGAGTATATCCACTTCCCCGTTGTTGGCAATCTTCACATTGGCCTTGCCTGCTTGGGTCTCGATAATGGCACCTTCATACGTACCGGCGGCCTTGACGTCAAGCAACTTGAGTCCGGTGATGCACCGGTCGTCGCTCTTGGGAGTGCCGGCCAGCACGGAGATGACGGGACAATTCTCCCATCGGAAGCTAGTTATGTCAAGCGACAACGTTTCGTCGGCGAGGTCCAGTATGTACAGCTTGTTGCCATGCAGGGCCTTTTCCCCTATTGCGACGACCAGACTCGACTGGAAGTCTCCGTCGATTGCAATTGCGAATTCCTGCTGCGCCAGCGAAGATATGCCGGTTGCCAGGACGTAGGTTCCTTGCGCTTGGTTATCCGACACGTCTATGGACATGGTGAGATCAGCCTGGGACATGCCGAGCATGGCATCGAAACCGGTGAGCAGCTCCCTCGATGTCGTCCCCTCGTAAACAGCGAGGTTGAGAACCAACTCGGTCCCCTGTTCGACAGTGATCGCCGTGTCGGAAGAGATGTTCGCCGCAGTCCGGACCGTACCGCCAATCGTCATGGTCCCTGTGTTGCGGACTGTGTCCGTGCTCGTGGCGAAAGTACTGTCGCGCAAAATCGCGATGCCGGTGTTGTAAAAAGCGCCGCCCGCAGAAGCCGTGTTGGCGGAGAAGGTGCTGGCGGAAACCAAGGCACTGCCGTCGTTGCAGAGCGCGCCGCCGTTGCCGGAAACGCTGCTTCCGTTGAACTCGGTCTGGTCTATCACTGCAGTCTTGTCGAGACCAATGGTTGACTGGGTACTAAACGTACATCCCTGGACCGCAGCCACGGAATACGTGCCGAAGGCATCCTCCATGGATGTAAAGGAAGCGCCGGTGTAGATGATGCCGTCGATTTCCAGCGTGTTGGTCCCGCTAGGAGTGATGATGCCTGCTCCGACGGCACTTACGATGACCAGATTGTTGCCGGACAGACGAACCACGTAGGACTTGTCGTCGACTACCACCGAACCACCGGTTGCGGTTTCACCGTTGATGGTAATCGTCCCGGTTCCCAACGAAGTAAGTCCCGTCGCCACTGTCAGCGTCTTTTTTGTGTTTGGTTGTTTGTTTGGGGGTGGGTTTGTGGGGCGGTGTTGTCTTCTCGCTCTTCCTCCCCCCCCCCCCCCCCCCCCCCCCCCCCCAAGGTCTTAAAACCACCCTGCCCTGAACATCGCGGGGGAGTGACTGCGAACGTTGT